>PMVV01000364.1:0-8672 GCA_003166475.1 Bryobacterales bacterium | reverse complement strand
TGGTTGGCTACGTTGCGGATGATGTATTTGTACAACATCATGTTGTCCGCCGACTTCACCAGCGTGTCGAAGCGCTGGTCGATCTCGCACTGGCCCCCGGTGGCCACTTCGTGGTGATGGCATTCGATGTGCAAACCGCACTGGATCATGGTCTGCACCATCTCGCTGCGCAGGTCCTGGTAGTGGTCCGTCGGCGGCACCGGAAAGTAGCCTTCTTTATAGCGCGGCCGGTACCCCAGATTGTCCTTCTCCCGCCCCGAATTCCAGCGGCCCTCTTCGGCGTCGATGAAATAGAAGCCGGAGTGCTGGTTCTGGTCGAAGCGGATGTTGTCGAAGATGAAGAACTCGGCTTCGGCGCCGAAAAACGCGGTATCGCCCGCGCCGCTATTCTTCAGGAACAGTTCGGCTTTCTTGGCGATCCAGCGGGGATCGCGCTCGTAGTGCTGCTTGGTGATGGGGTCGATCACGTCGCCCAGCATCACTAATGTGGCCGTTTCAGCGAACGGATCCATGAGCGCCGTGCTGGGGTCGGGCACCAGCAGCATGTCGCTTTCGTTGATGGCCGCCCAGCCGCGAATGCTGGAGCCGTCCATGCCGAAGCCCTCTTCAAAGCTGCTTTCCGTCAACTCGCCGATGGGATAGGAGACGTGATGTTGCAGGCTCGGGATATCGGTAAAGCGAAGGTCCAACTGCTTGGCGCCGTTATTCTTTGCGTATTCCAATACTTCTTGCGGATTCATTCGTCCTCCATGGGGAAATGGGTACGTGGGGATGTCTTAAGTCGAGCAGATGGAGCTTAGCATAGCGAACCGGCGAGGCTGGGGTCAAGCGCCGCGATGGCAGTGATGGGGTGCTTAACGGTTTTGGGGAAACCGCTCCCTTACGGTCGCGGCTCGGCAACAGTCGCGTTGATTTCGCAGGGCTTACCGAGCCGCGACCGTCAGGGAGCGGTCTTTGTCCGTCAGGAATTGATGGCAGTGCGCCAGTGCCGTGCAGGCGAGGCCAAGGGAGGCCTATGCCGGCCGGCGAGCGGCACGAAAGACCGGGGCCAGAGCCCACGCCAGCGTGGCCACCAGCAGCGCCATCAGGATGCCCCCTTGCAGGCGCAGCGGAGCCGCGGGCTGCGCCAGCAGATCCCCGCCTTTGTCGAGCAACGCAAGCGTCCAGGCGATCAGCAGATACGCCAGGTAATTCCGGCGCACCATGTACTTAACCACCAGCACGGCGGCCGCCAGATAGATCAACCGGATGGCGTAGTACAGCAGGAATTCGCCGGCCGTGTGCACCGTGGCAGGCACTAATCCGGCGACCGCCGCAAGGCCTGCCAGCGCCGCCGCGCCGGGCCAGCGTTCCAGGTATCGAACCAGGTACGCGACAACGGCCAGAAGCGCCAGCCAGAACAGCGCCTCCTGGCAGGCGGAGGCGATCCCGGAGGCGGCGGGAGAAATCGTAGCGAAGACGGTCCGCGCATCCGCGGAGAGCAGCGCTTGCGGATGGAAGCGGTCGATCGCCAGCCAGCGCAGCCGGCCCAGCGCGATCGCCAGCACCGCGGCCAGACCCGCCGCGAAAACCGCATCCACGCCAGACACCTTGCGGTTCGCGCGACGGAATACGGCCAGGGCGTCGGGCGCGAGCGCCAGGATCAGCGCCACGCCGCAGGCTATGGCGATGAACAGCACCAAGGCCCCGATGAACAGCCCTACGCCCAAGGTTGCCTCGAACGATTCCAGCGAGAAGGTGGTGGGGTATTGGCCGAAGAGCAACGGAAACGTCATGGCCATGCCCGCCAGCGTGATCGCCCCCAGTGGCAGCGCGGCCCACAACGCGCGGCCCCAGCGCAGGGATCCCTGGCGCGTGCGTTCGATCAACAGCCAGATGCCCAGCACCAACACGCCGGCGCTCACCCCGATGCGCAGCACCAGCAGCACATACCAGAGCGCGTTGCGCCGCTCGCGGGCGCGCTCGAAGCTCTCGGGCAGTTTCCAGCAGGAGCTGAACGACGCCACGCGGTCTCCCGCTACCGTGACGCGCACGCGGAAACGGGCTTCGTCCAGATTGCGCGGGTCGCCCGGCCGGGCCTCCCAGACCAGCGCGTAATCGCGCCGCGCCTTCTTCTTCTCCGAGGTGCTTTCCTTCAGCTCGAACCCCGCCAGCAAGGGAAGGCCGGCAGCGTGCAACACCAACTCGCGGGCGGCATCGGCGGACAGATCCGCGCCGGGCTGGTCTTCGGGCAGAATGTGTTCGAATTCAAAAACGCGGCCGTTTTCCGGGTCTACCGACACCCGCACCTCTTCGTGCTGCAGCGGCTTGAAAAAGCGTACTGTCCAACCGTGCAGCGGAACTTGCCGGTGAAACGCGCCCGCCACATAGGCGATATCGCGGCGCTGGACGAAATACTTGGCGGTGAGTCGGGCGCCGGCGTCGTCCCAGTTGGTGACCGGGATGGCCACGGCGCGGTAGCCTTGCGGATCGAAGCCTTGCGTGCGCGCGAATTGCCCGGCCGCGGCGCGGGCGCGCGTGGGTCCCAGCGCAAACCGGGGTTCGCCGCCGAATTCATCGACGTGCACGGTGGCGATCGAAACCCCGCCCGCGACGAGCACCAGCGCCGCGGCCACACGGCGGCGAGCCGACCATGCGGCGTAGGGCAGGCTTTCGGCCGGCGCGGCTGGCGGCTCGGGAGCAGGGGCCGTAGGCTCGGTGGGCACATCGGGTGCGGGCGCAGGCTCCGGCACGAAGCCTCCGCGGCGCAGGTAGGCGATGCCCGCGACAAGCACGGGCAGCACCATAATCCCCGCGCTGGCCGCGCCCGAGAACACGAAGTACGGGTGGTGCGAGCGCAACAACAGCAACGCGGTATACATGGCATCCACCGAGTAATGCCACACCAGCGTCGGCAGGATGCCCCAACGCAGCATGATCAGCCCCAGCGCCACGCCGCCGATGCCCACTTCCACGCCGCGAATCCAGAAGGGCTGCTGCGGGTAGCCGGCGTGTCCGAATCCCCAGATAAAGGCCGCCAGCACCACCGCGACCGGGACATAGCGCAGCAGTTTCGACAGGAACGGGATGGCGAACATGCGGAACATGAACTCTTCCGAGACCGCCGGCAGGAATCCGCCGAGCAGCACGAAAAGCCAGGGCAGGCGCGTGTTCAGCAGATCGTCGTAGGGCACATCGGCAGGCGACCATGCGCCGAAGCGGTAAGCCACCATGTAAAAGGCCGTCTGGTAGGCGACGAAGATGCCGGCCAGGGTAATGCCCAGGATCGTGCCCAGGAAGAACTGCTTGCTGCCGAGGCCGCGCGCGCTGAAGAGCGTGCCCAGCGGCAGGCACGCGCGGTAGCGTTCGCGATAAAGCGGCTCCGCGCCGGCGGTCAGGATGAACAGCAGGCCTCCCGCGCCCAACGCGCCGGTCAGGTTTCGCAGAAACTCCTGCGCGATGAAGCTGGCGTAGGAATCCGTGGTCGGATAGCCGAACTCGGCCAGCGGCTGCGCATTCCAGTTCGCCAGAAAGTACAGCAGCGCCCCGATGCCGCCCACGGCCGCGGCCAGCCGCCAGCGGACATCGTGGCCGCGCACCCGCAACACGATGGTGACCAGCAGGCCCAGGGCCAGCAGCATCATGAAGCCCACGTCGATGGTCGATGCGGTGGCATTGCGCGAGCGCAGCGTTTCGTAAGCGCGCTGCCAGGTTTCGGGCACCTTCAGGTATTCCCGGTAGGCGCCCACTTCGCTACCGAGCACGGTCACTTCCAGGCGATAGGTGGCATCCTTGTTGACGATATCGAAATCGCGCTCTTTCCAGGTGAAGGTGTGATCGGTGCGCGCCGGCCGCGTGACGCTGGAGCCTTCCACGAAATCGAGGCCGGCGGGATCGCGACGCATCACTTCGCGCAGGAAGCGCTCGGCGACTGCGCGTGCCCGGTCGGCAGGCAGGCTTGGGCGCGCGGCGGCTTCAGGGATTTCGTGCTCGAAGCCCGCCAGTTCGCCCGTGGGCGTTACGTCCACGCGGAACTCTTCCTTCTGCAACGGCCGGAACCAGCGCCAGGACCATCGCCACAGACGCACGCGGCTGCCCATCAGGCGATTGGCCCGGGCGAGGCCCAGTTCGCGCTCGAGGAACGTCTTGGCATTGTCGTCGTAGCTGAAACGAGAGGCCTGGCGGTAGCCGTTCACGTGCAGGCCCTGGGCGGCGAGGAAGCTTTCGGCTTGCGCGCGGGCCTGCTCGCGGGTGACGCGGAAATCGATGGAAGCTTCCGGGAATGCGCGGTAGAAATAGCGCGCGGAGAACCAGACCGTGGCCGCCAGCAGGAGCAGGCAAACGGCCAGGAAGCGGAAGTCGGCGCGGCGGAGGCGTTCGGGCATAGGCGTTCGACCAATAAGGATACCGCGCGGGGCAGACCTCCAGGTCTGCCATTGGCGTTGAGATTACTGAGCGCATCCCTGACAGCGCGCGTCCACCCCAGAATGTCTTTGCTGGTCGGCTCTCCGGTTTGTCGATACGTCAATGTGGCCTGCTGCCCGAGCGCATCGCCCAGTTTCACGGAACGGCGTTTCCCAGGAGCAATCCGCGCCAACCGGCCGTCACGCTCGCCTGGCTCCACATCTAGGGGTCGCGCGTGACACGTCCAAGTGGGTAACTCCCGGATGCACCGTGACTCAGGACTTAACCTCCAGGCGATAACAGCACGGGTCAATTCTACGGGATGCCTAACCCAATCCGCAATCAGGCTGAGGAATCAGGGCAATGCCGCACGAGCCTCTCAAGCAGAACGGGGTAATAAAGGCAAGAGTGTTCGGCGATCGCTATCTCTTGGCCGCCAGTTCAGTCCCGGACAGGCGGGCGGCGGCTTTCCGCGCCTCCTGCTCGGTGAGGTGCAGGCTTAGCCGCGTCATCTCCTCGGAGTCCTTGCGATTCCAGGCGGCGCGCATCAGCCCGGAGTTGGAATGGCCGGGTCCCAGCAGGCAGTGGCCGGCCTCGTGCGCCACGGCATATCCCAGCAGGAGGTCGAACGCGATCCCGAACCCGGCGGCTTGCGCCCGGACGGCCGGTACGGACACGCTGGCGAACTGCCCGCCGTCCGCCGTAGCGAGCGTCTTTCCCAAATGCTGCACCCTGTCGCCGTTGGAACTGGGGAGCCCGGTGGGATTGATCCGCATCACGATCTGGTTGGCCTGCATCTCCCGTTCGCAAGCGGCGGCCGGGGGAACAGCCAGCGTTCCCCGGCAGTGGGCCCAGACGACCTGAATGCCCGCGTCGGCCAACGCCAGACCGGCGGTCTCGGTGAGGCGGGTGGTTTCTTTGGCGGAAAGGTCGGCGTAGTCGTAAAGCCCGATGACCAGCGTCTGCGCGGAGCAGGACGCCGAAGCTACAAAGAGGAACAATGGAAGAGTTTTTGTGAGGTTCATGGCCCCACTTTGGGGCGGATAACCTGGGACCTCCATGGCCAAGGGCGGAACCTTTACTGACTTGCATGTGAATCGTCGGCTCCCCGGAGAACCGATTGAAACAACAGCAGGTTAACGGGTCTGATTCCCCGTTGTAATGGGCGCCGAGCGGTGTTACAATTCGGTCCAGTCGGGAGGTGCGGCGGCATGGATCGCTCCACGGCAGAGCAGAATCCTGGCCCGAAGAAGCGGTTCGGCGTATTCGAGTACGACCCGCAGGCCCGCGAGCTCACCAAACACGGCGTCCGTCTGAAACTGCAGGAGCAGCCGGTCCAGATCCTGGCCGCTCTGCTTGAGCAGGCCGGCCAGATCGTTCCACGCGAAGAACTCCAACGGCGGCTGTGGCCCGACGGCACGTTCGTGGACTATGAGCAGAGCCTGAACAAGGCTGTCAACAAATTGCGCGAGGCCCTGGGNNGGCCCAGGAAAGGAAGCCGGCACGCTCGCATGCGGGGCTGTGGTGGACCGCCGGGGCCCTTGGACTGGTGACGGCAGCCATCCTGGTGACCGGATTATGGCCGGTACCGGCGCCCAGGGCGCGCGTGACTCAGTTGACCCACGGGGGCCGTTTGAATACCAATGTCCTGGGTGTGCAGGGTGGGAGGATTCTATACAGCTCGTCAGACGAACGGCTGGTGGGCCAGTTCTGGTCCATCTCCACGGAGGGCGGTGAGCCGCGACGGGAAAGAATGCCGTTCCTCAACCAGGAGTACCAGGCCTGGCTGTGGATGGCCCCCCCTGGCGTCATCCTGATAGGATCTCAGGCTGTTTCGACTCCCTCAAGCGCGAGCCGCGGGGAACTCTGGCTTGCGGGTTTCGATGGGAGTAAGCCCCGACGGATTGGTGAAGCTGCCGGAGACAGCCTCTATTCTGTCTCCCCCGACCTCAAGACGCTGCTGAGATCCAGTAAAGAGGGCTTATTTGTGCGTCCGGTAGACGGCGGGCCGGAGAGGCGGGTGGCTCGGGTCGATTGGAACACGCCCTCGTACACATTCTGGCATCCGTCGGCCGAACGGATCGGGTTCCTGGTTCTGAAAGATGGTCCGAATAAGGTCTGGGAGGTGAAGCCCGATGGAACCGGCATGCGGCCCCTTCTGCCGCAGTTTCAGGCCGAGCAATATGCCGCTAACTGGTCGCCCGACGGGAAACGGTTGTACTTCGTCTCCCATGGGGAACTCTATGTGCTGGGAAGCCGGCGCTGGCTTGGCTGGATGCGAAGGCCGCAGCCGCAGCGTTTGACGGCCGGCTCGGTCAGCTACCACCGCCCCTCTGAAGACCCCACTGATCCGCGGCTGATCTACGCGGTAGGAGAGCTGGCCGGCGGGGAGGCGATGAAGCTCAACAAGCTGACCGGCCTCTTCGAGCCCTACCTGGGCGGGCTCTCCGGCGACTGCCTGGACTACTCGCCTGACGGGCAGTGGATCGCCTACGTCAGTTTTCCGGGGCTGGAGTTATGGAAATGCAGGCGCGACGGCAGCGACAAAGTTCTTTTGGAAGACGGCTTGGTGACCTATATGCCCCGCTGGTCGCCGGACGGCAAACGCCTGGCGTTCGCTGCAGTCAGGAAAGGAGTATGGGCAGATCCTCACCGGATCTTTACGATCCCAGCGGCAGGTGGCAAGGCCGAACCGGTGAAGGGCGCGAGCGGTCCCGGCTTCGATCCGAACTGGTCTCCCGACGGAAAGAAGCTGGTCTTTGCACCGCTGGAGGACACCGTTCCGAAGCAGGATCGGCATGTCTCGATCGTGGATCTGGAGACCGGCCGGGTACAGATGGTGCCGGGATCGGAGAATATGTTTTCGGCGCGCTGGTCCCCCGACGGGAAACAATTCGTGGCGCTCCCATCCCAACCTGTCGGGCCTGCCATCTATGATTTTGAAACCCAGCACTGGGCGGGCGTGAACGCAAAGTTCTTTGGGTTCCCCACCTGGTCGAAGGACAGCAAATACGTGTACGGGATGCTGTCGTTTCCGGTCAGACTAGCCCGCATCGAGGTGGCCACACGCAAGCTGGAGGAAATCCGCAGCATCAAGGAGTTTGGCTTGACGGGAACCATGGCTGCCGGTGTTTCCTGGACTCCGGATGGGGAACCTGTCGTGTTGGCGAACCAGTCTATACAGGAGATATACCGCCTTGACGTGGAGCGATAGCCCGCCAGGCAAGCGGGACATCCGGAAGTTGTCGCCCGACGCAACTATGGCCGCGGGCGTGCAGGCACATGGCTGCGTTTTCGGCATGTCGGACTTGTGGCCGGACGGGCGGGGAACGGCGTTTCTGTAAGATCAGTCCCGATAAAGTCCGGGTCACGTCACTTTGACGCGAGAACGCGCACGGCGGAGATCTGGAAGCGGCGCGGCCCAGAAAGTCCACCTCGAGGAATCAGCAACCGAACAACCCAGCTTGGGCCCGAGGCTGAATCTTGGCCGTGCCGCCCAGCGCCCGCTCAGAGAGCGAAGTCCGAGGGGCGAATCGCGATGAACAGAAGTCCGCTGGCGCAACACCGCAGGACGCAAGCTGAAGGAACCTCTATCGATCACACAGCTCGGCGCAACAAGATCCACTGAAAACAAACGCCCAACGCCAATCGCAGCGTCGAAACCCTGTCGCCGCCGTGCTATCCTCACATCGAGCAAGCAAGGGTCTTCCGCACCCGGCCGCACCGCGCACCGCCGGACAGCCCGCGAGTTCATTGACATTAGAATTCCTTTGCCCCACGATTTGCCCTACTGCCCTCCGTTTTGGCTTCCTCCGAAAACTCCCCGGTGGCAAGGCCCGGACGTGCCGTACGCACCCAAACCGCACGGAACCGCAGGCAGCCGTCATAACCAGCAAGCCATGTGTTATCAGCATCATGGGCTTTGTTCGTCAAACCTCGAACCGGCCTGCCGATAGGCGGTGCCTCACTCCAGGGGCCACCGCCGCCTCAACACAATGTTACAGAATGTTACGCAAAACCGAAGAAAACCGGCCCTTCCCAATGGTGCCCTTGCTCGAACACTCGCACCAATTACCATCCCCGTTGGTGCGCCGGCCATCCTAATTTGTTCGCCTGTTATTCGCAATTCGCTGCCCGGACTAGGCCGCAACCGGCTCCGCCCTCCGCCATCGCCTGAGCAGGTAGTTGCTGCACATCAACTAACTGATTTCAAAGGCCAAATGGGTTTGTTCGGACAGAATCCGCATGCCGCCACAAACGCACAAAGCTGCACAATTTCGCACAAAGAT
>PMVV01000037.1 GCA_003166475.1 Bryobacterales bacterium | reverse complement strand
GCCAGGAAGCGGAAGTCGGCGCGATGGAGGCGTTCAGGCATGCGGGGCTCGACCAATCAGGATAGCGCGCGGGGCAGACCTCCAGGTCCGCCATTGGCGTTGAGATTACTGGAGCGCATCCCTGACAGCGCGCGTCCGCGCCAGAATGTCTTTGCTGGTTGGCTCTCCGGTTTGTCGATACGTCAATGTGGCCTGCTGCCCGAGCGCATCGCCCCAGTTTCACGGAACGGCGTTCCCAGGACCGATCCGGATTCGGCTGGCCGGAGCGGGATCTCATCAAAGGATGCTGGCCGACTTGCGGGGACTAATCTGGAATGGTGCGATGTGATCTCATCAGTCGGCGCGGAAAGATTCAGCAGGCCTGGTCCCGGCTCCACGTAGGTTTTGCCCAAGCCCACACGGCTTGATGCAGCTCAAACGGCACTGCAGATTGCCGCAATCGCGCCCAGGGCCTGTAGCAGCCGCTCTTCAAAAAGGAGACAATCTTATTTGACGGGTCTTCGCCGTCAGTCACAACCACCGCGCCCGCCCAAACTCCCGACAGCGTTGGACGCTGTCCGTGACTAACGGCAAAGGAAACTGGACAAAAGGAGTCTTCCCTTGGATACGACACACAGCAATGCTGCGAATGAATATCGCGAACGATATGTCGCTTTTCTCGATCTCCTCGGCTTCAGGGCTCTGGTCGAGAACGCCGAAGTGAATGAAGAGGCGCGCGAACGGCTGACCGAGTCTCTTGACCACTTGAGGGGAACGCTCTGCAACGATCCCGCCATCGACATGAGATTCACATACTGCTCCGACTCCATCGTGGTCACGGCGGAACGCAGTCAGCACGGACTGTGGGAACTGCTCGCCTCCGTTTGCTCCCTAACCTGCAACCTGCTCCAGAATGATGTCCTGGTGCGCGGTAGTATGACGCGTGGAGGCGCGTTTCACAGTCACCAATTTGTTTACGGGACTGCCGTCAGCCGGGCCGCTGTCCTTGAAAAAGATCGCGCGGAAGGACCCAAAGGACCGCTCGTCTTGCTCTCCCCGGCGGTGTATGAAGACGCAAAGGCGTACGGACAGCCCTTCCTCGATTGGCTCGAAGAGGATGCGCCCGGACGCTACTTCGTTCACTACCTCCGTGGTTATGCCGAATATCGTGACACGCCAGCCCTCCCCGGCAAGCAGGTCCTCGACGATGACGCCGGCCGCGTCGTGCACTTCATCAGCCGTCGGCTTATGGAGGATACTGGCGGCGTGTTGGGGAAGGCGCAATGGTTCCAGTCTTATTGGAATCGAACCGCCGCGAGGTCAGGCGGCTTCGCGGCTATTGAAAGCGGCATCGTCCCCGAGCGCCCCGAAGGTCGTGGTTCTATAGTTATCCGTCGCCTCGTCGCCCCCGGAGACGCATAGGACTCGGTTGTATCTGTGACCGCCGCCGCAAGGTCAAAGCGGCTGACAATAGGGACGGATTAGGACCGGGAAGTCCGAGTGGCCGACCAGTTCGGGCTGGGCGGGTCGGAATCTCCTAGGCGCGTTCTGCTGGGGCGGCCTGGCAGACGAGCCCTTAGGCCGATTGGCGTAACCTCAGGACAACTTGTTCGTTGCCAGAAGATGCTCTGGAAACGATGTGCAAACGGCACGAGCAGCTTGCCCAAGCTTTGCCGTTCTCCGAGGCGCCTCGGTGTCCGCGTACGCCCGGTGCGAGGTTGGCCGACGGCTTCTAGCTCAGCAACAGTGTCGGCCAACTCAGCTATCGCGAGGCCCTTCCTAATCAAGAGCCGAAGGTATAATGGAATCAGGAGAGGTACGAACGACAAGCGATGTATTGTCCCTACTGCGGAGTAACACACGATGACGAAACGGTTGTTACTTCAGTCGAACACGTCATCCCGTACGGTCTCGGCGGTTCAGACGACCTGACGATTAGCACCTGCGACCGTTCAAATAACGCTCTTGGCTCTGACGTTGATGCCCCGTTTATGGACTTTTTCCCAGTGCGGAGCCAACGTTTTTTCCTCGGCCTAAAGAGCGCCAAAGGAAACGAACCGACCTTAGACTTGGGCGGTAGGGGACGGATAGAGGGTGAGGAAGTGCCCATTTCCTACTTGATTTCGGCCGATAGCAAGGAGTTGAAGATTGCGGAGCCGAAAATTGTGAAGACGCCAAACCCTGACGGAAGTGAGCGTTGGCAGGTCTCGGGCGATCCCGCCAAAGTGCGCGAAATCATTGAGGGCAAGCTTCGCAAGCACATGAAGCTCGGGAAGAGGATAACGCTGAAAGATGGGAGCACGCTGCGCCCAGAGGATCTCGACAAACTATTCAAAGAGGATGTGACCCTCACGCAGAATCCGTCTGTGCTCAAGGAGATACCATTAGATTATCTCATGGTGATTCGGTTTTTCAGCAAGGTGGCACTGGCCATGGGACACCTGCATTTGGGCGAGACGTTTAGCCGATCCATCACTGGGGAGATGCTTAGGCGGCACATGACCGTTTCCAGGCCGGAGGACGTGAAACTGCCCGGTGCCATCTGGCCGGAAACGGATTCGGCTAAGCGCATGCTTCGAATCATTGCGGAGGAAGACCACCACGTCATTGCGATTATGGATGGCGAGCCGCCTGCTCTGCTTGTTAGTTTGTTTGGTGAGTATGGAGCGTTCCTTCCGCTCGGGGAACTCGCCGAAGGGCGATATCCCACCAACTCGGGTGAAGGCACGGTCTGGCGTATTGAGCTGCCGTCGCGAAAACTCTCCAGATTCACGATGAGCAGTCTCTTGGCGGAGCGCTCCAGAGAAGCACGGCGCAGAGCAAGGGAAGCTCTTAGTCCTTAGCCTGCGATGCGGTGCTAATAACATGGGATTGTTTGGCTGAGAGGATGACTCAAGCCTTTCCCAGCCGACGCCCGAGAGCGATGGCCGCATTGGTAACGATAAACGCGCTTGGCTCCGCGAATCCGCTCAGGAGGGCGCGCGGACATTACTCCCGTAAGTGCTGGTCACGTCACTTTGACGCGAAAACTCGCACGGCGGACATCTGGAAACGGCGCGGCCCAGAAAGTCCACCTCGAGGAATCAGCAACCGAACAACCCAGCTTGGGGCCCGAGGCTAAATCTTGGCCGTGCCGCCCAGCGCCCGCCCGGAGAGCGAAGTCTGCAAGGCGAATCGCGATGAACAGAAGTCCGCTGGCGCAACACCGCAGGCCGCAAGCTGAAGGAACCTCTATCGATCACACAACTCGACGCAACAAGATCCACTGAAAACAAACGCCCAACGCCAATCGCAGCGTCGAAACCCCGCCGCCGCCGTGCTATCCTCACATCGAGCGAGTAAGGGTCTTCCGCACCCGGCCGCACCGCGCACCGCCGGACAGCCCGCCAGTTCATTGACATTAGAATTCCTTAGCCCCACGATTCGCCCTACTGCCCTCCGTTTTGGTTTCCTCCGAAAACTCCGCGGTGGCAATGGCCGGACGTGCCGTACGCACCCAAACTGTACGGCACCGCAGGCAGCCGTCATAACCCGCAAGCCATTTATTATCAGCATCATGGGCTTTGTTCGTCAAACCTCGAACCGGCCAGCCGACAGGCGGTGCCTCACTCCAGGGGCCACCGCCGCCTCAACACAATGTCACAGAATGTTACGCAAAAATCGAAGAAAACCGGCCCTTCCCAATGGTGCCCTTGCTCGAACACTCGCACCAATTACCATCCCCATTGGTGCGCCGGCCATCCCCATTTGTTCGCCTGTTATTCGCGATTCGCTGCCCGGACTAGCCGCAACCGGCTCCGCCCTCCGCCATCGCCTGAGCAGGTAGTCGCTGCACATCAACTAACTGATTTCAAAGGCCAAATGGGTTTGTTCGGACAGAATCCGCATGCCGCCCCAAACGCACAAGGCTGCACAATTTCGCACAAAGAT
>PMVV01000005.1 GCA_003166475.1 Bryobacterales bacterium | reverse complement strand
GCTGCACAATTTCGCACAAAGATGCCCAAACGCCGCTTGGCCGGCACCCAGCACCAAGCACCCCGCCCGAAGCGCCGCCCCTACGGCACCAGCGCGACAGGAGCTTCCGGTTGGATCGAGCACTGTCACCTGGCACTCATACCTGCCCAGCGGAAACCCCGCTGGCGATCGTCGTTAAGGCGCCCGCCAGTCGATCGCGAAAATCTCCATGGAGCCGTTGTCGCGCGTCACTATTGGCTGGTCGTCCGGCGTCAGCGAGAGTGACAAGCCATAGAATCCCGTCGTGCGAACGTCCTTGAGATCCACTACGGGCACGGCTTTCCCCGCCGAGACGCCCACGCGCATCACGGCCGGATTGACGGTGCCGCGGACGTAGTACAGATAGCGGCTATCGTGCGACCAGCAGGGAAAAGCAAAGAACACTCCTTTGGCCACATCCCGCCATTTCGCGGCCGGAAAATCGTAGATTGCCACGCGGGTCGAATCCAGACTGAGCGCCGCCAGGTAACGGCCGTCCGGCGACCACCGTGGAGAAAAGTATTCGTTCGACTCCGGCACGTCCGCCACGGCGCGGGTCTGCAGGTCGAGAACATGAATGTTCGGGCCGGGCAGGCGGCCTGCCGTGCCCGTGCCTCCGCCGAAACAGACCCGTTTCCCGTCCGGCGACCAGCTTGCGTCGGTATTCACCTGATTCCATTCCGGCAGCAACACCTGAGGTTGGCCGCCGCGCGCCGCAACGCGATAGATTTTCGGCAACTGCCCCGGCCTCGCCAGGGTGTAGAGGATCTCCGAGTCGTCCGGCGACCAGCGCGGCAGCGCGGCATTGGCGTAATCCGACGGTTGGGTAAGCTGCAGCCGCTCGCTGTAGTCCGCTTTGCCGCGCCACAATGCGCCGTCCGGGTAGGTCACGTAGGCCATCCACTTGCCGTCGTTCGAATAGGCCGCGAAGTCGGCCGAAATTCCAGGCAGAAGTGGCTCGAACTGCTTGCTCCGGCCATCGTAGCGGGCCAGTTCTCCGCGCTGCACCATTCCCACGGCAAACAGCCGCCGCCCGTCCTTGGAGGGTATGGCCTCGCCGAATGGAGTGGCGCCGCTGGTTAACTGCACCGGCGTCCGGCGGACGCGCCGCAGCCCGCGCGGCTCCGCCAGGGCCCAGATCTGGCCCAGCCGGGCAAAGATGAAGTATTTTCCGTCGGAGGTCCATGTGCCGCAGCAATCGTCGGAAGGATCGGGTTGGCCAGCGAAGAGCGGGTGCGCCTTGCCTTCTTCCACCGGGACTTCCCAGAGGGCTTGCGAGCGCCTCTGTTCCTCGGCAGCGGTAAAGCGAATGCGCCGGCCGTCGGGGGACCAGGCAGGCTTCAGCACCGTGCCACGCACACTGGCAACCTTGCGGGCCTGGCTGCCGTCGCTCTGAGCGACAAACAGGTCGCCGCGGTGGCTGTACGTCAATCGCCGTCCATCCGGCGACCAGGCTGCGGCGAACCCGGTCAGGTCGCCGATGCGATACGGAGAACCACCCAGAATCGGCACACTCCAAAGAGGACCATCCTCGTAGGTAAGGGTCTCAGCGGCAAGCAGACTCGATCCGTCCGGGGATACATCGAGTAGTTTGAACAATGGAGAGGCCATGGGCATACGGACGGGTTCTTGCCCGCTGACGGCCATCTGCGCAGTCCAGTGGCTGGCGCCCAAGCCTTCGGTGAAATAAAGACGAGCTCCATCGGTGCCGCCGAGTCCTTTCATGGTGCCGTCGTTGGTGATCTGCTTGTACGCAGTCACCGTGGGCGGAGGCAGCGGACGGATCGCCGTGTAAACCAAGCCGGCAACCAGGGCGGCGGCCGTCACCACAAGCACTGCGGCGATCCACCAGGGCAGGCGTCCGGGACGCGCCACACTGAGCGCCGAGTGACTGCTGGCGGGCGTCTTGCCTGAGCTGCTATCGCGCTTGACGCGCTTCAGATCCGAGCGCAGCTCGGCGGCCGACTGGTAGCGCAGCTCGCGGTCCTTCTCCAGCGCCTTGTTCACGATGTGCTCCAGTTCGCCGGGCAACTGCGGATTCAACGGCGCCAGCGGAGGCGGCGCTTCATTCAGGATGCGAGCGAGGGTGGCCGCGGTCGAGGCTGCGCCGAAGGGATGCCGGCCGCTGGCCATCTGGTACAGCACCACGCCAAAGCTGAACAGGTCGGTTCGCGCATCGAGATCCTCGCCCCGCGCTTGCTCGGGCGACATGTAGGCAACGGTTCCCACGGTCGTTCCGGGGCTGGTCAGGGATTCATCGGCGATAGCCGAGAGCGTGCTGCCCTGCGAGGGGCTCTCGGCGCTCGCGCGTTCGGCAGACTCATGCGCTGGAGGCTTGGCCAGGCCAAAGTCGAGGATCTTGGCCTGTCCGGGGTGCCCGCTTGCGGGTCCGGTTACGAAGATGTTGGTGGGCTTGATGTCGCGGTGGACGATGCCTTTGGCGTGCGCGGCCACCAGCCCGTCGGCAATCTCAATCGCCAGGTCGAGAAGCGCCGCCGTCTTGAGCGGACCAGCCTCCATCAGGCGCTTGAGAGTGCCTCCCTCGAGGAACTCCATGACCATGAATGGCTCGCCCAGGTGCTCGCCGACGTCATAGACGGCGCAGATGTTGGGATGATTCAAGGCCGAGGCTGCGCACGCCTCGCGCCGAAAGCGTTCCAGCGCCTGGGCGCGGGATCCAGGCGACCCGCCCGGAGTGCCATGCGCCCAGCCAAGCCCTTCGGCACGCAGAAACTTGATCGCCACTGGCCGGCCCAGGCGAGTGTCTTCGGCCTTATAGACCACCCCCATGCCACCGCCGCCCAATTTCGCCAGGATACGGTAGTGTGAGACGGTCTTGCCGAGGACGCCGGTTTCGCGGCCTGTCGCATCGTCCGCGCGCCGGTCGCCGGCCATGGCCCTGGCGGCCACCTCCATGGCGGGCTTATCGAGGAAGCTGCCTCCATGCTCCTGCGCCAGCAGGGATTCCACTTCGCGCAGGAGATCGGGGTCGCCGGCGCAGGTCTGCTCGAGGAACGCCATCCGGCGGTCTTCTTCCCGCTCCAACGCGGCGTGGAACAGGTCCTCAATCCGATGTAAGCGTGCCGGCTCCAATGGCGGCCTCCCTGGTCAATTCGCGCCGCAGCCAGCTCTTGGCGAACTTCCAATCGCGCATGACCGTCTCGGGTGAGATCTTCAGTACTTCCGCGGTTTCCTCGACGCTGAGACCGCCGAAGAAGCGCATCTCGACAACCTGGCCTTTGCGGGGATCGAGTGCGGCCAACGCGGTCAGTGCATCGTCCAGAGCGACGATCTC
>PMVV01000046.1 GCA_003166475.1 Bryobacterales bacterium | reverse complement strand
CGCGCATGGCGCAACCGGAACCTGTTGAGGGCACGACGCGTGTTTTGGCCGGGCAGGTTCGACACGGGGCTGCGGGCCGAAGGGTCCTCGCGCTGTCAGTCTGCGCGCTAGTCGTGCTAGCGGCGGGAGCGGTGCTATGGCTGTGGTTCACCGCGGACAGCGGGGGCGGCAAGCCCCAACCGGCAGATCGGACGGCCGAAATCCGCAGCCTGCTGGCCTCCGGGCAAAAGGCGTTCGAAGGGGGATCCTACGACGCGGCTCTGGTTTCGTTCGATGCTCTATTGCGCATTCAACCGGGAAACCGGGAAGCGCACGATGGCGTTGAAGCCGTGCGGCGCGCCCAGGAAGCGGAGAGGCGCCTTGGCACGCAAGCGTCGGGGGACGCCGATGCTCTGAACCGCGCCGATCAGGCTTTCCAAAACGGCAGCTACGACGAGGCGATCCGGACGTACCAACAGGTTCTGTCGCGCGAACCGAACAACAATCGGGCCGGGCAGGGTTTGGCGCGGGCTCGCGCGGCGCTCAGGGCGGAGAATCGAGCCTTCGGAAGGAAATGATGAGGACCATCGCCCTGCTGCTGATCGCGTGCGCCGCCTCATGCGCACAACAACCCGTGAATTGTCCGGTCCCGCTGAGCGAGCGGCAATTGACGGACCTCCTCAAAGGCCAAGTGCCGGAGAAGCGTCTGCATGTGATTGTCAAGAGGTGTGGTGTCGCCTTCGTGTTGAACGATTCGGCGAAGAGCCGGCTGCGCGCCGCCGGGGCGTCCGCGGATCTGCTTGAAGAGATTCGTACCTACGGGCCTAAGACGGCGTGGCCGCAGCAGCTCCAGCAACAACGGGAGATCGTGGCGGGCACAAAAAAGGTGAACCCAAAGGATGGCCTCACCTACGTGTGGATTCCTCCGGGAACGTTCACGTTGGGCTGTTCGCCGGAGGATACCGAATGCGACGCGGACGAAAAGCCCGCGCACCGCGTCACGATCACCAAGGGGTTTTGGATCGGGCAGACGGAAGTGACGCAGGAAGCCTTTCAGCGGGCCATGGGAAGCAACCCGAGCCATTTCCAGGGGACGAGCCTCCCGGTGGACACCGTCAGTTGGAATGAGGCGCAGAGGTACTGCGAGGCAGTTGGCATGCGGTTGCCTACGGAGGCCGAGTGGGAGTATGCGGCGCGGGCGGGCAGCACGGGCGCGCGGTACGGAGACGGCGCGATCGCCTGGCATGCCGGCAATAGTGGAAGCCAGACACACGAAGTGGCGCAGAAGCAGCCTAACACGTGGGGCCTGTACGACATGCTGGGAAACGTGTGGGAGTGGGTAGCGGATTGGTACGCGGACTACGCGGCTGGCAGCCAAAGCAACCCGCATGGTCCCGCGAGCGGGACGTATCGAGCGCTGCGCGGGGGTTCCTGGGTCGACGCTCCGTGGAGCGCGCGCGCGTCGAACCGTGGCACGTTCGTACTGGAGAACCGTGTCGGCGGTGTCGGGGTCCGGTGCGCGGTGGAACGTATTCCTTAGCTGAGGAGTTCTCGACGATGAAGATCGTGGCGCTACTTGCAGTTTCGCTGGTTGCGGCGTTGGTTTCGGCCCAGCAGCCGGTGAACTGTCGAAGTCCGCTGACCGAGGCGCAGTTGACGGACCTCATTAAGAACCTGCCAGAGAAGCGTCAGCATGTCTTTGTCCGGACGTGTGGTGTTAGCTTCGTGTTGACCGATCCGGCGAGGAACCGGCTGCGCGCCGCCGGAGCATCTGCGGAGTTGATTGAAGAGATCCGCGCACACGGACCCAAGAAGGCGGCAGATGAAAAGGCCATCGGATTCAAGAAAAAGAAGCAGGAGCAGGACCAACAGCAGCGCACGCCGCAGCAGCTACAGCAACAGGCGGAGTTGGCGCTGTGGGAGGCCATCAAGGACAGCCGCACCACGGAACCCTTCGAGGATTACCTGAAAAGGTATCCGAGCGGGCAGTTTGCGGCCGCGGCAAAGGCTCGCGCCGCGACGGTCCGCGCGGATGCGCTGCGCGGGCAGATCCGTCAGGCATTGCAGCAGCAGCAGTGGGACATGGCTGAAGCAGAGGTCAAGGAACTTGAAAGCATCACCGGCGAGGACCAGGGGACACGCGACTTGCGGCAGTCCCTAGCCTCAGCGCGGCAACCGGGCACAACAAAGGTAAACCCGAAGGATGGCCTCACCTACCTGTGGATTCCTCCGGGAACGTTCACCATGGGTTGCTCGCCGGGGGATACGGAATGCTTCGCGGCTGAAGATCCCGCGCACCAGGTCACGATTACCCGAGGATTTTGGCTCGGGCAGACGGAAGTGACGCAGGCAGCCTATCGGCGGGCCATGGGAACCAACCCGAGCCACTTCCAGGGGACGAACCTCCCAGTGGAGACCATCGGTTGGAATGAGGCCCAGACATACTGCGAGGCGGTTGGCATGCGGCTGCCCACGGAGGCCGAGTGGGAGTATGCGGCGCGGGCGGGCGGCACGGGCGCGCGGTACGGATACCTGGACGCGATTGCATGGTATGCCGGCAATAGTGGAAACACGACGCACGAAGCGGGGCAGAAGCAGCCCAACCCGTGGGGCTTGTATGACATGCTGGGGAACGTGTGGGAATGGGTAGCGGATTGGTACGCGGACTATCCGGCCGGTAGCCAAAGCGATCCGCGCGGTCCCGCGAGCGGGACGTCTCGAGTGGCGCGCGGGGGTTCCGGGGGCGTCAGTCCGGCGCTCGCGCGCGCGTCGAACCGTGGCAGGCTCGTTGGGTACGGCATCGGGGTCCGGTGCGCCGGGAATTGATTGCCCTTGTTCTTTTTCCTTCTCCCTTTCTGTCGTTCCAGTTCGGGCGGTACGGCTGGAAACGCTCGGCGCCAGCCGCGCGGGAAAAGTTTTCAGCCAGGCGGCTTGCGCCGGAACGGGCCCGGGAGAAGATCTGTTCGCGCAGCGCCCTGGTATCCTCCAACTCAAGCTATCTTTGCGGCGG
>PMVV01000435.1 GCA_003166475.1 Bryobacterales bacterium | reverse complement strand
TCGCTGAAGCGGGTGCTGTCGTCTACCGTACTGAGGGCGTCCCAATAACGCTCGTTGGCTTTTTGGGAAACTTCAGCACGCCGGTGCATATCGGCCACGCCACGCCGCATGCGGGGCACCGTCGAAAACGCATTGGAGGGCGGCCAATCTTGNNCGCGCTCGCGCCAGACAGCGGCGTGCCCCACATAGCGCCAGCTATTACACTTTATGGCTTGGGAGCCTCCGGAGGAGAAGTCGGCGCGTCGAACCGGATCGTCGATTCACTCCGGTATTCGTGGCAATCTGAAAACTCGATCGCATCGCGGTTCGCTATACCCGAGAAATACGTCATCGTCAGTTCGGACCGTTTCGGCAGCAAAGCGTCGGAATTGCCGATATGCGTGCGGGCGTAAGAGTTCCGGATCACCGCTTCGTCCAGGCGCAGGCTGTCGGGAATGCCGTCGCCGTACACCTCCAGGCGGATCAGGTCCAGCGAGACCTGATCGAACCAGAAGGAGCCTTTCGCCGCCACCGTCTCCGAGTAGTTGGCAACCTGTATTTTGAAGCCGCTCTCCTGCCGTTTGAGACGAAAATCGTAGCGCACGGAAGCATGCCCGGCCAGGGTCTGCTTGCCTCTGTACTTCAGAGCGCCCTTGCCCGCGACGAACAGATTCCGTGCGATGGTGGCAAACATGCCGGAACCGATCGTGCCGCCGGTCACTATAGATGTCACATCGCGATCTTCGAAGCGCTGCGCGCCGGGCTTGGCGAACAGTTCTTTGCCAGCCACGCTGGAAACCTCCAGGCGAACCGTATCTTGATGCTTGAAGTCGGGTGAAGGCGGCGCACGCCGCGCGCGCTCGATCGTCTCCAGGCAGGTGTAATTGGGAATGCCGGTGAAGTCTCGCCGTACCTTCTCCTGAAAGCGAGCCAACTGGCCTTCGTCGGACGATTGACCCGCTGTGCGCCCACCGTCATCGGCCGGCGCGCTGGGCCTCGGGATTTCACCCGCCAGGCTGGGCATACTGGCCCGAACATTCCCGGCGAGTGTGTACGCGAGCCTGCGCTCCGTCGAAATATCCCCCTGCACCACCGTTGCCCTCACTTCATAGCTGCCCGGATCGCTGGCCTCCTCGATCACCAGCGGGATGCCGCCCAATGCATCGGGCGGCGGTAGCGCGGGCGCGCGCGTGGCAAGCACGCGGCCGTCTTTCAGCAATTCCACGCGCAATTCCGGTTTCGCTGGGCTCCCAGGCTCCGGATAAACCATGAAATAAACGACCGCCCGCGCGCCTGCCGGCAAATCGGCCGTAACCAAGGGCAGCACACGGTTGCCTGTGTACTCAAACGGGTCGCCGGCTTCCGGCTGGCGGCTCAGGTTCTCCAGCCGCCGCACCAGCGCGAGATCGCTGATCCCCGCCCCCTGCCGCTCCCGATTGTCGATATGCACCACCCTGGTGCTGGCGCGGTTGCCCTCGTGATCCACCACGGCTGCCTCAACCGTGTACTGTCCGGGCGGCAAGTTCACCGCGCGTTCGTAGGTCATGCGTTCCGCCTGCACGGCGGCCAATTGATCGTCGGAAACCTCCGACGAGATGTCTCTGCTTACCCGGTCCACGATCTGTCCCTGCGCGTCCTTCACCAGCGCCAGCCAGGAGGCGTGCAGCCGGTGCTTGTGCTCGGTTTCCGCCGACGCCGCGGTCAGATTTGAAATAGGCAGTTCGAAGGCGATCGCATACTGGGCCGTGCCGCCTGCCTCGCGGAAACGATAAGCCCGTGCAAGGAACTCGAAGGCGTGCGGCTTGGGCTGGGTGTCGAGCGCTTTCAGTCCGGCCATCTCTTCGGGAGTCGCCGGGCCTGCGCCCGTGTCGGGCACGGCGAAATAACCGCCGCGGGTTTTCACCTGCAAGCCGGGCCGCGCCAGCTTCACTTCGATCTTCCGGAAGTGCCCGTCGTAGCGCTCGGATGCAGGCGGATACGCGATCTCATAATGTGTATCCACCTCCTCCATCACGCGCGCCAGCAGCTTGTCCGTGTTATTCGTGTTGGCGATCAGAAATCCGCCGGTGCGTTCGGCCAGTTCGCGAATGGCCTCCTGGCGGTTGGCGCTCGATACCATGAACTTGAGATAGTCGTCCTGGTGCGCCATTTCCATCGCTTGAGCTGTGGACGTCGCGGGAGGCGGTGCTTGGGCAGCGGCCGATGCGGCGGCCGAGTTGGCGGACGTGCCCGCCGGTTGGATATTGCCGCCGGCGCCGACGCTCGCGGGACCTTGTTGCTTGCTGAGGGCGGCGATGTATGGCAGCATCGCGGCCGATTGCGCCATCGCGGAATGCGCTACGCAGTCTGGATCCGTGTCGCCCTGGCAGACACCTAACCCGTACACATCCATCGCATAAAAAGTGACGCCACCCTTGGTGGCCGCATGGATCAGCGAATCCCAGTATTCCAACTGATCGGCCGGCCGCGTGAGTCCTGTGCCTAGAAGGACCACAGTCTTTTGAAAGGGGAGCGGGCTGAGCTGCCGGACCAGGCCGATCAACGCGTCGATCTCACGCAGCCCCGCGTTTACCGCAAGACCCATGTCTCCACGCATGCCCAGCGGATCTTTGACGCTGGAGCCGTCTGCGAATTGCACCGCGCTCTCGCTAGGCCCCGCACTGCCGGTGACCAACATAGTCAAGCCATTCAGCATGGCCGCGGAGCCCAGGTTGATCGACGGAAGTTGATTGACGGCGGCCAGTTCAACGGCCTTCAGCAGACGCTCGCGGTTGTTCGAAAACGGATACACCGGCTGCAGGCCGCTGGCATCCAGACTAAACACGCCAATGAAGGTGTTGGGGCGCA
>PMVV01000430.1 GCA_003166475.1 Bryobacterales bacterium | reverse complement strand
GCTTGATTGTCATGACACATCCCGTTTCTTCTTGCCTACGCGGCTTCGTCCTCAACCGGCTCCGGCTTCGCGGGCGCCGGCTCTGCTGGGATCGGCGTGCCACCTGGCGGCGATGGGACAGCCACCCGGCTCAGCGCTGAAACGACGTCGCCTTCGACGCCACAAACGCAGGGTAGCAAGTCGCTGAAGAAATAGCCCTCGCAGGGCGCCGGTTGTCCCGCGAAGCAGAAATGCTCGTGCCGGCTTTCGGTTTTCACGGTGTCCTCCCTTGTTGGGGATCAACTAACAAAACGAAATCGGCGGACCATCCCCTTCGAAGGTTGCGCGCGTTGAGATTTGTTAACGTCCGAGTGGCTTTCGTCGTGTGCATGCGTCCCTCCAGTTTTGGCGAATTAAATCGCGAGGTACTTGCTGGCTATCTGCACTATAAGGTGAACCCGGTATTTAGACCAGCCCCAAATCTGGGGGTTGATTACCCCCCATTTTCAGGGGTACTACGGCGGCGGAGGCTGGCTGCCCCAAGTAGCGGCAGGCCGCAAACGGAGCGCCGGCCGAGAGCCAGCCCAGCGGGTCTGGAGACCCTCCGCAGGGGTGGACGCCTGCCCCACAATTCAGTCGATGTGGACGATTCCGCGGCGCACGGCCACCGCCACAGCCTCGGTACGGTCGTGCAGGCCCAGTTTCGAGAGAATGTTCTTCACGTGGCCCTGCGTAGTTTCCTCGCCGATCCCAAGCTGCGCGGCGATCTCCTTGTTCCGCATCCCTCTGGCGATCAGGCGCAGCACGTCCAGCTCGCGAGCCGTCAGGTCCGGATGCAGCATGCGGTCCGCCAAACGTTTCGCCACCGCCGCCGGAAGCGGCCGCCCGCCGGCAAACACCTCGCGGATCACCCGCACCAGGTCTTCGGCCAGCGTGTCTTTCAGCAGATAGGAAGTGGCGCCGGCTTCGAGCGCGCGAAAGATGTCGTCATCGCCCTCATAGGTGGATAAGACAATGACCTTGGCCAAAGGGAACTCGCCGCGGATCGCCTGGATCGCTTCCACTCCGCCCATCACGGGCATCTTCAGGTCCATCAGCGTAATGTCGGGCCGATGCTGCCGGAAGAATTCGACCGCCTCCTTGCCGTTCGAGGCCGCGGCCACGATCTCCATATCCGGTTCGCCCCCGATCGAAGCACCCAGCCCCACGCGTATGAGGGCATGATCATCCACCACCAGAATTCGGATCCGCCGCTGTTCCATAACTCCTACTTGGTGGTCTGCCGCCTTCGGTGACCGCTGGCAGACGACATAAAGCGATCGTCTGCCCCACTACTTATCCGCTGGTGGGGCAGACCATCGCCTTTCGTGGTCTGCCGCCTTCGGTGAGCGCTGGCAGACGACATAAAGCGATCGTCTGCCCCACTACTTGTCCGCTGGTGGGGCAGACCATCGCCTTTCGTGGTCTGCCGCCTTCGGTGAGCGTTGGCAGACGACATAAGCGATCGTCTGCCCCACTACTTGTCCGCTGCCAGCGGCACCATGACTTCGATTTCGGTCCCGCGCCCGGCCGCGGACGCGACCTTCCACTCAGCGCCGATTTTCTGGGCGCGCTCCTGCATATTCCGCAAGCCCCAGTGTCCCACCCGGCGGCCGGCGCCGTCCAGGTCGAAGCCTTGGCCATCGTCCCGGATGCGAAGACTCAGTGACCGGTCGTCATAAGTGAGCGACACGTGAATCTCGCTCGCCTGAGCGTGGCGCACGGCGTTGGCGACGGCTTCCTGGCCGATCCGTAACACGGCCTCGTCCACTTCCTCCCGCAACGGGCGGGACTGGCCGGCCACCGTCATCCGCAGAAGGACCGGATGCCCCGCGGCGATCTGGTCCAAAGACTCCAGCAGGACCGCGGGCAGAGCGCGGCCCTGCAGCATGGGGGAACGCAGATCCTGCACTTTTTGCCGCGCCTCGCGGAAAGAGGCGTCCACCTGCTGCCGCACCACTCTGATCTGGGCGGCGGCCGCTTCGGAACTCGGGCCAATCTGCTTGGCCACGCCGTCCAACTGAAGAGAAACGCCGGCCAGGCTCTGCAACAGGGTATCGTGGAGTTCGCGCGCGATGCGCGTGCGCTCATCCAACCGCTCTTCGTAAAGCAGCCTGACCCGCGCCGTCATCCCTTGCACCCTGCGCCGGTAGGCCACCAAAACCAGGCAGGCCGCGGCCGCCAGCGCCAGGGTCTCAAACCACCAGCGCCGCCAGACCGGTGGAAGAATCACAAAATCGATTTCCGCGGGCGTCGCGCTGGGCTGGCCTTCCGAATTCACCGCCTTCACCAGAAACCGGTAGCGACCCGGCCCGAGGCCAGGGTAATTCGCCTCACGGTCCCTGCCGGGCCCCTGCCAGCCCGACTCTCCGCCCTCCAGCGTGTAGGTGTAGCGCAAGTTCGCTTCCGGTTCGTCGCTGAAGCCCACAAACGCGACCTGAAACTGATTCTGAGAAGGCTGCAAATCCCCGCGGGAGATGCGCGTTTCGCCAACTTGCGAAACCGGATAGCCTTCGCGCCCGACGCGCAGATCCATAATTCGTACCGACGGGATGGCGGGCGGCCGGTCCGCGGCAGGGGACAGCCTCGAGAAGCCTTGCGCGGTCCCGAACCAGAGATTACCGGAGCGGTCCCTGAGCGCCATCTTTAATTCTCCGTGCCCCAGTCCGTCGGCCGTCGAGAAATGCTTGATGCGGCCCGTTCGCGGATCCAAACGGTCTACGCCTTTCCCCGTGCCGGCGTATATGCGCCCCGCCGCGTCCTCGATGATGCAGTTGATCGCGTCGCTTGCCAGCCCGTCCGAGGTCTTATAAACCCGTATCTTGAAATGCGGACTGCCCTGCTTATCGATCACCCCGAGTCCGTGCGTTGAAGCGATCCACAATCGCCCGCCGCTATCGACGAACAGTTCATAAATTGCACCCGCTGGGACACCATCGGCCGCTACGAACCGGGTGAAATGCCGGCCGTCGTAGCGACTTAAAGCGGCGTCCCCAGGGTTCATCCAGATGTTGCCGTCCCGGTCTTCGGCAAAGGCGCAAACCAACTGATGCTTGCCCGGACCGTTTTCAAACCAGGAGATGGCCTTCGTCGCTGGGTCCCAGCGCATCAGCCGCCCGTCGCCCGACGGCCACACCTGCGCCGAGGCCCAGATTCGGCCCTTGGAATCCTCGAAGATCTGGAACACGGTCGTGTCCCGCGCATAACAGGCCCCTGGCTCTATGTGCGCCAGGTCCGCGGCCTGCACGGGTGGGTACCGGCAAAGCCCCGTCGCCGTCGCTGCCCACCAGGCGCCGCTCCGCGCCTGCAGCAGGATGCGGCGGCCTCCCCAGGGTGGGTGCTCGCTGTAACCCTTCAGCGACATGGCGTGAAACTTGACTCCATCGAAGAGATTCACCGCATGATGTCCCGGCGCGCTTTCAGAAGTGGTCACGGCCAGAACCGTTCCGGCGCGGTCCGTCAAAGCCGATTCAACCCGATCCGACGCGAGACCATCCGGTTCACGAAACGTGGTGAACCCGGTTGGCAGGATCTTCATCACCCCGGCGCCCTCCGTTCCCGCCCACATGTTTCCTGCCCGGTCCTTGGCGAGTGCCAGGACCCAGCGGTCGATGAGTCCGTTCGCTCGGGTCAGAACCTGGAGCACCGCGGGGCGTCTGTCCGGGCGCCAGCGCTTGATTCCCCAGCCGGAGCCGACCCAGAGGGTCCCGTCCCGCCCGTCCACCAGTGCTTGCCCTAATTCCTTGTAGGCTTGTTGAACGCCAACCTTGCCCCCGTTTTTCCCATCCCGCATCAATACCAGGCCGCTGCGCGTCCCGGCCCAAAGCCTGCCTTGCTTATCCAGGAACAATACGTTCACCGCGTCATTTGGCAGGCCATCCTCTTTGCCAATGCGCTCCACGGAGCCATCCTTCGCGATGACGTAGATGCCGATAGGTGTCGCCAGCCACAGTTTCCCGCCCGCGTCCTCCAGGATATCTCCAACAGGTATCGACTCCCATCCATTCGCAGGTGCAGGCAGCCGTTGGCGGCGGAACGTATGATCGCTCCGCATTTCGAACAACCCCGCGTAGGTGCCGCACCAGATTCTGCCGGCGGAGTCCTGCATCAGAGCGCTGACACTGTTCTCCTCTGGACTGTTGCCGGGCAGATATGTCGTGAATTTTCCGTCACCCCCTGGCCGGAATTGGCAAAGGCCGTGAGCTGTCCCGACCAGGTACTCGCCGGAGCGGGTCTCCAGGAAAACGTGCACCGACCGGTGTGGAAGCCCCTCCGCCACGCCAAAGTTCTTGAAGCGGTAACCGTCGAAACGCGATAGTCCTTCCGGTGTGCAGAACCAGATGAACCCGCGGGAATCGGGGACGATGCAGTCGATGCGGTCGGCCGCCAGGCCGTCGGCCGTGGAATATGACCGGATCGGCAGCAATTCGGCGATGAGACACAGCGGTAAGGCAATGGCCGCAACCGGAACCGCCCACCGTCGCATGTTGCCTCCGGTCTCCTAGTGTACCCCCTCACGAATTGTGGGGCAGGCTCTCAGCCCGCCTCTTCGAGGCCCTACGGGCCGCCCCGGCGCTTCCTCATTTTGCCGAATAGATCAGGTCCTTATGGTGCCCCGGAATCAGTGCCCCAACCGAGGCGCCGATCAACGCACCGACGCCTCCGACCGCCGCTGCCACGGTTCCGCGCCCAACGATGCAGAGTTGGCCCTGGCGACAACCGCCCACAGCCGCGCCGATCGCGGCTCCTCCGCCAAATCCGATAGCCGCACCGAGGGCGGCGTGCCCGGCCCGCCCCCAGCCGCCCTTGCGGTATCGCTCGATCTTGACCACGTCCTCTCTGCGCGCGGTCACCGTCCCGGCCGTCACTTGTTGCGGCGTCCAGTTCCGGAATGCGCCATCGACCGGGCCCGTCTTCATCGACAGGCGAACCTTATCGCCCGCCTGCAACTGCGCCAGCGATTGCCAGTCGCGCCGATCCTGCCCGTTAGCCGCCGTCCCGAGCGCACACAAAAGCACAACTGTCATGAATGAACGCATGGCCGTATCCTCCCTTCCCATGTTACGGTGCAAACGTCGCGACCAGGCCCACGTGATCGGACCCATCCGGCGGCGAGAACCCGGCCGGCGCCGGCGCGATCACCTGAACGTCCGTAAGCGCGGACAAGCCGAGTGTGAAGAAGAGGTCGATGCGCTCGACAGGCGTCTGCGCCGGGAAGGCTGTCGGCAGCAGATCCTCCGAATAGAGGTTCCAGGTATTCCCAGGGTCTCCGCTGTGGAGCACCTTCCACACATCGGTGTAGCCCGCCGCCTGAATCATGTCGGCCGTCGGAGTCGGGTCGGGCGCCGCGGGATTGTCGTTCGCGTCGGAGTTGAAGTCGCCGCAGATGAGCACCGGCACCTTGGCGCCGCTCAACGTCTGGATCAACTCCTGCGCCTGCGCCTCCTGCACCGTGGTAGCGTCGGTGCCCGGTACCGTGCTCTCCAGGTGAACCATGGCCAGAATGAATTGTTTGTTTCCCACATGGACGGTAGCCGAAATCCATCCGGCGGGAATCTGCAAGGTGCCAATGGTCAAGACCGAGCTGAAGACGTGCGATTGCACGTCGGAAACGTAGAAGGGCGGCCAACGAAACTCGGCGCGGACCAACAAGACGTTCCTCTCGGTGAGACGCAGTGCGCCAATCTGGTTGCCGGCCAGTGCGATGTCCTCCGGTATGTTGACACCGGCGACAAAATACGGGGCCCGGAGCCTGGCGAGATCCTCGACAAGATACGCGAGTTGGTCGTAGAGTGGCGTAAAGGCGTGTTGGGGATCGGGCCCGGTGCGCCAGAGCGCCACCTCCTCCAGGGCGACGATGTCCGCCTTCTGCGCAGCGATCTGACCAGCAATCAGCGCGGCGCGCGCTCTCAGGTGGCTCGCCTCCAGTTCGGCATAGGTGAGATCCATCGCGTCCGGCAGAGGCATATAGCCGAACAGGGCCTCGACAATGAAGGTTTCGTCGGTACCTTCATCGATGTTTTGGGTCATGATCTTGACGGTGGAACCGTGGCTGGCTGCGGTCTGCGCCTTCGCCGGTGCTATCGCGATGGCGGCTACTGCACAGGCGAGCCATAGCCGGCTCGGGCAGCCCCAATGGTTTGGTTGGCCGGCAGACGCGAGTCCCGCCAGCGTTAACGTTCGCGTTACTTTCGTTCGAAACATGGTCAGTCTCCTTGGCCGCGCTTGACCTGTAATCGATCTCGCGGCCCGCCGTTTTCGGCTCTCGTTAGTAGTGGCGCGAAACCAGCGGAAAAACCGACAACCGGTCTCAATGTGATAGAATTGCAACGGTTTTGATGGTGCCGGGCGAGTGAGAATGTCAGTAGAAGATCCCGACCCCAGGAACCTATGCAGGGCAAGCGTGACGGCGAGATAACCCGTCTTCTCGGCGCCTTCGGCAAGGGCGAGCCGGACGCCGAGGCGCGCCTGATGGATCTGACCTATCGCGAGTTGCGCAAGATCGCCGCGGGCCACATGCGCCGGGAGCGGTCCGGCCGCAGCCTCCAGACCACCGATCTGGTTCACGAAGCTTACCTGCGGCTGGTAGACCAGGCCGGCACGCCCTGGCGCGACCGTGCGCATTTCTATCAGGTGGCCGCGCACGTCATGCGCGAGGTGCTGATCGATCGCGCCCGCAAGCGCCATGCGGGCAAGCGCGGCGGCGGCGTTCCCGAGATCAGCCTGGATCGGGCCCTGAATATTGCGGAAGCGCACTCCGGGGACCTGCTGGTGCTCGAAGAGGCGCTGACGCGGTTGCAGAAGCTGGATGGCCGCCAGTGCCAGGTGGTGGAGATGCGCTTCTTCGCAGGCATGTCCGAGGATGAGATCGCCGAGGTGTTGGGAGTTTCGGCCCGCACCATCAACCGCGAATGGCGGATGGCGCGCGCCTGGCTATACAAAGAAGTGTACGGATGACTCCCGAGCGCTGGCAGCGCATCAAGTCTCTGTTCGAGCGGGCGCTCGACCAGCCCGCAGCCGCGCGCGATGCCTTGCTCGCAGAGGCGGGCGAGAGCCCCAGCCTAGTGGCTGAAGTGCGCAACCTGCTTGCGGGCGATGCGCAGGCCGGCAGTTTCCTCCAGGACGCCATCTCCGCGGAGTCCCCCGCCGCGCCGTTGTTGTCTCCCGGCGACCTCGTGAGCAGCCACTACCGCATCGTGAGCCTATTGGGACGGGGCGGGATGGGCGTGGTCTACCGAGCCGACGACCTGGTGCTGTCACGCCCAGTGGCGCTCAAGTTTCTTCCCGGCGGTTTGTCCGGAACTCCGCAAGGGCTGGAACGGATGAAGAGGGAAGCGCGCGCCGCCGCGGCTCTGAATCATCCCAACATCTGCGTGGTCTACGAAATCGGCGAGCACCAGGGGCAGCCGTTTATCGCCATGGAGCTTCTGGAAGGGCACACGCTCAAGCACCGCATCGGGACTCAGCCGTTGCAGACCGGCGAGCTGCTGGATTGGGCCGTGCAGATCGCCGACGGGTTGGAGGCGGCGCACCAGGCGGGGATCGTGCATCGCGACATCAAGCCCGCCAACATCTTTATCACCACGCGGGGGCAGGCCAAGATTCTCGACTTCGGCTTGGCCAAGGTTGCCGCGCCACTGGCGCGCGCCGCCGCCGCGTCGGACCCCACCAGCCTGCCCACGGTGGAGTTCCCGACCACTCCCGGCGTGGCGGTCGGGACCGTGCCTTACATGTCGCCGGAACAGGCCCGCGGGGAAGAACTGGATGCGCGCACGGATCTGTTCAGCTTCGGCGTGGTGCTGTACGAGATGGCCACGGGACGCCAGCCCTTCGGCGGCAACACCATGGCGGTGGTCTTCGACGCCATCCTGAACCGCGCGCCCGAGCCGCCGCTTCACCTCAATCCGGCGCTGCCGCTGGAAGTGGAGCGCGTCATCGCCCGAGCGCTCGAAAAGGACCGCGACCTGCGCTACCCGTCAGCCGCTGTCCTGCGGACGGACCTGAAGGGCGCGATCGCCAGTCCCGGTCTCCACCCGTCCGGCATCGCTGTGCCACGACCACCGCGGAGGCCTCCGGCCTGGTGGATCGCCTTTGCCGCCTTCCTATTTCTGGCCGGCCTTTGGATTGTCGGGAGATTCATCGCCGGGCACGTCGAAACTCGTCCGGCTGTGCCCGCAACGGCGCCTGCCAGCATCCTGGCGGTGCTTCCCTTTCGCAGTGCGGAGAAGGAAGCTTCGCAGGACTATTTCGCCGACGGCATGACCCAGGCACTGATCACCCGCCTCGCGAACTTGCGAAATCTGCGCGTCGTGTCGTTCGCCTCCGAAGCCGGCGGGTATAGAGAAACCGCCGCCTGGGCCGCCATTCGCAAGAACCAATCCATCAATGGGGTTCTGACCGGAACCATTCAACGGGCCGGCGGCCGCATCCGGGTAGACGCACAGTTGATCGATCCCAAGACGCGGGCGGTCCATTGGGCCAATAGCTATGAGCGCAACATAGAAGACGTTCTGTCTCTGGAATCGGTGGTCGCCGAAGCCATCGCGGGCGAGATCCAGGTCAGCGTCACCGCCGGGGATCGGGAGCGCCTCCGGCAGCGGCGCCCGGCCAATCCCCAAGCCTTGGACGCATATCTGCGCGGCCGATACTTCTGGAACCGGCGCACGGAGGACGGACTGAGGCGTGCCGCGCAATACTTTCAGCAGGCCATTGCCGCCGATCCCACCGATGCGCTGGCCTATGCCGGCCTGGCGGACGCCTACTCGCTGCTGGGCTCCATCGGCACGGACGGCATGCTGCCTACCAAGGCCATGCCCCTCGCCAAGGCCGCCGCGCAGAAGGCCATCGAACTGGAGCCGAACTTGGCCGACGGCCACAGCTCTCTTGCTTACGTGATGCTGTCTTACGATTGGGATCTGCCCGGCGCGGCCCGGGAGTTTTCCCGCGCTCTGGATCTGAACCCGAATTCCGCCACGGCGCACCACTGGTACAGTCACTACTTCATGGCCGCGGCCGACCTGCCCAAAGCCACCGAACAGATGCGCCAGGCGCTGCAACTCGAGCCTCTATCGCCCAGCATCAACATAGGCATTGGCTGGTGCCTCTACTACTCGCGGCAGTACGATCAGGCCATCGAGCAATTCCGCTCCGTGGTGGAGATCGATCCCACCCTTCCACTGGCGCACCAGACCTTGGGAATGGCCTATCAGCAGAAGGGCGCGCTGCACCAGGCCATCGACGAGTACAAGCGTGCGGCGGCGTTGTCGGGCAACAGTCCGGCTTCGGTAGCCTCGCTGGCGAGCGCCGAGGCCGCGGCAGGAAAGCTCGCGGAAGCCAGGCGGGAGTTGGGCCGGTTGGAAGAGACGTCGCGCACCCGTTACGTTCCGGCCTTTTATTTTGCGACAATTCATTATGCGATGGGCGATATGGCGAAGGCCTTCCAGTGGGGCTGGAAAGCGGCGGGGGAGCGCTGCGACTACCTGATGTATCTGCGTGTCGAGCCGCGCGTCGGCAAACTGGCCGGCAACCCGGATTTCATCCGCGCCATGGCAAGCCTCCATTGATGCGCCCTTTTCTCCACATCGCCGCGCTGGCCTGCGGGGCCGTTGGCGCATGCTGGGCGGCGCGATGCACCACCGTGCTCGATCCTGCCATGCTGCGCGAATACGACAGCTACGTGGCTGCCGCGGAGCGGGCCATGCCCAGCCGCTTCGATTCGGGCGATCTGTCGTGGGTGCCGGCTCGTGCATCGCGGCAGGCGGCCGCTTCGCTCGCGGCCGGCAAACTGGTTCGATCCAATATCAGCGATGCCGCCCTGAACCAGCGCATCGCCGGACAAAACGGCGCGGTGATCCACTGGATCGGCGCCATCCGCATTCCCGGTGCGAGCCTCGCCGATCTCAGATCCGTGCTCGAAGACTACGGCAGCTACGATCGCATCTACCGGCCGCTGGTCTTTGCCTGCAAAACCAAACGGACGGCGGACGGGCCCGACGCCGTTTACGATGTCATTATCGGGCTGCGTAGCGCGTTCCGCTTCGTCTCTCTCTTTCCGCAGCACTATGCCTTTCAAGTGACGGGACGCATCGGCTACAGCGGCGCGGACCCGGGCGGCGCTTCCGCGTTGCGCGTTCACCTGGGGGCCAGCGAGATTCGCGAGTCCGACAGTGGCGAGCCTGGGCACAGCGACTTCCTCGAGCCGTATCGCGACCACGGGATCATGTGGGCGCTCAACGCCTACTGGCGCGCGCGCCGCCGCGGACCGGATATCTACCTGGAGTTCGAGAGCATCACCCTGGCGCGGTCCGTGCAGGCCTTTGCCTGCACGCTCGGCTTCATTCCGGTTCCTAAAGCGGTCGTATCGGCAGCCATGGAGTCGCTGCCGCAGGACACCCTCACCGTGATTCTCGAGGCGACCAGGGCGGAATGCGAGCGGAGAGCCTCGCGGCCGCCCCGGAGCGTGTCCGGCCAATGAGTACGGCGCGGCTTTCCGACTTTCTGGCCAGGCTTGGACTGCGGCTTGTCGCCCGGCCATTGTTCCGCATCCGCATTCTCGGCAGCGATCATATTCCATCCCATGGACCGGCTGTGCTGGTGTCCAATCACCTCACTTACCTGGATGGATTCCTGATCGGTTCCTGCATGCGCCCGGTGGTCCGATTCCTGGTGTGGAAGCCCTACTATGATCACAAGCTGCTCACCTGGGGTTTCCGGCTGGCGAAGGCCATCCCCGTCTGGACCAAGCCTCACAGCGCCGGGCAAGCCATCAAGCGGGCCCGCGCCGAATTGGCGCGCGGCCAGGTGCTCTGCGTTTTCGCCGAAGGTTCCATCAGCCGGACCGGAAACCTGCTTCCGTTCCAGCGCGGGTTGGAAGCCGTGGTCCGGGGGCTGGACGTGCCCGTGATCCCAGTGCATCTCGGCGGATTGTGGGAAAGCCTGTATAGCTTCGAGGGCGGACGGTTCTTCTGGAAGCGGCCGCGCACTTTAAGGCAGCCAGTGGTCATCTCGTTTGGCGCTCCCATGCCGCCATCGTCTACGGCGTGGGAAGTTGAGCAGGCAGTGGTGCGACTCAGTAGAACTTCCAGTTCGACACAAACCCCGCATTGAGCGGCTGCTTGGTCAAACTGGCGCGCACCATCTCCACCGGAATCGCGTTCATCTTCAGAATCGCATCGTGGAAATCGCGGTCGGACATTTTGCCTGCCCCCACCATCTCCTTGTGCAGCGCGCGAAACTGCAGCGCGCCCAGCATATACGCGACCTGATACAGCGGCCCATAGTAGCCCGACTCGAACGAGCGGCGCACTTCGCCGGCGGCGTTTTCGCGCTCAAATCCGACGCGATTCACCAGAAAATCCACGCACTCCTGCGCGGTCATCTTGCCCAAGTGAAAACTCAGCGAGAAGATGATGCGCGCGCAGCGGTGCATGCGCCAGAACAGGGCCCCGATGCGGTCCTCCGGCGTCTTGGTGAAGCCCTGATCCCACAGCAGCATTTCCCAATGCAGCGCCCAACCCTCCACCGAAAACGGCGTGTCGAAGGTGCGGCGATACGGCCGGTAGCGTTCGTCCATGAATTCCTGCAAAAAATGGCCGGGGATCACTTCGTGAAACGCCGTGGCGCGCGAGAAGTGTTTATTGTTGCCGCGCATGCCCATGAGCTTCTGCTCCTCGGTCATGCTCTCCACCGGATACGAAACGCTCAGCACCGAGCCGCCGGTGAAGAATGGATTGATGCGCTGCCGCTCCGGCGTCATCATCTCCATGCGCCAGGTCTGGGCCGCCAGCGGCGGCACCGTCACCAGGTTGTGCGACCCGACAAAATCGATGGCTTCCTCGACCAACCCCAGGATGAAGGCCGGCTGCTGTCCCGGCGGCACATAATCGGATTTCACGTGCTCCAGCGCCTTCTTCCAATCGTCGCCATACCCCAGTTCGCGGGAGGCGCGCAGCATCTCGGCATCGCACCAGGCGAACTCGCGGTTGGCGATCTCCACGATCTCCTCGGGCGTGTAGGGAATCATCTCGTAGGCCAGCTCGCTGACCAGCATGTCGCGGCCCACCGCATCGCCCACGATGGTGTCGCGGTCGCCCGGCTTGATCCCGGCCAGCTTCTCGCGAATCAGGATGGCATACTTCTCCATGGCGGCCGCGCTCTTCTGATATGGCTCGGTCACCCACCAGGTGAATAGCGGATCGTAGCCGTTGTAGAATTCGAACCAGCCTTTCAGCGTGTCGCGCAGGCGGTCCACCGTGCGCGCCGCGCGGTATGCGGCGGTTTTTGCGACCTTGATCTCCGCCCCTTTGGCCGGCTCGTTAATGCGCTTCGAGAGGTCCTCCATTTGCTTGGAGATCTGTTCCAAGGTGGAAGCGGCCGCAGACGGGTCCAGCGGATCGACACGCTGCCGGGCCTCCTTCAGCTCGATGATGGCGGGCGCGAACGGAACCAGATCCGCGATCTCCGCCGAACGCTTCTGGTTCAGGTCGAGCTGGCGAATCTCGTGGTCCAGCTTATTGCGAAAGAGAAGATAGTCGATGCGCCCCTCTTGCGGCAGGCCGTCGAACGGGATCGATGCGAGCGCGGCCCGCCACGCTTCGTAGAACTGGCGCATGACCCGCTCGGTGGTGGGAGAGAGTTGTACATCGTAGAACCTGCTCAGGCTCCGCAGATCGCTGGAATATCTTTCCAGCAACGGTCCCAGATCGGCCGGCGCCGGACCCATGATCTCGCGCACGTCGGGCCCCTGATAGGGTGTGGGCGGTGGACGGCGGGTGGGCTGGGCGCACACGAGCGCGGCGGCCGTGAGCAGGGTGGCGATGGTTCTGGCTGCTTGGCTATTCATGCTATGGAGGGCGGGATTTATCCCGCGCGGGGCTTTAGCCCCGCCTAAGGATTAACCGTGATTCTGCACACCGAAAAGTTGACAATGCTGCTGGTGGTAGACGAGGCAATAGCCTGCACGCGGGCCAAATAGGTTCCAGGTGCAACCGCCGCGCCAGCGCCGGTTCTTCCGTTCCAGGTTACGCTCTCTCCCGGCGCCAGGACCATTTTATAACCGTGCAGCGTTCGGATCACATCCACGCTGGGCGTGACATCGCTATCCTGGATGATCTCCACCAAGGTGAAAGAGTTGGCCGCGATTGCGTACTTGATGCTGGTCGACTGGCCCGCCGAGATGGAGATTGTGTTTGGCGTGGCGACCGGCTGGTACAGAATCGGAGGTGTTATCGCGGGAACATATGGGTACGGAGTGTAAGTGTCGCCCAACAGGATGACGTTGTTGGTATTCGGCGGTCCCAGACCCGCTTGCGCCGCATAGCCCAGATAAGTCACGGAGTTTTGCGCAAACTCCATCACATTCAGCCCCACCCGGTCCACTGCCACGGGATTCAGGCCTGCCAACACCACGTTCGTGGCCACCGGGTTTCCGCTCGTGGGGCCTTCCCCGTCCATCCCCCAAACGCCGTCGATCACGGCGAAATCGATGGGCCGAATCATGTTGAGATCGACGATCGACTGATTGATGCTGCGAAGATGCAAGTCGTGGCGCGGAAGATCTGTCTCGACCGGTGGGGCATAGGCTGGCTCGGAAGCCAGGCCCACCAGGTTTTTCATGGAAAGCGTGACTACCGCTTCCTGGTGGGTCTTCATTTTGCCCACGCTGATAAAGAAAGTATTTGGCTGCATCACCAGCGACGGAACCCACATCTGCTGGTATGCGGAGCCGCCGCCTGGCACCGGGGTCAAGACGTAGGTCCCCGTCACCAGGTTTACCAGTTGCACTTGCGGATAAGCCTTCTTGGTGAAGATCGCCCCGTAACCGCACGGACCCCAGTATGGCTGGTTTCCAGGCAGGGGAGCTTCGATGATTTGAATCTGGGTCGCTCCGGCCGCGATGCACAAATCCACGACGGCCTGCACCACGTGCGGATCGGTCGTGGCGCCGGAGGAGGACGGCTTGGCAACCACCAGGTTCGGCTTGATCAACACCGTCTGCCCGGCAAGGTTGGTGGGAAACTGCCCGCTGGCGGACAGAGCCACCGACGCCGCGGTATACGGATCGGTCGAGTAGCCCACGCCTACCTGGTAAGTTGTTGCGCTTTGCGCTTTGGCGCCGGCCAGCAAGGCTGAGTTGGCCGCCAGCAGCCCGATGAACGACCGCCGGTCCATTCCGGAAACCGCGCGCCTGGCGCTTTGCTTGCCTGGATCGGTCTCGTCAACGCGATACTTGCACATCTACGTTCCCCCCTGTCCTGCCTATGATAGCTGGCCCTGTGCATAAACTACAAGCTGTTTCCAGTACCCAGTACCTACACATTAGCTGTAGGGCAGGCCATCGTCTTTCGTGGCCTGCCGAGTTCGAGCACGGTGCGCAGACGACAAACAACGATCGTCTGCGCCACGCCGGGCACCGGAGCACCCATAACGCACTCCGCACCTGCTATACTGGACAGCGGATGGTTTTTAACCACCCCGCACTGCGGACATCCTGTTTACCAACCGGCCGCCAAGCACCGGCCGTCATCCCCTGTTTGCGTTTTGCAGCCCTTGGAGGTACCCACACACCAACTCAATGAAATCCAGTGTGCAAATCAGCCGAGGCATCGAAAGCCTGTTCGGCACCCGCGATGAAAACATCCGGTTGATCGAATCGGGCCTCAAAGTGAACACCCAACTCATCGACAACCTGTTGGAAATCGAAGGCGAAGCCGAAGCCGTCTCGCGCGCCGAGACCATTCTCGAAGATTATGTGGCGCTGGTGCGCGAAGGGCACGTCTTCAATAACGGCGACCTGAATAGCTACCTCCGCGTGGTCACCGAAGACCCCGAAGTCAGCTTCCGCGCCTTGGTCCAAAGCGGCCGCCAGCGCAATTTCGGCAAGAAGATGCTGGCGCCCAAAACCCCGAATCAGCGCCGCTACCTGGAAGCCATCGAGCGCAACGACCTGGTCCTCGGCGTCGGTCCGGCCGGCACCGGCAAAACCTACCTGGCCGTGGCCATGGCCGTGTCCGCTCTGCTTTCGAAGCGCGTCTCGCGCATCATTCTCACGCGCCCCGCCGTGGAAGCAGGCGAACGCCTGGGCTTCCTCCCCGGCACCTTGCAGGAAAAGGTCGATCCCTACCTGCGCCCGCTCTACGACGCCTTGTTCGACATGATGGAATCCGAGAAAGTCGACAAACTGCTGGAGCGCAACACCATCGAGGTCGCGCCCATCGCTTTTATGCGCGGCCGCACGCTCAACGACAGTTTCATCATCCTCGACGAAGCCCAGAACAGCACCACCGAGCAGATGAAGATGGTGCTCACCCGCACCGGCTTCAATTCCAAGATGGTGGTCAACGGCGACATTACCCAGATCGATCTTCCGCCGGGCAAGCGCAGCGGCCTCATCGACGCGCTGGAGGTGCTGCGCGGCGTCGAAGGTATCAGCTTCGTGCAGTTCGACGAGCGCGACGTTGTCCGTCACAACCTGGTGCAGCGCATTGTGAAGGCTTACGAGCGCTATAACGAAGCGGTGGGCGCCGGCCGCCAGCTTAGCCTGAAACTGACCGAACCATCCGCCGAACCGGCTCCCGATACATGTCTGCCTCCGACGACAACATAGTTTTGTTCCGCCGCACCCCGGCGGAACTGGACCGCCGCAACCTGGAACGCTTCGCCCGAACTTTGCGCGGCGAAGTCGCCAAGGGCACCGGCTTCACCTGCCTGATCGCCGGCGACGCCGCACTCCGCCGCCTCAACCGCGACTTCCTAGGCAAAGACTGTCCCACCGACGTCCTCTCATTCCCAGTGGGACAGGCCTCCCGGCCTGTCCTTCACCTCGGCGAAATCGCCATCTCCGCCGCCCGCGCCCGCGCCCAAGCCGCCGCAATCGGCCACTCTCTCGAAAATGAAATCCGCATCCTGATGCTGCACGGCCTCCTCCACCTGCTGGGAATGGATCACGAAACCGACCGCGGCCAAATGCAGCGCGCCGAAGCCCGCTGGCGCAAGCGCCTCGCCCTGCCCGCCGGCCTGATTGAACGACTCCGCCCATGACCCTCGCCCTAACCCTCCTCATCGCTGCGCTAGCCCTCCTCCTGGGCTTGGTCACCTTCGTCCAGGTGCTCTACCTCGAGAGCCTCCGCCTGCGCACCCGCGATTTCCCCGCCATCAAATTCTTCAAGGAAACTCTCGAAGACAAAATCGGCTTCCCCACCGAAGACGGCGCCGGCTCCTTCACCCTGATCAAACACACCACCATTCTCCTGATCGCCGTCCTCTACTTCCTGGTCTTCGCCGACGGTCAGGCCTGGACCTGGCCCGAAGCGCTCGAAACCGTGGTCTCCTCCTGGCTCACCATGATCGTGATGGCCTACGTGCTCCCGCAGGTGCTCTACCGCCGCACTGGAGCGCAATGGCTTGCCCCGCTGGCGCCCCTCATCCGCATCGTGGGACTGGTTGCCCGGCCCTGCGTCGCGGTGCTCGCCTTCTTCCAGTCGCTGGTCGAGATCGCCGACAACTCCAGCGGCGCCGAAGAGCCGCCCACTCAAGCCGAAAACATCGACGCGCTGATCTCCGCCGGTACCGAGGAAGGCCTCATCGAAGAGGAGGACCGCAAACTCATTCAATCCGTGGTCGAGTTCGGCGACAAGGTGGTGCGCGAGGTCATGACCCCGCGGCCCAATATCGTCGCCATCTCCGCGGACGCTACCCTCGAACAACTGCGGCAGCTCGTGATCGACGAACAGTATTCGCGCATCCCGGTCTATGAAGGAACCATCGATCAGTTCATCGGCTTCGTGCATGTGCGCGACATGTTCGAGCTGGATGAAGACCAGCGCGCCAACCGCACCGTTCGCGAGCTGATCCGCCCCATCCGCGCCGTGCCCGAAACCAAGCCGGTCAACGACCTCATGCGCGAAATGCAGCAGGACAACACCCATATGGTCATCGTGATCGACGAGTACGGCAACACCGCCGGCCTCGCCAGCATGGAGGATCTCGTCGAAGTCATCCTGGGCGAAATCCGCGACGAGCACGAGCCCGATTCCGACGTGCAGGAAGACGGCCAGGGAGGCTACATTGTTTCCGGCAGCTACGACGTGGCGCGCCTCGGCGACCTCCTCGAATTCCACCCGGAGGAAGATCTCGAATCCACCACCGTCGGCGGGCTGGTCACCGAATGGCTCGGCCGCGTGCCCCATTCGGGCGAATCCGTCGAGCGCAACGGCATCCACATCGATATCCTGGCCAGCGACGAATTGCGAGTGGCCCAGGTTCGCGTGCGCCGTTCCCAGCCGGTGACACAATGATGGAGGGCGGCCAATCTTGGCCGCAGCCGCCTTTTAGGCGGCCTGGCCGGCTGAAAGCCGGCTGCGGGCAGAATTGCCCACCCTACACACTAATATGAAATCCGGTTTCGTCTCCATCCTCGGCCGTCCCAACGCGGGCAAGTCCACGCTGCTGAACCAGCTCATCGGCGCTAAAATTGCCATCGTCGCCAACAAGCCCCAAACCACCCGCACCTCCATCCAAGGCGTGCTCACCCTCCCCGATGCCCAGATCGTGTTCCTCGACACGCCCGGCATCCACAAAGCCGATTCGCTGCTGACCAAGCGCATGATGGACACCGTGCGCGCCGCGCTCGGCGAACGCGACCTGCTGCTGCTCGTCGTGGATGTCTCGCGCAAGTTCGGCGTCGAGGACCGTCACGCCATCGACCTCATCCGCAAGGCGGATACCCCCACCCTGCTGCTCCTCAACAAGGTCGACCTGCTGCACAAGGACAAGGGCGCGCTGCTGCCCCTGATCGAGCAATACCGCGCGCTGCACGACTTCGCCGGCTACATTCCCATCTCGGCGCGCTCGGGCGATGGCGTCGCCGAATTGCGCCAGGCCATTATCGAACGCCTCCCCGAAGGCCCGGCCTACTTTCCGCCGGACCACATCACCGACCAGCCCGACCGTTTCCTCGCCGCCGAGCTGATCCGCGAAAAAATCCTGCAAGCCACGCGCGAAGAAGTGCCGCACTCCGTGGCCGTCTCGGTGGAGTCCTGGGAAGATACCCCCCAACTCATTCGCATCTACGCCACCATCTATGTCGAGCGCAGCGGACAGAAGGGCATCATCATCGGCGCGGGCGGCGCCATGCTGAAAAACATCGGCACTCTGGCGCGCCACGAGATGGAGCGCCTCTTCGGCCGCCACGTCTATCTCGATCTTCATATCAAGGTGCAGCCTAACTGGCGCCAGAAGGCGGGCTTCCTCGCGGCCCTCGACTGGCGTACAATGGCCGGAGCAGATGAAAATTAAAACGTTAGTCTCCTTACTCATAATCCTGGTGCTGGCCGCGGGCGTTTGGGCCGCCGATAAGCACCCTTCCGACGATCAACTCTACGATCTGGTCAGGCGCAAGCTGGCCGACGACGTCGTGGTCAAGGGCGGCGCCATGGAGGTCGAAGTCAAGGACGGCGTCGTTACTTTGCGTGGCAAAGTAGAATACGAACAGCAAAAGCTCAAAGCGGAGAAGGTCGCGCGCAAAGTCCCCGGCGTCAAGCAGGTCAACAACGAACTGATCGTGGTGGGTAAAGGCAACCCCCGATGATTCGTGGGGCAGGCTCTCAGCCTGCGGCGGCCTCTCAGGCCGCCCTCTTCTTGTTGCTGCTCCCCCTAGCCGCCCAAGACGTCCCCGATCTCCAAGTCGAAAAAGTAGCCCACGGCTACCGCTTCACCGAAGGCCCCGTCTGGTCCCGCGATGGCTACCTGCTGTTCAGCGACATCCCCCGCGGCAAAATCATGAAACACGTGCCCGATGGAGCCACCGAAGTCTACCGCGAAGCCTCCAACGGCGCAGCCGGCAACGCCTTCGACCAGCAAGGCCGCTTGTACACCTGCGAAACGCACACCCGCCGCGTGACCCGCACCGACAAAAAGGGCCGCATCGAAGTGCTGGCCGATAAATGGGACGGCAAGCGGCTCAACGCGCCCAACGGCATCGTCGTGAGCAAGTCCGGCCATGTCTACTTCACCGATCCGGCGTTCGGCAGCCAGCAGGATACGCGTGAGCTCGATTTTTACGGCGTCTACCACATCGCGCCAAAAGGCCAGTTGTCCGTGATCGCCAGGCCCGCCGGCCGCCCCCATGGAATCGCGCTGTCGCCCAACGGGCGCATTCTCTACGTCGCCAACTCCGACGACCGCAACATCCGCGCTTACGACGTGGACCACGAGGGCGAAGTCTCCAATGAGCGCGTTGCAATTTCCAAGATCGACGGCATTCCAGCCGGCATCCGCACCGACGATAAGGGCAATCTGTACGTCGCCGCCAAAGGCATCGCCGTCTACAGCCCGGAAGGCCAACTGCTGACGACCATCCCGCTCGCCGAGACGCCCTCCAATTTCGCCTTTGCAGACCCCGATTTCCAGACGCTCTACGTCACTGCCAGAACATCCTTGTATCGAGTCAGGCCGCCCCTCCTCTCCAATGCCCGATAACCGCCGCTATCCCCAACGCCCCGTCCTGGGCATCGGCGCACTCATCTTCGACCGCGGCAGAATCCTTCTCGTCGAACGCGGCAGAGAACCGTTAAAGGGTTACTGGTCCCTCCCCGGCGGGGTCCTCGAAATCGGCGAAACACTCGAACAAGGCATCGTCCGCGAAGTGCGCGAAGAGACCGGCCTGGAAGTCGAGCCGCTCAAGATGCTCGAAATCTTCGAGCGGATCATCCGCGACTCTCAAGGCGCCCCCGAATATCACTACGTTCTGATCGACTACATCTGCCGCGTCACCGGCGGATCCCTCCGCGCCGCCGACGATGCCAGCCGCGTCGCCTGGGTCCCACGCCGCCTCCTGTCTGCTTATCAAATCACCACCGGCACGCTACCCGTCATCGAGAAAGGTTTCCGCCAGCGCCGGAGACACTAACGAGTCCTTTTGACACACTCAATGTTCGTGGGGCAGGCTCTCAGCCTGCGGCGGCCGCTCAGGCCGCCTCTTTGACAGACAGGGAGCACCGCGTGCTGAACTTTATCAGCCAATGTGACGGTCTTAGTCAATGGCGTCGCAGCCGAGAACTCGTTTGCCGGCATTCCCTATTACCTGGCAGGAGTCACCCAGGTCAACTTCATCGTCCCGCCAGGTACGCCCACCGGCAATCAACCGGTGACTGTCACCCTGGCCGGCAACGGTTTACTAGGTTTTTTCGGCGAGAACTTTTTTCCAGTACCTTATGCGGGGGGCCTTGCCTAGCAGATCGGCTCGCTGCGAGCTGACCCGCATCAGTTCCTTGATTAGCCCGGCTTCCTTGCCTGGATCTTTTTCCTCCTCGTAGAGACCCTCGAGCCTCTGCAGTTCGGAATCGCAGTCTCGAATCTGCTTGCGCATACTTTCGGGCAGCGCGGCATACTCTTCGCGGAGTTTCCGTTCAACCGCAGCGCGCAATGCCTGGCGGGCTTGGGCTTCTTCATAATCCGGCATCGGCAGGTATTCCTTCTCGGTGAGCACGATTGAAGCTGGCGTGGGCACCTTTGAAATGACATTAAAGCGACCGATACTCCCCGCCCCGGACGCCTTCGCCCAGCGAAAGATCGCGAGCACGGCGGCAAACCTGTTGAGCCTATCGTACTCATGCGAGGTGTGCGTCAACTCGGGAACCAATGGGTAAAACACATCCGGGAAGGTCGTCCGCGCTTTCCCGCCATAGGCCGAGAAGGCCGTCAAAGTGAAAAAAGCGCTTCGTCGCAGATCCTCCGGGAATTGGCCGCCTTGCCGTTCCACGATCAGCCGCCCCCCTTGCCCCGAGATGGTCAGCGGGACATCCGTGAATTTCCAGCCGTCCATCTCCGGCCGCCAGCCCGTTGCGTCCAGCTTCGCGGCGTTCTCCGCGCTCCCCAGAAGGCTGGAAAACCGGGCATGTTGCCTCGGGAGCACGTCGGCAAGCATGAGGGACCATCCGAGGTCCAGGTCCGCGATGGCCGGATGCATCACAATGCGCGAGCGAATTCCTTCATGCTGTATTCGAGTAGCACCGATTTCAAAGTATGGAACCTCGCCGAAAGAACCGATAAGACCAACGCCCTCTCCTTCTGCGATTGGCCCCGCTCCACGCACTCCAGCGTACACAATTTGATGCGCGGCATAGGCGTCCTCTCGAAGAACTGGCGCATATTCCTTTTCCGTGCCATCCACGAACTGGGCGATTAGTCTGCCCGTCGACGAATTGTCTGCATCGGGAAGCCACGTAATGACCTCAACCTTACCGGGCAACTCCGGCGTCACGCGATTGCCGAGCACGACTCCGCCAAATGTTTCCGGGTCCACTTTCAGCGAGTCAAATTTACGGGCACCAGCCTCCTTGAGGTGGTTGCTTTCCAAGTACTCGTTGTAATTGACGCCATCCCGAGCCGCTTCCGTCACGGCGGGCCGGCGCTCCCTGGGAGCCCACTCGTGCCGGTCGGAGAACGGGACAAACGCTTCCTCATAGCGCGCGCTCTCATAAGACTCTTGGAGCGTGCTGACAATTGTTCGTATTTTTGGAGCGCGCTCCTGCTCGGGGACCCAGTTCATCGCCTGCTGGATAGCGTTCGCGCTGCTGTTGCTGGTCCTCAAGATCTCGAACGCGGTTTCCGGGGGCAGATCGAGGTAATGCTGCAGAATGCCTTGCGCTCCACCCATTGTGCCGCCGTCACAGTACTTACCTATGGCCAACATAGCCTTCCCAGCTTCCGGACTTGCCCTCCATTCCAGTTTGGCGGTAGAGGCTGGTTTGCCAAAGGCCAGAGGACCGGCCGCTTGGCGATCGCCGAAATAGCGCTTCAAGGCCGGGTCGTACTTTACCGACTCATACTGCTGGGCCAAATCGCGTGCCAATAGTGCCAGCGCCTTGTCGCCGCCGCCGGTTCCACCTGCCTGCGCGGCAAGATAAAAGCCTTCGAGTTTTCGGACCGCCGGGAACGGGTGCCAGATGTCGGGCGGCAGGCCCGGTTGAAAACGGTGACTCTCAAGCTGGCGATCCAGCCAACCCGAGTGACTCCCAGCGTACTTGGCAATCATGCTTAAGGCTTTTCCCTCTTCGGCGCCGATGGAAGGATGTAAGGCCTGGCCCCACCCAATCGAGATCGCGACGAGCAGGATGAGCGCCGCCATGACCGAGATAAGCGTTTTGCGTTTCATAATTCAATCTCCTTTTGTTTCCATTCAAATCCTCAAAACTACATGTTGCTCAGTTCATCGAGAAGCTTCTCCCGTTTCAGTTGTACGTCCTTGGTAAAGCCTCCGTCCGGCACCACGAGCACCAGTGCGGCGAGCATGCGTGGCGAATTCAAGCGAGCTTCCGTGAAGGCGCCATACCAGAAGTCGGCGGGCGCCGCTTGCGGTCCTTGCGGGAGCGCACCTGTGTCTATAAAAGTCACCGACGCGTCAATGGGATCGGCCTCCCGCCGGAAGGCGTTGGCATCGGCGATCACGGCAAGCGATTGCAACAAATTCTGATATCGCTTCCAGTACGCCTGAATTAGACTTGATGGCACGTAGTACTCTTCCACAAGGGGCCCCCTGGGGAACAAGTGGAGAGGGTGTTGGGATTCCGGCGGCCGCAATTCCTCGCCGCCGAGGACGCCAAGCAGTTGCTCAGCCACCCGCGGCAGTCCCCCGACTCGAAGGGCGTCGATTCCTTGCCTGATCCGCAGCCCATAGAAATTCCAGTCACGGACGGTTGGGATCCCGTCCAGGTACACCGGCACGACGCCGTGTCCGCTCCTGTCGAAACGACTGAGCTCAACCGCTGTAGCCACCTCTTCGCGCTGGTAATAAGCGTCAGCCGAATGGGCGGAAACCAGTACGACGGTTATCGAGGAACTCCGTTGGGCTTCGGGAATCTGGCGGTCCCATTCCGTGCCGTCGGAGAGCGTCCTGACGTCGAGGAAAACTCTCGATTTAGGCTGCAACAACTCATACAGTTCCTCCGCTCTCGCGCGGTCCTTCGCGGCATGTGCAAGGAAGAAATCGAACTTTTTATCAGATGCCAGCATCGCGTCCGCCACGTCTTTTGCTCCCCCCGAGGTTTTGGTGCTCTATAAGCGAATCGTCAGCCCTCTGTTTCTGTAAAGCGGATAAATCGAACGAAAAGGGACACCCCCGCATCCGTCCCCTTCTCAAACCTGGAGCCCCTCTACGTTGCATAGTGATTCAACCTCCCTAAAACGTTTCAACTGACCCCGAATTCTCTGGATCATCCTCTGATCGACGGCGGCCGTCCCTCCAAAGCACAGCCTATGGCCTTTATCCGTGTGCATCTGTGTCCATCCGTGGTTCCACTCTACTCCCCGCCCCCCGGCTTGCTAGAATCGTTCCAGGATGTCCACTGCCGCGCCCTCGCCCTCCTTGCGAAGCTTATTCTCCGAACTGGAACAGTTGTTCCAATCGGAAACGGAAGCGCGCGTCTCCACCAGCGTGCAAGCCGCCGAGCGGGCCCTGGCCGAACATTTGAATCAGTCCGTGCGGCGCTTGCGCCAGGCTGCCGCCTTCCCCGAGGTTGCCTCCATCCTCTCGGATGCCTCCGCCCCCTTCGCCAACGCTTGCGCCGTCTTTCACATCAATGAGGATACGGTGGGTGGAGAGCGCCTGCGCGGCGCCACCGGCGATGCCGCCGCGCACTTTCGCGAGATCCGCTTTGCCACATCCGAAGCCGCCGCCTTTGCCGCCGCCATCGAATCGCGCGAGCCGGTGGTGGCGCTCTGTTCCGCCGCGGAGGTATCGCCCGCCGTGGCGCAAGCGTTCGCCCACGCGCCTGGCGATAAAGCGTACCTGTTCCCGTTGACCGTCGATCGATCCACGGTCGGCATGCTCTACGCCTCCGGCGCGGTCGAGAGCGCCGCTTTGGAGTTGTTGGCCCAGGCCGCTGCCGCCGTCATGGAAGCGCGGCAACGCCCCGCGGCGCCCTCCCGCCATTTGGTGCGCATCGAACCGGCTTCCGCCGCGCCCGCCGGTCCCGCACCGGAATGGGACGATCTGAGCCCGGCCGATCGCCATCTGCATCTGCGCGCACAACGCTTCGCCCGTGTGAAGGTCGCCGAGATACGGCTGTACCGGCCCGATGCCGTCAAAGCCGGGCGGGCGCAGCAGGAATTGTACGCCGCCTTGCAGGATGCCATCGATGAAGGCAGAGAGTCTTTCCGGCAAACCTTTCTAACGGCCAGTCCAACCATGGTCGACTACTTTCATCTGGAGTTGGTGCGCACGCTGGCAAATGATAATCCAGCCTGGCTGGGAGGTAACTACCCTGGACGTTTGGCGTAGTTGTGGGGCAGGCCCCCGGCCTGCAGCGGCCTCTCAGGCCGCCTGCTGGAAGAAGGTGGCACAGGCTTTAGCCTGTGGTGTGCTCCTCGCCGCAGCCGCCTTCCCCCAAACCCCCGACTCCCTAGCCCACGCCTACCGCGACTCGCCCACCCCCGCCCGCGCCAAAGCCCTGCAGTACTTCGCGGCCAGTCACAAAGATGCCAACGGCGCATTGGCGCACTTCACCCTGGGCATCGTCTCGTTCGAACAGAAGCGCTTCCCGGATGCCATTCAGCATCTCCAAGCCGCCCAGCCGCGCCTCCCCAAGCTGGCCGACTACACGGCCTATTATCTGGCTGCCGCCCATTCGGAAACCCAAGACTATGCCGCCGCCGCGCGCGAATCGGCCGCCGTGCGGTCCGTCCCGCTGCTATCCCCGTTCGCCGCGAAATCCATGGTACTGCAGGCGCGCGGTCTGGCGGCTTCGGGTGCCGCCTCCGATGCCGTGCGCCTGCTCCGCGAGCGCTACGCCGATCTTCCGCAGCCCGATGGCGACCTTGCCCTGGCCGTCGCCTACCAAGCCGCCCGCGACCTGCCGCACGCCGCGCAATACTATCAGCGGGTCTACTTCGAGTACCCCACCGGCGATCCGGCCACCCGCGCCGCCGCCGCGCTCATCGCCCTGCGCGACGCCATGGGAGCGGCGTATCCCGCGCACGCGCCCGAAGCTATGGTCGAGCGCGGCAACCAACTGCTCGCCCAACGCGAATACACGCGCGCGCGATCCGAGTTCGAGGCCCTCGTGCCGCAACTCGGCGGCCCGGAGCGCGACCAGGCCCGCGTGGGAATGGGAGCCGCCGAGTTCCTGGCCGGCGATGTGGCTGCCGCTTATTCGTACCTGCGCTCGCTGGAACTCTCCGATCGCGATGCCCATTCCGAGGCGGAGGCCGAGCGCCTCTACTACCTCGCCGAATGCGCCCGTAAACTGAACGACGAAGATCAGATGATGGAGGCGGTCGGCAAACTCGGCAAGCACCGCGAATCGCCGTGGCGCTACAAGGCGCTGGTGGCCGCCGCCAATCGATTCGTGGTGACCAATCAGCCCGAAAAATACGTGCCGCTTTCCAAGGCCGTCTACGAGACGTTTCCGGATCAGCCGCTGGCCGCATCAAGCCACTGGCGCGTCGCCTGGGCCGCGTACATTCGCCGCCGGCACGACGCGCGCGAACTGCTGCGCGAGCACCTGGAACGATACCCCGGACATCCCTCCGCCACCGCCGCGCTTTATTTTCTGGGCCGCCTCGCCGAAGCCGGCCCCGATCACATCGATTACCCCGCCGCGCGAGCCTTCTATACCAGGCTCGCGGCGCAGTTTCCCAACTACTATTACGGGATATTGGGCCGCGAGCGCATGGCCCAGCCGCAGATTGCGTCTGCGGCTCCATCGGAGAAGACGGCCCAGTTCCTGCGCGCCATCGCCTTCCCGCCGCACAGGCCCGCCCTTCCCAGCGAACCGGATGCGGAAACCGCTTTGCGCATCGCCCGAGCCCGCTTGCTGGAATCCGCCGGGCTCCCGGATTTGGCCCAGTCCGAACTGCGTTTCGGCGTCCGCCATGGCGGCCAGCCTGGCAGCGGCCAGCCGTATCTGTTGGCCATGGAACTCGCCCGCACCGCCAGTACGCCGCACCAGCGGTTGCACAACATCAAGAGCGCCGCGCCCGACTATCTCTCGCTCTCTCTCGAGGATGCGCCGCCCGCATTCTGGCAACTGCTGTTCCCCTTGCCCTATGAGAAGGACCTCGTGCGCAGCGCCAAACAGCAAAGCCTGGATCCCTACATGGTTGCCGCCATCGTCCGGCAGGAGTCCGAATTCGATCCGCAGGCGCTCTCCGCCAAACACGCCTACGGCCTGATTCAAGTCGAGCCGGCCACCGGGCGCGCCTTGGCCCGCCGCGCCGGGATCAAGCGTTTCAGCAACCGATCCCTGTTCCAACCCGCCATCAACCTGACGCTCGGCGCTTCTTACCTGCGCGCCCTGCTCGATCAATGGGGTGGCAAATGGGAACAGACCCTGGCTTCCTACAATGCGGGCAAATCCCGCGTCAATGAGTGGATCACCTGGAACCAGTACCAGGAACCCGCCGAATTTGTGGAATCCATCCCCTTCACCGAAACACGCGAATACGTGGAAGCGGTGTTGAGAAACGCAACGGTGTATCGCCAACTCTATGCCAGCAGGGCTCCCGCGCCCCGGCCGCCAGGAGGGCGGCGGAAGGCCAAGCGCCCCGCGGTGTAACGTTTTCTCTCTCCATTTCGCTATCAATCCCTGCGGCACCCGTATCGGATATGCGGGTCTCCTTTCTTTTGAATGTTGATTCGTGCGCCATCGTCTCAGGGCCGACCAGCGGGAGGCTGGACTGCGCCTCGGGCTGGGATGGTTTTGTTTTGGTTTTCCTTTCATGGAAGGTTTTTGTTTTGCTGCCGGACCTTCCTGCGGTGCCGCAGGGCCGACCGACGGGAGGCCGGCCCCCGTCGCACGCGGACGTGACCCTAGTGAATAACCTCATGCGGTCCGCCGTTGTTGGAAGCTCGCAAACAACTTCCGCTTGGCCGCTTGCATGGCGGTGGCAGCCTGCATGTCCGTTTGCCGCCGCGACCAACGTTCCATTTCCTGGATCGTCAAATCTCCCTTCAGGTACCCCGCCACACCCGGCAACTGGCGCAGGATTTCCCAAGGAGTGGCGTACCAGAGGTACCGTTTCTGCTCTTTTCCTTTGGCGTTGATCACGCGCTCCGGCACACCGCGCGGCCGATGGAAATTCAAGTAGGGGTTGAAGTATTGCAGGTAGAAAGACTGCATGGCCGGAGCGTGTTCCGCGGCGATGTATCCGAAGCCGATGTGCTTGCGGATGATCGCTCCATTTTGGCACTCCACCAAGGCGTTGTCATTGCAGTGCCGCGGCCGGCTCTTGGTCTGCTCGATCAGCAGTTTGTTGAGCAACTCGGCCACTATATGGTTGATGAACTCGCTGCCGTTGTCGGAATGAAACCCGAGAATGCGGAAGGGAAACTGACGCAGCATGGCCTCCAGCACTGGTTTCAGAGCCGCTTCGCTGATCTGCGCGGTGGCGCTTACCACCTCCCATTGCGTCACTTCGTCCACCGCATTGATGTGATAGACCCCCTTCACCCCGTCCCGATCCCCCTGATGCACGGTGTCCACCCGAAGGTACCCCGGCCGCCCCTCGGGTTGCGGCGCGCGCCGCTCGCCGATGGCTACCTGCACGGAGCGTGTACCTCGGTAGACCACCCGCTGCTTCCGGTATCCCGCACTCTTGCGCAAACGATAGATTTGGGCCACCGAGATCCCCGCCAACCGCCGGTAGCGCTGCTCGCCGAAGTCATAGAACTGGCGCTGCAAGATCTTCTGCGTGGCCGGTCCGCTGAGCGTCTCATGCATTTCATCCACGCTCACCAGCAGGGCCACGTCCTGGCGGCTGTACACCGTCGCGAAACGGTGGCGCCGGCTGCGCTTAACCCGCACTTCTCCATATATCGCCGTACCAAACCGCGCGCCGTACGCCCCAACTCGTCCCAGTGCTGCTCCCCCAGGCACCCGCTCACCCAAGCGTAAACCTCCTCCTTTTTCTCGCCTGCGAAATGTACGGCTTCGCTGGCTTTCAAAAAATCCGGATCTCGTCCAGGCTCATCCCCGGTTTGTTGCTCCGCTCCAGGCTCATTTTGTATGAGAAACAGCCCCTCCCTCCAGGCTCATCTTGCATGAGATAAGACTGCCACTTGCACTTGGGTTTGCTTTTCGGTATGATTAAAAAGTTTCGCGAGTACAGCTTTCTGCTCCTGCGCTACCACTGCGAGTGTTCGCAGTCCGGCCGGGGGTGAGGTCCCGAGGTTTCACCGGTCAACCCCGGTTGGAATATGGACCTGTCCGAACAGTGATCCTCGCAGTTGTTGAACCGTAGACACAGGCCGTTGGGCTTGTGCATGTATTTGGCGGGCCTGAAGCGCCCATTCGAGATTAAAAGAACTTAAGGGAAGGTTCGTGCCGACTTTTAACCAACTTGTGCGTAACGGGCGGAGACCACCCCGCTGGAAGACCGCCAGTCCGGCGCTGCAGAGCTGCCCCCAGAAGCGCGGCGTTTGCACCCGCGTGTACACTTCCACGCCGAAGAAGCCGAACTCGGCGCTGCGGAAAGTGGCGCGCGTGCGGCTGACCAACGGCATCGAGGTGACCACGTATATTCCGGGCGTTGGCCATAACCTGCAGGAGCACTCCATCGTGCTGATCCGCGGGGGCCGCGTGAAGGATTTGCCGGGCGTGCGCTACCACGTGATCCGGGGCGCGCTGGATACGGCCGGGGTGGCCAATCGCAAGCAGAGCCGGTCGAAATATGGAGCGAAGCGGCCGAAGGCGTAGGCCGCGGGAATCGATATGCCACGAAGACGACGCGTTGAAATTCGGGAAGTGCCTGCAGATCCGGTTTATAACTCCACACTGGTCGAGAAATTTGTCAATTCCATGATGTGGCAGGGCAAGAAGACCGTGGCGCAGGGTATCTTTTACGACTCCATGGACAAGATCCGGGAGCGCTCGGGCGACGACCCGTTGAAGCTGTTCAAGAAGGCCGTGGAGAACGTTAAGCCGCTGCTGGAAGTGAAGACGCGGCGCGTGGGCGGCGCGAACTACCAGGTGCCCATCGAGGTGCCCAATAATCGCCGCACCAGCCTGGCGATCCGCTGGATCGTGACGCAAGCCCGGTCGCGCCCGGAAAAAGGGATGCCGGAGAAGCTGGCCAATGAGTTGAACGATGCCGCCAACATGCGGGGCGGCGCGATCAAGAAGAGAGACGACGTGCACCGCATGGCGGAGGCGAATAAGGCGTTTGCGCATTATCGCTGGTGAGACAAGAAGTCAGAAGTCAGAAGTCAGAAGTTCAGAATAATTTATGTTACGTACGGTACCGCTCGAAAGGATGAGGAACATCGGCATCGCTGCCCACATCGATGCAGGTAAGACCACTACGACCGAGCGCATCCTTTACTACACGGGCCGCACGCACAAGCTGGGCGAGGTGCACGAAGGCACCGCCATCATGGACTGGATGGAGCAGGAGCAGGAGCGCGGCATCACCATTACTTCGGCCGCCACTACCTGTTTCTGGCGCGATATCCAGATCAACATCATCGATACTCCGGGCCACGTGGATTTCACCGCCGAAGTGGAGCGCAGCCTGCGCGTGCTGGATGGCGCGGTGGCCGTGTTCGACGCGGTGGCTGGAGTGCAGCCGCAGTCGGAAACCGTGTGGCGGCAGGCCGATAAGTACAATGTCCCGCGCATTTGTTTCATCAACAAGATGGACCGGGTGGGCGCGGATTTCTTCCACTCCATGGAAACCATCGTCAGCCGGCTGAAGTGCAATCCGGTGGCGATCCAGTTGCCGGTGGGCGCGGAGGATCAGTTCAAGGGCATCATCGACCTGGTTCAGATGAAGGCGCGGATCTGGCGCGATGAGACGCTGGGCGCGGAGTACGACGAGGTCGAGATCCCCGAAGAGTTGCTGGAGCAGGCCCAAAACTACCGCGAAAAAATGATCGAGGCGGTGGCCGAGCACGACGATACGCTGTTCGAGAAATTCATCGAGGGACAGGCGCTGACCGAAGCCGAAATCCAGCATGGCATCCGCACGGCGACTATTAAGCTGAAGATTTTCCCGGTGATCTGCGGTTCGGCATTCAAGAACAAGGGCGTGCAGACGATGCTGGACGCGGTGGTCGATTACCTGCCGTCGCCGCTGGATGTTCCGCCCATTGAGGGCACGGAAGTCGACGACCCGAGCAAGGTCCTGATCCGCCATGCATCCGACAGCGAGCCATTTTCGGCGCTGATTTTCAAGATCATGACCGATCCTTATGTCGGGCAGCTTGCGTTTTTCCGGGTGTATTCGGGCAGGCTGGCGGCGGGCGAATCGGTATACAACGTGGCCAAGGGGCGCAAAGAGCGCATCGGCCGGCTGCTGCGCATGCACGCCAACAAGCGCGAGGATATCCAGGAGATCTTTGCGGGCGATATCGCCGCGGCGGTTGGTTTGAAGACGGTGCAGACCGGCGACACCATTTGCGACGACAAATCGCCGATCGTGCTCGAATCGATTACCTTCCCGACGCCGGTGATCCAACTGGCGGTCGAGCCCAAGACCAAGGCCGATCAGGAAAAGCTGGGCATGGCGATTCAGAAGCTGGCGCAGGAAGATCCCACGTTCCGCGTGGCGACCGATCCGGAAACCGGCCAGACGATTCTGTCCGGCATGGGCGAGCTGCACCTGGAAATCATCGTGGACCGCATGATGCGGGAATTCGGCGTGGGCGCCAACGTGGGCAAGCCGCAAGTGGCGTATCGCGAGACCATTCGCAAGCATGCGGAGGCCGAGGGACGGCACGTCAAGCAGAGCGGCGGCCGCGGCCAGTATGGGGTAGTTAAGATCAAGGTCGAGCCGTTGCCGGCGGGTAGCGGATTCGAGTTCGTCAACGAAATCTACGGCGGATCGATTCCCAAGGAGTTTATCAAGCCGGTGGAAGCGGGCATGACGGAAGCGCTCGAAGGGGGCGTGCTGGCCGGATATCCGATGTCCGATTTGCGGGCCATCCTGTACGACGGCAGCTATCACGACGTGGACTCGTCGGAAATGGCCTTCAAGATCGCGGGATCGATCGCCATCAAGGAAGCCGCCAGGAAAGCCAAGGCGGTGCTGCTGGAGCCGATCATGGCTGTGGAAGTGGTGGTGCCCGAGGAATACATGGGCGATGTCATCGGCGACCTGAATTCGCGGCGCGGGCGCATTGAGGGGATGGAACTGCGGGGGACCACGCAGATCATCAAGAGCATGGTTCCGCTTTCGGAAATGTTCGGCTATGCGACGGAGTTGCGCTCCCGGACGCAGGGCCGCGGGAGTTTCACCATGCACTTCGGCAAGTACGAGGAAGTGCCCTCGGCGTTGTCCGAGGAGATTGTTAACCGGATCCAAGGCAAAGTGACTAGATAGTTGGAGATCATATGGCAAAGGAAAAATTCGATCGCAGCAAGCCGCACGTCAACATCGGGACGATCGGGCACATCGATCACGGCAAGACCACGCTGACGGCGGCCATCACCAAAGTGCTGGGGAAGAACAACCCCAAGGTGAAGTTCCGCAGTTTCGACTCCATCGACAACGCGCCGGAAGAGAAGGCCCGCGGGATCACCATCGCGGTGGCGCACGTGGAGTACGAGACCCCCAACCGGCACTACGCGCACGTGGATTGCCCGGGCCATGCCGACTACATCAAGAACATGATCACCGGCGCGGCGCAGATGGATGGCGCCATTCTGGTAGTCGCGGCGACCGACGGACCCATGCCGCAGACGCGCGAGCACTTGCTGCTGGCGCGGCAGGTGGGCGTGCCGTACATCGTGGTGTGCCTGAACAAGGTGGACATGGTGGACGATGCGGAGCTGCTGGACCTGGTGGAACTGGAGATGCGTGAGCTGCTGACCACCTACGAATTTCCGGGCGATCAGGTGCCGGTGATCCGGGTATCGGCGCTGGGCGCATTGAACGGCGAGCCGCAGTGGGAGAAGACGGTGCTGGACCTGATGGCGGCGGTAGACAGCTACGTGCCGCTGCCGCAGCGCGAGATCGACAAGCCGTTCATCATGCCGATCGAGGATATTTTCTCGATCCAGGGGCGCGGCACGGTGGTGACGG
>PMVV01000086.1 GCA_003166475.1 Bryobacterales bacterium | reverse complement strand
GGGCTTTCGACGGCGGGCGCCACCCGCGTAAGCGCGCCCGGAGTGAGCGGCAGAAGCCGTTCGAGAATGAGCGGGTGCCCGGCCTCCTCCCGCGAGAGGAACGCCAGTGAGATTCTCGGCGAATAGCCTTCTTCGCGCCGAAGGCTTGCCCAGAAGGCGGCATCAATGACGACTTCGATTGTTTCCGCGTCAGGCAGAGGTGCCAAATGCTCTTGACCCCGTCGGACTGCCGCGTCTCGATGGCGTGCGAAGTAGGCGTGCAGTTTCGGCGAAACGGTTCGGGCAGCGGCGTAGGCGTCGCGTTTCATCGAGAGATCGGGCACTGTGCAAGTGAACAAGCGCGGCGAACCCGCACAATCTGAGGCCCTGTCCAGAATGCGCACGGCGCGAATGGGATCGCATCGCCAAAACGACCCTCATTATAGATGCAGACGGACGCGTTGATGGTTCGGGGGAACATAGCGGTTGCAGGTCGTGGACGCACCGCGGGACCAGGGTGGTCACCCATTCAGGCGGACAAACGGGCGGGATTGAGCCAATTGGGCGATCAAAACCACTCGCTCCGATATGCCACCCACCAGCTTACGCAGAAAATCGGAATGGTTGCTCCCAGCGCCCACCAAATCGGTAGCGCGAAATCGGCAATTAGCCCCAGGAACATGAAAGTGATCCAGAAGATCTTTCGCTGCATTGGCTTAGGTGCGGGTGGTTCTTGTTTCAGCATAGCGCTGCTCACGCCGCCATAGCCGTAGAACTGCGCTTTGAGAGCGATGGGCTTCCTTCGCCGACTCGCTTGAGGCGGTGCCGATCTTGATTTGGCCAAGCCCTGCTGTTGACCTGCTCCTCCCCGCGCAACTATCCGCTAAAAAAACAATGCCATGATCACACCACCCGCACCCGCCCCGTCTCTATTTGCCGCCGTGCTGGCGCTGTATGCCGCTGCCCTGCCGCCGACACCGATTTCCGCGCTGACACCGAACACCACGCCGACCACCGCGCATACCAACGTATCCATGCGATTCGGATCGCCGTGACTCGGGCCGGAGATGCCGAGCAATCACCTTTTGGTTACTGGATTCACCTGGAGGTTCAGTCCCGCAACCCGGTTACAGGCGCCACGTTTCTGCCGCTACGCCGGCTCTGGTTAGCCGCTGCCGTAGATTCAGCCTTGCGCCGGTCGCTTCCTTTTGGTGTTTACAATCGTCTTCGGCGACGGCCTCGACGACCGTGCCTTGATTGTTCAGTGCGAGAAGGCAGCCTGCCAAGCCCAGCGAGAGCAATTGTGAGGATTTAGAGGGTTTCAGCGGGTTCTAGTGAGGTGAGTGGTTGGAGGGCGCCAAACGGGGAATCAATCGCTTCTCGCTGGGGCTGCTCTTTGTGTGTCACGGCCTTCATGTAGCAATCGCCTCGCCAAACGACAAGCCATGGGTGGGTGGTTGTTTTCTTGCACCATTTTCTACCGTCCACGAATCGCAAATCGGATTCGCCGACGTGGGCCTGGTGGTGCGTACCGCCGGGGGACCATCCTCTTATCGGTTGCCGCGCGGCGATCCGGCCAGAAGCGCGCTGGTTGCATGCGCCCCGAGACGGGTTCGTCCGGCGCAGCCTACTGAAGACCGGACTGAAAGTCCGAATTGAGCACGTCGAAATGGAAACGGTCGGGAGGCAGCAGTGCGGGCATGCCGGCGCCCATACGCGCCCAAGCGTTATAGGCCGAGCCGGCGATGGAGGAGTTCAGGCAGAACAGAAACTCGCTACTGCAGCGGCTTGTACACGGGCTGGGCGGGACCGGGCTTGCCGGCGAAGCGCTGATAGATCCGCCCGCTTCGGCCCGGTCCACTTTGTCAAAGGCCAGGGAGCGCAAATAGGCGGCTTCGAACTTTTCGGCCAAGGCGCCGCCCTGCCGGTGCCGTTCCAGCGTGGGAGTCACCACGCGCGCCAGGTACTCGGAGAGCGTGGCCGGCGGCCTTTCCATTCCCGCGTCCTTTAGGTAGCGCTGCCGCAACTGGTCTTCCAGGGCAAAGAAGGATGTTCGATCAGAGTTCTGCTGTGCCAGCGCCGAATTATCGAGCGGAAACAGCAGGGCGTCGGCGTAGGGTACCCAGCGGAAACGCGGCGGCTGGATGCTCTGTCCCAGGGCCACGCGATTCGCCAGCATCACGTCCACACCCATCTGGTCGAGCACCCACGCCGGATAGTTGTCGCCCTGTTCGCGCTGGATGCGCTGCTTCCCACCGGGACCTCCGTAGAGCTCTTGCGCCGCGGCCGCGATGTCCGGCGATTGCGAGCGCAGGTTCACTGGGTCGGACTGCGGCTCCATGCTGTCCACCGGGAGCGCGTCAAATCCGCGATCCGGTTGTTTCGCCGGCGCCGGTGACGCGCACTGGGTGCGCGTGATTATCGATGGCGCGGATCAATTGAATTTCGGCCAGCAGGCCGGGGTCCGCTTCGGGCTGGGAAGTCGGCGAGCAGGCGCTCATCAGCAGCAGGGCGGTGCACAGCAGCAAGCACAGGCGATTCATGTGGAGACAATCTTAGCGCTCCCAATGGCTTGTGGCTACTATGCGTCGTGGCGCCGCGGCGAGCGGAAGTGCGCCGATATGTTCTTGCCTACTGCACTTGCACCGTGGCGGTGAGCGAGATGTTGGCCGACGAATTGCCGATCATGAGGCTGACAGGTTCGGCCTCGACGCGGAAGGCCTGGAGTTTTACATCCCAGTACGCCAGCCGCGAAACCGGCAGGGCGATCTGAACCGTCTTTGTCTCATTGGGCGGCACGGTCACGCGCTGGAATCCTGCGAGTTGTTGGCGCGGGCGTTCGACTTTTGAGCCTAAATGCCTCACATAGAGTTGGACGACTTCGTCGCCCGTGCGGCTGCCGGTGTTGGTCACGTCAACGCTGATATTCACCGTTCCATCTTTGGCGACTTGCCCGGAACTCGTCCTCAGCTTCGAAAACTTGAACGCCGTGTAGCTGAGGCCGAATCCGAATGCGTAAAGCGGCTCGCCCTTGAAGTACATGTATGTGCGGCCATCGCGGATGTTGTAGTCCATCATCACCGGCAACTGATCGAGAGATTTGGGCCAGGTTTCGACGAGATGGCCGCCCGGCGTGTACGCGCCGAAGAGGACCTTCGCCAGCGCGGTCCCTTCATCCTGAGAGGCGTGAGTCATGTGCAGGATGGCGGGAATATTGGACTGGGTCCAGTTGATGGCGAAAGGGAAGCTCGAAATGAGGATGACGACCGTCTTCGGATTCGCGGTGTAGACCTGCTTGATGAGCTGTTCCTGATACAGGTCGATGGTTTCGCGGTCCCGGCCTTCCCGGCCGTCGCTGGGTACGGTGCAGGGCAACGTGACGCCGCCGCCATCGGAGGCGCTGTACCAGTCATGCCTCATGTCAGGGCCGCAGGTGGGGTCGTTGCCAACCACTACAACGGCGACATCGGACTTGCGCGCTGCGTTCACCGCGGCGTTGCCCAGTTCGTCGGCAGCGTAGTTGACGGTGATATTGGGGCCAAGCTCCTCCTTGATGCCCTGCAAGGGCGTGATGGCATAGGGAGGCGTGCCACCATACCAGTCCCAGTGCACGGAGTCAGCGAGCGGGCCAATAACGGCAATGGATTTGAGGGACTTCTTGTCGAGCGGGAGAAAGTTCTTGTCGTTCTTTAGAAGGACGACGGATTCCAGGGCGATCTGACGGGAAACGGCGCGATCTTTATCGGTGTTCCAAGGCTCGGGCGAGTCTTTGATCTTAGTGTAAGAAACCATCTCGGGCGGATCGAGCAGTCCGAGCTTGATGGCGATTCGGAATTTCAGGCGGAGGGCCGCGTCAATGTCGGTCACAGCGAGGGAGCCGTCTTTCAGAGCGGCCCTGGTTTCGTCGGCATACCTATCGAGGAACTCATTGATGCCGGCTTTCAGGCATGCGACGACGGCCGCTTCCTGGTTGGGGAAGAGATGGCGCGGATCGACGAGCAGCTTAACGGCTCCGCCATCGCTGGAGATGACCTGGACACCCCATTTGTCACGCACAATGCTGCGCAGGACGGGATTAACGGCCATGGTCGTGCCGTTCCACGCGTTGTACGAGGCCATGACCGCTTGCGCCCCGCCTTCGAGGAAGCCCATACGGAAAGGAACCGAGTAATACTCCCAGAACAGGCGCTCATCGAAATCGGAAGAGGAGATGTTGCGGTGGTCTTCATTGCTGTTGGCGAGGAAGTGCTTGAGCAGAGCCGCGGCCTGCCAGTATTTCGGGTCGTCGCCCTGGAGGCCCTTGATGAAGGCAACAGCCATGGTCCCATTGAGGAATGCGTCTTCGCCATATACCTCTTCGCCACGGCCCCAACGTGGGTCACGCGCAAGGTCGGACTGTGGTCCCCAGAGCATGAGGATCTGGCGGTTGTACTTCGGAGTTTGGGTGATGAAGCGGGCCTCATAGCCCTGGACGGCGGCGGCCTGGCGCACGAGATCGGGGTCCCACGTCTCGCCCATGCCGGGAGGCTGCGGGAATTGCGTAGTCGTGATGGGCTGGAGCGGGCCGCGTGCTTCGCGTTGCACGACGCCGTGAATACCCTCGGAGCTGCCGATATTGGGAACATCGAGCCGGGGGACGCCGGTGCGCGTGCCCAGGCAGTTGATCTTCTCGTCCGTGGTCATGAGCGAGAGAAGATTGTCGATGCGGCTCTCCGCCGGGAGGTTCGGATCATAGAAGGGATAACGAGGTTGTTGCGCAACGGCGGGAGCGAGCACAAGAACCGAAAGACTGAGCAGGTTTACGAAGTAGTTTTCCATGACGTGAGTTTCCTTGTCGATAAGCCCGGCGCGTCCGGAAACGACAAGCGCGCTTGGTTGGGGGGCGCAAACACCCCAAGCTTATCAAAATGGATGTGGCGGCGATGGAGAGGGAGCAAGCGATACCAACTCGCGGCTACGGTTTCACTCCGGCCCGCAGTTCAGCCTCCGCCAGCCAGCCCCGTCTGAGCCGTTCCGGCGGCACATTCGAAAGATAAGGCTTGATGTCGAGAATCGGGGTACCGTCGAGCATGTCGATGCCGCGCACGCGGAGCCAGGCACCCTCCCGGCGGAGCAACTCGACCACCGTTAGCCCAATTGGATTCGGGCGCAGCGGAGAACGAGTCGCGAACACTCCGTGAGGGCGATTGTCGCTCGGGGGAGTTCCTACCAGGCTGAATCCTTCGGAGCGATCAAATTCCCAGAGGACGATCAGGTGAGAGAAACCCTCGATGTCCGTTAGACCCGGCTCAAATTCCGGGCGTATTTCTATAGACCCTTCCGCCTCATGCTTCGCGCCCAGTCCCTTTGGAATCTCCTTAGTGCTGGCGTAAGGACTTCTGACGTACCCGATAGGCTCCGGAACAAACACGTTGTTGGCACCTCTGGCTATTCCATTTTAAGCGCTGCCGAGGGCGAAATCGCTGCCACGCGGCTCGACCGAATAATTGACGGCGACAAACGTGCACCAGTGCGCGGGCGACTTGGCCAGCGCCGCCGCCCTCTCCTCCGCGCAACCATTTCCACCCGCCGTCGTGCTTGCATGGCGGTTTGGGCGCGGCCGGGCTCGACGGCCGGCAAGATGACTCCGCGGCCCCGCAACAAGATTCTCGACCGATGAGCCGGGATACAAATCGGGAGAATCGAAGTTGCCCGGCTAGTCGGATCAGCGCATCTGCGTTTCTGCGCTCCTGGTCGGTTCATTCCGCTTGCGGCGGCGCCATGCGCGTTCCAGGCGTGATGATGACTTCTCCGGTTGACCTCAGGCAGATTTCGTACACCCGGTCGGGATCCAGACGCATGTAGGGCGCGGCGCCGTGGATCGCCCGCACGCCGCGCTCCTTCGCCAGTTTCTCGTCGTTGGCAAAGTCCCAGAAGCGTCTCCAGACATCCTTCTCGAATTCGCTGGTCGCTTGCCGCTCCGCGTAGACCTCGGGCACCTGGCCATCCTTGTCGATGACGAAGCCGTCTTCCGGCCGCATGGTGCCGGAGAAGATTCGACGAAACACCATGAGCGCCCCGCCCTTAAGAGGGTCGCCCTGTTGAGGACAGTGCCAGCCACGGATGCCCCCGATTGAGATCGACCCGGAACTGAACCGCTTGGCACTCGCGGAGGCCGCCCCGCAGTATCCAGAATTTGCCGAGCAAGCGCTGACCGTAATCGCCCGTCAGCTCTTGCGAGGGTCACTCAGATAGTAGAGGTCCCGGAAACACCCTTGCAGCAAGAGAATGTTGACTTGATAGCCGGCGTCCGATGAGCCGGCGCTCCGGCGGCGAACGCATGGCCCCTTGGTCTGAGTCTGACAATTACTACCGATGGATAACAATAAATGCCAACTAGTTGCGTTACTAATAAACGTGAATTAATATCTGATTGTCGTAACATTCCGCTGTAACCGTCAAGGAAATTCGGAAGTCTCCTTGAGAATTCGTTCCGCACGACGGTACCACTATTGTGCAAAATATGAAGTCTCGTTTCGTCCGGCTCGCCACGCTAGCTTTTTCGTGCGGGCCATTCCTGGCGGCGCAGCCCGCCGATACCAGTGTACTCAAGCAGGTTATTATCTTCGGACGCCATGCCGTACGCACGCCCGTGGTCTCCAACTCCGACCTGGTGGCCTTCTCGACGCTTCTTTTTCCCACTTTCAACCCAACGGGCCAAGCCGTCATTACGCCGAACGGCCAGGCGAATGAAACGCTGCTCGGCGGCTATTTCCGCCTCTTGCTCACACAACAGGAAAAATTGCTGACCGGCAACGACGCCGCCGATGCCGCCTTCGTTTACGTCCGCGCCAATAACACTCCCCTCATTGAGGACACCGCCCAAGCCTTCGTCACCGGCCTGCTCCCCGCGGCCGTGGCCTCCGTCACCATCAATACTATCCCCAACCCCGATTTCGACCCGCTGTTCGACCCCATAGATGCCGGCGTCGCGACGTTGAATTCCAAGATGGCGATCGCCGCCGTCAACGGCCGCCTCGGCGGTAATCCGCAGGCGCTGGCCACCACCTACGCCGACGAGTTCGCCCTGGTCCGCTCGGTTTTGTTCAACTATCCCGCCGGCACTTTCCCGGCGCCCCCCACCCCGGCGGGCAAGGTGGACGTCACCACCCTTCCCATCACCCTCACGGCCGGAAATTCCACTATGCCGGTCAATCCCGGCGGCCTCCTAGCCTTTTATACTGCAATCGATCCCTTCATGATGGAGTACGAGGATGGAATGGCCGCTTCCAATGTCGGCTGGGGCCAGTTGGACGCCGCCAGTATCAGCCAGATTTTCCGCGTGTACGACACCCTGCTCGATCTCGAATTCTGCACCCCCTACCTGGCCGCCGTGCAGAGCTCCAACGTGGCTTCGCACATCGTCCGCACCATGGTTCAGGCCGCCACCGGGAATGCCATGAGCGGGGCGCTGGGCACTCCTTCCGATAAGATAGTGCTTCTGTCCGCTTCCAACACCAATGTCACCGGACTCGCCGGACTCTGGCATCTCGATTGGCTGGTCGGCGGTTACCAGCGGGATGTCGCGGCTCTCGGCGGCGCCCTGGTCTTCGAACTCCGCCAATCCCAGCGGACTGGCGAGTTTCTCGTCCGCGCCTCGTATGTCACCCAGACCATGGACCAGCTTCGCAACCAGACTCCCCTGACGCTCGCCGCTCCCCCGGCCAACGTCCCCGTATTCATCCCCGGCTGCAGCGTCCCGAATGCTACCTTCGACTGCCCCCTGAGCACTTTTGTGCGGATGGCCCACCACGAGATCGATCCGAGGTACGCCGATCTCAATAACTAGCCAATTGCGAAACGAACGTGCGCCTCTATGGCGCAGATCACCAGTGGGGGAAGGACCCCGGAACGAAGTAGCGAACATGACTTTATCTAAACGATGGATCGCGATGCCAGGCTTGTGGTTCATGCTGGCAATCGGGGCGCCCGTCCCGGCGCAGACGGTTACAAACGATGACACGATTCTTAAGCAGATTGTTATCTTTGGCCGCCACGGCGTGCGGTCACCGACGCTGTCGCCAGCCGCTTACGCCGTCTATTCACCGAGGCCTTACCCCGACTTCGGGGTTCCGACGGGCTACCTGACTGTACACGGTCAACAGGCGGCCGTCCTGCTGGGCACTTATTACCGGAATTATCTGCTCGCCGAGGGACTTCTGACGGGGGATGCCACAACGGATCTCGGGCATTCGTACTTCCGCGCCAATTCCATTCAGCGCTCCAACCTGACGGCCACCATGTTCGGGCAGGGGTTGATCCCCGGCATAACGATTCCCGTACACTCGTACCCGTTGAACCAAACCGACCCGGTTTTCGATCCCATTGCGGCCGGCGTGGCGGCGGTCGACGCCAACCGCGCGGCGAACGAGGTCCAGGAAGTTTACAATAGCGGGACTGCCTTGGCGTCCGCTTACAGCGCCGAATTTTCCCTGATTCGCAGCGTGCTCTACAACTATCAACAAGGAGTCGAGCCACCGCCGCCCACGCCGCCAGGCGTCACTGATCCTACGGCGCAACCGATTCCACTGGACGCCGTCACAACGGGAGTGGCCACTGGAAATGTCGTGAACTTAGGTGGAATGACATCCGCTGGTCAGGCGGCCGACGCATTCATCATGGAATACGCGGACGGGTTGCCGCTCGCGGACCTGGCCTGGGGCCAGCTTACCATGGATACCCTTTCCCAACAGACCCGGATCGCAACGGTTGCCGAAGCGATTGACTTCAGGACGCCGTACCTCGATCGGGTGCAGAGTTCCAACACGGCTGCGCATATACTACGCTCGATGAAGCAAGCTGTACTGGGCGAAGCGATTCCGGGGGCGTTTGGCAGCCCTACCACCCAGGTGCTGGTAGTGACCAGCTCCGATGTGTTCGTGACGGGATTGGCCGGACTCCTTAACGCGCACTGGCAGTTGCCCGGCTATCAACCTGACTTTTGTCCTCCGGGCGGAGCGCTCGTCTTCGAACTGAGACAGTCGAAAGATACGGCGGAGTTCTTAGTGCGCGTGTTCTACACCGCACAGAGCCTCGACCAATTGCGCAACCTGACGCCGCTATCGCTCACTGCGCCGCCCGAAACGGCGCAACTCACGATTCCGGGCGGCAGCCGGCCGGGCGCGAGCTTGGATGTCAGGTTTGAAACGTTTCAAAATCTACTGCAGAAAGCCATTGGCCGGCAATACGTGCAAGATCCTTCGACCGAGGTTCCGCCTGGCGTGTTGAGCGGTGTGCCCACGCAATAACATCTAAGGCGGACACCCATACTGAACAGCATTTCGCGTCGGCATTGCGTCGTGAAACAACAGCGCACCCGCGCTGACAAAGACAGCGGCGGACGTATTCCCCGGACACCACGCACCGCTGGATGGGCAGCATCGCGATGGACAAGATGGGAGACATCGCTGTCGGCTACAGCGTTTCGAGCGCGAGCGTTTACCCAGGCATGCGCTACACCGGACGAGTGGCCAGCGATCCGTTGAACGCGCTGGAGGCGGAGGCCACTGTTCATAGCGGGAGCGGTTCGCAGTCGAGCGGCGCGCGTTGGGGCGATTACACGAGCATGAGTGTGGATCCGGCCGACGACTGCACGATGTGGTACACGGGGGAGTACATGGCTGGCAGCGGCGCACTGGAGTGGGCTACGCGGGTGTTTTCGTTTAGGTTTTCGGCGTGCCAATAGGCGGCTCGCCGAAGAGCGGGGCTGAAGCCCCGCGCGGGCTAAAGCCCGCCCTCCACGGGCCTGCCCCACTAATTCCGCCAGCGGCGCTCCAGCAGGCCGAGGGCGGCGTCGGCCGCTAGCGCGATACAGGCGGCGGGTACGGCGCCGGCCAGGATCTGGGCGGTGTCCACCGAGGCGATGCCGCGGAAGATGAAGACGCCCAAGCCTCCGCCTCCGATGGCTGCCGCGATGGTGGCGGTGCCGATGGTGGTGACGGTAGCGACGCGGATGCCGGCCAGAATGGTGCGCGCGGCCAGGGGCATCTCCACACGCCACAAGAGTTGGCTGCCGGTCATCCCCATGGCCACCGCGGATTCGCGCACGGCGGAGTCCACGCCCAGGATGCCTACCAGCGTATTGCGCAAGATGGGGAGCAGCGCGTAAAGCACCAGGGCCACGATGGCGGTGCGCTTGCCGATGCCGCCTATCAGCGGCACGGGGATCAGAAAGCCGAACAGCGCCAGGCTGGGGATGGTTTGCATGACGTTGGCGAATCCCAGGACCCAGGGACGCCACGCGGCGCGGCGCGTAATCAGGATGCCGGCGGGGACGGCTACGGCGATGGCGATGGCCATGGAGACGAGCACCAGCGTGAGATGCTCGAGGGTGAGTTCGGCGATTTCGGCGGGTAGGGTGGAGGGGCCGGTCCAGAGGATTGCGAGCGCGGGGGGGCGGCCTAAGAGGCCGCCGCAGCCTGAGAGGCTGCCCCACATGGCTTTCATTGGGGGGCCACTTTCCAGTCGAGACAGGCCTGGAATGCGCGGGCCTCAGGACTGGCGGCGTCTAGGAACTGGCGCGGCGTGGCCAGCAACTCGAGCGCTCCATCGCGGAGCAGGGCGATGCGAGTGGCGAGCATCAGCGCCTCGCGCACGTCGTGCGTAACGAAGATGGCGGTCTTGCCCAGATCGCGCCGCAGGTCCAGGAACTGCTTTTGCAGGTCGAGGCGCGTGACGGGATCGACTGCGCCGAAGGGCTCGTCGAACAACAGAACGGACGGATCGGCCGCCAGCGCCCGCGCTACGCCGACGCGCTGGCGCTGGCCTCCGGAGAGTTGCGCCGGATAGCGCGCGGCGAATTGTTCCGGATCGAGACCCACCTGGCGGAGCAGCGTTTCGACACGAGCGCGGATACGCGGCGCGTCCCAGTTTTCCAGGCGTGGCACGATACCGACGTTTTCAGCGACGGTGTAATGCGGAAACAATCCGATCTCCTGAATGACGTAGCCGATGCGACGCTTCAGCCGCACGGGGTCCCAGCCGCGAGTGGGCCTGCCATCCACCAGCACATCGCCGGCGCTGGGGAAGAGCAGGCCATTCACCATTTTGAGCGCGGTGGTTTTGCCGGAACCGCTGCGGCCGAGCAACATCAATGTTTCGCCGGCCTCGACGGAGAGGGTCAGGGACTTGAGGATCTCACGCCCGCCGATATGGTATGACGCCGCGCGAAACTCGACGACGGCGCTCACGCGGTCAGCAAGCTCTCGGTGAAGGCCCAGGTTTCATCGAGCCATTGCGCGGGACAGTCGAAGCCCGCCGCCACGGCCATTTCGCGGACCTCTTCGGCGTGGAACTTGTGGCAGGACTCGGTCCAGATGGTTTCGTCCTTACGCAGCTCACACTCGAAGCCGGCGGCGCGGATGGAGACGCGCTGCGTTTTGAGCGAACGCAAATGCATTTCGATGCGCCGGTGGAGTCGATTCCAGCGCACTTCATGCGCGAAATTGCGGAGCGCGAAGTTGCCGTCCAATTCGCGGTTGATGCGCGCCAGCAGGTTGCGGTTGAAGGCGGCGGTGACGCCGGCGGGATCGTCATAGGCCGGGAGCAGGCGGGCGAGCGGCTTGACGAGGTCGGTGCCGAGCAGCAGGGCGTCGCCGGGCATGAGACAGGCGCGCACCTGGTGAAGGAAGTCCTGTGCGTCGATGCGCACGAAATTTCCGATGGTGCTACCGAGGAAAAGAACCAGCAGCGACTGGCCGGGGAGTCTGGCGCAGACCGCCTGGCGCAGGCCGTTGAAATAGGATTCCGCGATGGGATGGACGTCGGCAAAGGCGGCCATCTCCTGGGCGCAGCGGGCCAGCGCGGAGGCCGAGAGATCGATGGGATAGTAAGCGACCGGCGCGCGGCGCGCGAGCGATTCCAGAATCCGCCACGTTTTGGCGCCGGTGCCGCTGCCCAGTTCGGCGACGGCAACGGGCACTTCGAAGCGTTCGGCCAACTCGGGGGCCAGACGCCGGATGAGCCGCGTATCGGCGCGCGTCAGGCCGTACTCGGGTAGCACGGTGATGGCCTCATACAGGGCCGAGCCGACATCATCGTAGAAATACTGGCAGGGCAGCTGTTTCTGCCCCTGCTGGCTTAAGCCTTCGCGCACGTCGTCAGCGAACGCGCTCAATTCCCGATTAGTTTTCAACAAGCCGGAAAGTTGCATAGATGTATGGGTACGCCGGGCGGAACCAGTTGCGGAAGCTGGGGCGCAGCAGGCATCGGGCGGTGCGCGGCGAACCGCCCTTGAGCACGTAGTGCTGGCCGTCGAAGAAGTTGGCCGAGTAGCCGGGATAGAAAGAGAGCGGCTGGAAGCCGGGGAACGGCTCGAAGCGCGTGGCGGTCCATTCCCAACCGTTGCCGACCAGTTGCGAGAGGCCGAGAGGATTCGGCGGCGAAGCGGTGACTGGTTCGGGGTCCCAGCTTCGAAAATCCACGTTTTCGCGAGCGAAGAGCGGGGCGGCCTGAGAGGCCGCTGCAGGCTGAGAGCCTGCCCCACGATGGAACTGCGGCTCGGTGGGCAGGGCCTTGCCCTTCCATTGGGCGTAGGCTTGCGCTTGGTCGTGGGAGACGTAGACGGGCCAATCGAGGGGCAGCGGAATGTCGGCGAACATACCTCGATAGAACCACTGGTCGTCGCGGCGGACCCAGAAATGCGGCGGGGCGGCGCCGGTCTTGACGAACTCCAGATAGCCGCCGTTGGTGACTTTGTGTTGCGCGATGGCGAAAGCCGGAACGTCGACCTGGTGCTGGTCGAACTCGTTATCCCAGCCGAAGCCATCGCCATGTTTGCGGCCGAGGGTGGCCGGGCCGGCGGGGATCTCTACCATGCGGGTTTCGGGCGAGGGGCCGGACGGGGCAGCCGAAAATGCGGGCGGCACCTTCTGTTCGAACGGCAGATGATGCAACATGTAGGCGAAGGTTTCGGCGTGCATCAGGCGATGCTCGATGGCCACGTGGAGCAGTTCCTCGGGGACGTTGCCGGGGGCTTGGGCAAGGGCGGCATCCAGGGTGCGGCGCACGCGCGCATTGTAATCGCGCACTTCATTTTCGGCGGGCCAATCGGCGGGCTGGTCCGCGGGCAGAGCGGTTGAGTCGGGATCGATGCCGAAGGAGAACAGTTGGTCGAAGCCGGCATGAAACGCGGGCAGGTGGAGAGCGGGGCCGAGCAGGTTCCGATCGAACGCTTCCAGGTGACCGAGATAGAAGACGATGCGATGCCGCTCGGGGATGGGACGCTCGTACAGCGCGGCGGGATCGACCAGGCCGAAGAGGCTGTCGGTCTGCGCGCGGGCTTGGGAGAGAGACTGGCAGAGTTCGGCAGCCGGTGTCATCAGGGGCACTCCTCAACAAGTTTAGCATTGGGATGGCGGGTGGCTGGCTGGGGGGCGTCGTCGTTTTCGATGTTTTCGATTTTCGGGACGGGTGTTTGTTCGATGGCTTTGATCATGTCGAGGAGATCGAGGTATTGCCGGTGTTGATTGCGGGCCTTGAGGACGCCGGGAGGCACGGGGCAGGAGTGCAGGCCTTGGCGGGGGGCGGGGGCGGATGCAACGTCATCGCAAATTTCGAAATCGTGTTGCATTTGGTT
>PMVV01000432.1 GCA_003166475.1 Bryobacterales bacterium | reverse complement strand
CCTGGTTGGGGTACAGATGCATCGCCCGCGCTTCCCCGCGAATCGCAATTCCGCGCCGTGCCAGCGCCTCGCGAAAGGCGCAAGCCGCATAAAGCGCGGGATCTTCGATGCCCAACACTTCCGTCTCGCCCGGATCGTTCAGCGGCAGCGTGCCCCATATCCGCAACTGCCGCTCGCCGGGCAGCCGGTCGACCATGATTCTGCGCTCGGTTTTGCGCTCGCCCGCCGCAGTGCGCACTCCATTGTCGATCTCGTAGTATTCGACCGGCGGCGTCAGAACAATCCGCGCCGGATCGGACCGATAGCTGCCGGGCAGCACTCTTAGCGATACCGTATTGTCGTTGATGCTCAGCGCGCTGACCGGGGCGCCGTAATCCCAAACCGGATCGTCGATAGACCAACCCTCCGCATAAGGTTGCCAGACATAAGCCGTGTCGTCGCCCACGATATCGGCGGTCACCGAGCGCACACCGCGAGCGGCAACCTGGGCGGCCAGATCCTCGATGGCCGCCAGCGGGTCTCCCGCGGGCGCGTCCCTCTGGTATGGAATCGCGCGCCCCGACAGATTTGGATCGCCGCCGCCCACCAGCCGCAGAGATTCCACCGAGCCGTCTTCGCCGGGAGTGCGATCCGCCAGCACCCGGGTTTGGAAGCGGTAGTCCGGTCCCAGACGCGCCAACGCCAGCGCCGTACTGAACAGCTTGGCGTTCGATGCGGGAACAAACAGGCGATTCGCATTGCGCTCGAACAAGACGCGGTTCTGCTCCAGGCTCACGATGCGGACGCCCCAGAACGACGTGCGTGCCACCGGAGACGCATCCAGAAACGCGGCGATCCGTCCGCCGGCGCGCCCTTGTCCGGCGGCGGCCAGCGGCAGCGCCAGCCACAACACCAACAGCGCGCGCCGCGTCATCGGCCGGTCACTTTCGCTTCCAGCCAGATGAGCACGAGCAACGCGGAGACCAGGCAAGTCCCTAACAGCGGTATCGCCACCACGATGCCGATGCCCCAGATGGCGGCGGCGTACCCCAGCGTGGCGGGCGCGATCAGTCCGCCGAAAAGCGCGAACGAGAAAATACCGCTGAAGAAGACCGGATGGTAGTACGGAAAGCGGCCCCTGATCTTCTCCGCCACCAGCGGATAAATGCTGGCGAATCCCGCCCCCAGCAGCAGCACGCCGGTGCCGGCGCCAAACTGGTTATTGGTCCCCGCCAGCAACAAGCAGCCAAACAGAGCCGCTAGCACGCTGCCTCCCAACAACCGGCTGTGCCGCACCTTCGGCAGAATCGCGACCGCCGCCACCCTGCCCACCAGCAGCGCCAGCCAAAAGAGGGCCAACATCCCCAGCGACGCCGGCGGGCTCATCCCCAAGCGTCGCACCAAAAACAGCGGCAGCCATCCGGCGATCGACCATTCGTTGCCGAACTGAAAGAAAAGCAGCAGCGCGAACAGCACAGCGCCCAGACTGCGAAAATCGCGAAAAACCTGCCGCAAGTCGGCATGCGCTACCGCGGCTATTTCCGGCACGGGAATGCGCGCGTACAGCCAGGCGAACAGTCCGGGCACGAGCGCCATCAGAATCAGGATGATGGGCACCGAGTAAGCATAAAAAGTTCCAGCCACTAGCAGCGTGACTGCCAGGCATCCCAATCCATAGTAGATGCCGCCCATCGCCGCCACCCGGACAGGCTCGCGGGAATAGCTGGCCGCGATGGCTTGTAACAGGCCCGCGTTGAGCAGTCCCACCGCCAGCCCCAGGGCGGCCAGGCCGGGCATGCGCCACAACCAGTCCACCGGTGGAGTCGCCAGGGCCAGCGATAGCAGTCCCGCGCACCCCAGCGCGCAGGCGAACACCAGCAGAAAGCGCAGATTCTTGCGCGCTAGAATGGCCGCCGACAACTGGTGCGCTGCGATGACCCCCACGGCCAGGCTGAGGAAGCAATTGCCAATATCGATGAATTCCGGTGGATCGCGATAGTAGCCCCAGGCGGGCAGAACCGCGCCCAACAGCGCGAACAGGAAGCCCGAAAGCAGAAAGCCCGCCAACACCTTGCCGGCGGAAGGCGCCGGCGCCATGTGAGCCACCAGCCGATTGTAGCGCGGCCCAAGTGGGGCAGGCTCTCAGCCTGCAGCGGCCTCTCAGGCCGCCTCTTCCTGAATACGTAGGCCGCGCCAGCCCATCCCTACGGAAATCGGAAGCCGCCCGAGACCCTCCGTCACTGTTTGCAACGGCTTGAGCGGTGGCACCCGGCTTGCAACACCCGCGCACCGGGGTAGTAAGAGGTTTCTTCAGCTTTGGTGCGTTGCCTCCCAATTGGCTGCGCGCTCCCCGCTGCGATTCCACTTGGTTGCAGCGGGGTATTTTTTTGCCCCGGCTCTGCTACACTGAGAGTCTCCCGCAAATGCCCAAGCTCTATTCTCGCTGGATCTCCGACTGGGAGTATAAACTCGCCACCCGCGACAGCAACCGGGTCGTGCGCCCATTCGAGTGGGGGCTCGATTGGCTCGGAATGCCACCCTCCAACGGAAGCTCCAGCCAGGCGCTCGGCGAATTCGTCGGCGCCGTGTTGGCCGATTCCAGCCGTTTCTTCGCCTACGAGACGCCCGCGGATTACAGGCTGGATGCGGCAGTGCGCGACCGCGGCGGCGCGCTCACCTTCACCAGTCCCATCCAAACGCCCTACCCGGAGAACAACGTGGTCCGCGCCGCCTTCTTTCCCGCCCACCGGGATAACGGCCGGGCCGTGCTGGTCCTGCCCCAGTGGAATGCGGACGAACAAAGCCATTTGGCGCTCTGCAAACTGCTGAACCGGTTTGGTATCACGGCCCTGCGCATGAACCTGGCGTATCATGGCCCGCGCATGCCGCCCGAATTGCAACGCGCCGATTATCACGTTTCGAGCAACCTGGGCCGCACCATCCACGCCGGCCGCCAATCCGTCATCGACGCGCGCGCCTGCCTCGACTGGCTCCGGAAGCAGGGCTACGGGCGCCTCGGGATTCTGGGCACCAGCCTGGGATCCTGCATCGCCTTCATCACCGCCGCTCACGACCAGCGCATCTCCACCGGCGTGTTCAACCACGTCTCCATGTACTTCTCCGACGTGATCTGGACCGGTCTTTCCACCGAGCACATTCGCAAGGGCTTAGCTGGCCAAGTCACGCAGGACCAGTTGCGCGCATATTGGTCCGTCATCAGCCCCGCATCCTACCTCGACCGGCTGCGCGGCCGGGATTTGAAAAGCCTGCTGATCTGGGCGCGCCACGATTCCACCTTCTTGCCGGTGTATTCCCACCAGGTGCTGGAGTACTTTCGCAGCCGCCAGCTTCCGCACCAAGTCTTCACCTTGCCCTGCGGACACTACACCACCGGGCAGTTTCCCTTCAACCTGCTCGACGGCATGGTGATGTGCCGGTACTTAAACCGCAACTTGTAGGGGCGTCAACCACTCAAACGCCCACCCGTTGCATGGCGCAAGAAAACATTTGACAAAATTACAAGTCGATTATAGGATGTAATTATCACTGAAAAAGGAGGTGGTCCAGAATAATGAATGACAGTAGACCGCGCGAGGTGGCCGACTGTTGAGTCGACCGTTCTGACGTAGCTGGCTTCGTCCAGTGGCGAGGCCGAGTTCCTGTGGACCGGCTGCCTCTCGCGTACGCCAAGCCTCAGGTTTAATTTTGTAGGCTACCTTGACCCCCGTGGGTGCGTGTGTTGTTCGCGCACCCACGGGGGTTTGTCCTTTTTGCTATACTGAAATTTCTCGAAAGGATCCCGTTACAAATGAAGCCCGGTATTCATCCCGCTTACAACGAGCTCAACGTCATCTGCGCTTGTGGGCATACGTTCAAGACCCGCTCCACGCATAA
>PMVV01000011.1 GCA_003166475.1 Bryobacterales bacterium | reverse complement strand
TTACCGCCGGAAGCGGAAATCGTGGCGGCGGTCCCACCGGATCTCAGGCGCCCAGTGGCGAGTCACAATGACCGCCGGAGGGCAAACCGGATACACGGGGTACGCGTAAGCCGGCCGGCCCACGACAACGCCGAATCTAACGGCAGCCTTTGCCTGATGCGGGTCCATTGCCAACACGCCCAACAGCGCGATGGCGAGAAGTCCGATTTTCTTGAAGCAGTTTTCAGATTAGCGTGTCGATGCCCAACGTCCGGCATGAGCGTGGAAGACCGAAAGCCGCTTTGGAATCATCGGCTTCGACTGGGACCGATCGGCTGACCGCCCGCGGACCTGCCAGTTGCAAACCGTTGCAACGGGCATTCATCGTTCTTTTCCACAATCCAGCTACTAACAAAAGGTAACGTAGTTCTATCCAAAAGCTAGGTGTACAGTTGAAGCTGTGTCTGCCTTATTAGTCGATGCGACGCAATTAGTTGATACGACGCAGCTTCTCGCACCAAGCGATCCCCCGCTCGTTGGAATATCGCGCGTCATTGTGGTCCTGGCCGCCTTCAACGAAGAGCAGAACCTGGGCGGGCTGCTGCGTAAGATTGTGGAACAGTCTCGTGAAACGTCGCTTCCCTTCGAAGTGATCGTCGTGGACGACGGCAGCACCGACCGAACGTGGCAAATTGCCGAGGCCTTTCGGGACGTGCTGCCGATCACGACGATCCGGCACCCCGTCAACATGGGATTGGGACGCTCATTGGCAGACGGGCTTGCCGCGGCCTCGAGAATCGCGAACGCCGGCGATGTTGTAGTGACGATGGACGCCGACGAGTCACACCCGCCGGGCCTGATTCCACGAATGTTCCGCGCGGTACGCGAGGGGAACGATGTGGTGATCGCATCGAGGTATCAGCCGAATGCGCGTATCCGCGGGCTATCGGTGCGGCGTTGTTTGTTGAGTTACGTGGCCGCGGCTGTCAGTAAGGCGCTGTTCCCGATTCCTGGCGTGCGGGACTATACCAGTGGCTACCGGGCATTCTCCTCCGAGAGCTTGCACATAGCCTACCAGCGGTATGGGCGGGGATTTGTCGATCAGTCCGGATTTCAAGTTACCATCGACATACTGCTTAAGATGCGCAGGCTTCCCGTGGTGTTTGGCGAAGTCCCCTTAGTGCTGCGTTATGACCTGAAGAAAGGTCCGAGCAAGCTTCCGGCAATGAAGACGATCAAAGCGACCTTGAGGCTACTGCTGAAACACCGGCTGGGTGGCAAGGGGCTGTTGGCGGCCAACTCATGAAGACGACTTTCTCCGCGCTAACACGCGTGCAGGCCGCCGTTGTGATGGCCGCTGCAGCGGTGTTTCTTGTCTGGTGCGTTCTAGCGGTCCGCGGCGGACCGCTGGAGATCCGGAACACTACGCCAAAAAGCGACGGGCGGATGTACCACAGCGTCGTCCAGCGACTGCACGCGGGGGAGGGCTATTACGACTCGCTTGGCAGCGAATTGCGGAAGGGCGAATACGCTTCCAGATCGGTATTCAATTGGCGCACGCCATTTCACCTGATGGCGGTGGCGGCAATGACGGAACCGGTCTCCCGATACGTGCTCGCGGGGTTGGCTCTTATCGCATCGCTACTAGCCGGTATTGCGACAAACCGAGGTGGCGGATTAGGCGTATTGCAGTTCATCGTAACGATGCTGGCGCTCAGCGAGTGTTTCATTTTCAATCAGAGTTTCAATTTTCACCTGATTGCGGAGGTGTGGGCGGGAGCGCTGATCACGATTTCGGTGGGCGCATATGCATTTGGTTGGTGGCCGGCCGGAGTCGGCGCCGGTATCGTCGCGCTGTTCATCCGTGAACTGGCCCTGCCGTACGCCGTGGTGAGCTGGCTGATCGCCCTTCGAAAGCGGAACATGCCTGAACTATATGCCTGGACGGCCGGGCTGGTCGGCTGGACGGTATATTTCCTGGTACACGCGCACCTTGCAATGTCGCATATAACAGAGCATGATATTGTACTTCGCGTCGGATGGATCCACTTTGGCGGCCCACGCTTTCTGGTGGAAACGGTCCGCATGAGCTTGCTAAACGCGCTGCCGACGTGGGTGGCCGCGGCAATCCTTCCGGTCATTCTACTTGGCACCGCCGGGTGGGCAACGAGTATCGGGCGACGCGTCGCTGCGGTGGACGTGGGCTACATGGCGGCATATAGCATCGTGGGTCTTCCCGTGGATCTGTATTGGGGCGCAATTACCAACCCGCTGCTTGCCTTTGGGCTGGTCTGGTCCGTGCCTGCCTTGCGAGATCTATTTCGCGCTTTATTGCGCTCGCGTGGGCCAGTTGCCACCATTGAGGGCGGCGCCACAATGAGACACGTGGGGGAAGCAGCGGCGTAAGAGCGTGCTTAGAGAATAGACAGCGGGGATCCAGCGTGCGCGCCAGCGGCTCCCTTCTTAAGGCTCGGTCCGAAGCGGCCCGGCCAATTCTATTTCCCACTCGTCGATTCNNAGCCAAGGGCTGCGCCCTTGAAATCCCAAGGAAGGCGTCCCGGCGCCTACAGACGGAGGTGGTTGGTTCCACCGGTCGCCGTGACCGACGATTTTGATGTCCAGCCAAACATCGCCAGCGGCACGAGCGCAGGCGACCCATTTTAGGGACACGCCTAAAGAAATTGCCACACCTTCAACAATGCGCGGCCGCTTGCAGATGGATGCGCCCGACGAGCGGTCCATTGACGAGATCGTTGGTGATGTACTGGCCACAATGCCGGGAAATCGGGGAAACGGGAGAATTGGGACCGGGCAAGACGCTAATCTAGGAATCATCATTTTGAACATCTTTTTCATCCTTCTGCAATGGAGCTCGAAGGAAAACCAAGCCTGTAAATGATTGTCAAGGGCGGCTCAGCAGGCGGCCGGCGGCGACGATCACCACCATCAGCGCCAGTTCCATGCCGTAGCGCAGTGC
>PMVV01000480.1 GCA_003166475.1 Bryobacterales bacterium | reverse complement strand
TCGATATCCAGATCCTTGATTTCCTTGCCCGGCTGGTCATAGGAGACGAACTGGCCGCCGCGGTCGACCTTGCCCTCGAAGTGCGTCAGTTTCTTGTCGATGCCGGCGGAAGTGGGGGTGACCAGGTACTCCAGCTTTTCCTCGCGCGTCAGCTTGCCGCTGGTGCGATGGAAGCGCGCCAGGACTTTCTGATTGTAGACGTACGCGCGCCGCATATCCTGGGCGCGGGCCTGGTTATCGGCCACGCGAGCCATGATCTGGTCGACCGTCGGCTCTTCGGCCATCGCCGGCAGGATCGCAAGCGAGAAGAGGATGATAGGCAGGGCGCTCACACAAGTAATACGCACCNNCGGTACGGCTCGGCCGATACGTTCTTCCGCACTCCGAGACGCGCCGTTTACATACTCCTGACGCCTTCCTAACACCCCCCTGACCCCAAATCTGCCATACTAACCCCTGGAGCATTCTCTGCCGCCCTCCGGCCACGTATGCCGCTGGTAACCTGGACCAGTCTTTGCCAGCTCTCGGTCTTCCTACTCTTGCTGCTGGCGATCACGAAGCCGCTAGGCTCGTACATGGCGAGCGTTTTCGAAGGAAACCGCACTTTCCTTTCGAAACCCCTGCTGCCCCTGGAACGCCTCATCTACCGCCTAGGCGGCGTGCACCCGGAAAAGGAACAGACCTGGAGAACGTACGCCGGATGCTTCCTGGCATTCGGCCTAGCGAATTTCGCGTTCTTCTACGTCCTGCTGCGCTGCGAGCGTTACCTGCCCGGCCATCCCGCCGCCGCCACGCCCCTCACGCCGGACCTGGCCTTCAACACCGCCGTCAGCTTCCTCTCCAACACAAGCTGGCAAGCCTACTCCGGCGAGACTACGCTCAGCTACCTCGCGCAAATGGTGGGAGTCGCCGTCCAAAGCTTCACCTCGGCGGCCGCGGGGATGGCCGTGGCCATGGCGCTTATCCGCGCCTTTGTCCGCGAGCGGTCCGCCCGCCTCGGCAATTTCTGGGTGGACCTGACGCGCGCGGTCCTCTACATCCTGTTGCCGCTCTCGCTGCCCGCCGCGCTGATTCTCTGCTCGCTAGGCGTCCTGCAAACGTTCCATCCCTACCGCCAGATCGCCACCCTGGAAGGCGCCCGGCAGACGATTGCGCTCGGACCGGTCGCTTCGCAGGAGCCCATCAAGCTGCTCAGCTCGGATGGCGGCGGCTTCTTCAACGCCAACTCGGCGCATCCCTTCGAGAACCCGTCGCCCGTCGCGAATCTGCTCGAGATGCTTCTGGTTCTGGCCATCCCGGCTGCCTTCACATACACCTTCGGACAGGCGGTCAATGATCGCCGCCAGGGCTGGACGCTCTTCGCCGTGATGTTCCTGCTCTTCGCCGGCGGCAGCCTCGTCGCCACGGCCAGTGAGCAGCAGGGCAATCCCGCGCTCGGCCGCCTCGGGATCGATGGCGGCAATATGGAGGGCAAGGAAGTCCGCTTCGGAGTCGCGGGGTCCGCGCTGTTCTCGGTGGTCAGCACGGCCTCCAGCGACGGCGCAGTGAACAGCGCCCACGATAGCTTCACGCCGCTGGCCGGACTGGTTCAACTGCTGAACCTGAAAACTGGCGAAGTGATATTTGGCGGGACGGGCTCGGGCATCCTGTCGATGCTCCTGACGGTGCTGTTGGCCGTCTTCATTGCGGGGCTGATGGTGGGCCGGTCGCCGGAATATCTGGGTAAGCGCATCGAAGCCAAAGATATCAAGATGGTGATGCTGGCGCTGGTGGTGGCGGCTGCGGCCAACCTGGTCATTTCGTGCGCAACTTTCCTTGTCCACTTTCCGGCGCACTCCTATTGGAATCCTCCTGGCGCGCTGGTGGCCAATCTGGGCAACGCCGGTCCCCACGGATTGAGCGAGATTCTTTACGCCAACTCGAGCGCGGTCGGGACCAATGGGAGCGCCATGGCCGGTCTGAACGCCAACACGCCATTTTTCAACTTGACGCTGGGCCTTGAAATGTTGATCGGACGCTTTCTGGTGATTGTTCCGGCGTTGGCCCTGGCTGGAAATCTGGCGCGCAAGAAGCGCGTGCCAGTGACCATCGGGACCATGCCGACGCACGGCGTTCTGTTCGCGGTTCTGCTCACCGGGACTATCTTCATTGTCACGGCGCTGACCTTCTTTCCGGCGCTCTCGCTGGGGCCGATCGCCGAGCACTTCCTGATGCATTCCGGCGTGCTGTTCCGTTAAAGCCAAAACCCTTGTGGGGCAGGCTCTCAGCCCGCCCGTTGCCGTCAGCGCCATACCAACCCAGTACGCGTCCGAATGACACAGGCTCCCCACCGCAAACGCCATGGTTTCTGAAAGATGCCGCGGCCCCGCAAGTGCTCGGTCTCGCCCTATGACGCGAAAACTGTATATCTGCCTGGTTCTGCTCATCGCGGCCGCCTCTGTCGCCTCGGCCCAGACCCTGCTCGGCGTGGATTATTCCGAGCCGATCCCCTTTTCCGTAGTCTTGGAGTATGGGCTAGCTTTGGCGGCGGGCACAGACGCGCAAGGGTCCGTTTACCTGCTGGCGAATGGCTTTGCCGGTTACCAGGCGACTGCCGCGAACTACTTCATCACGAAACTGACCCCCGCCGGGGATCAGATCGTTTACCAAAACGCACTTCCATTTCAGGCGACCGGCATGGCGGTCGACCCGGCGGGAAACGTGTACCTGGCCGGGAGCAATTCTGTCGAGAAGTTGGGCACGGACGGCAAAACCGTGATTTACACCACAACGATTGCGCCCGACGCAGTGGTGGCCGGCATCGCGGTCGACGCCAGCGGACGCGCCTATGTCACCGGCGGGACCGCTACCGGCGATCTGCCTGCCACCCCCGGCGCGCTCCAGCAAACGCCTCCCTCCGGAGACCAGGCGGATGCCTTTGTAGTGCGCCTGAAGCCGGATGGCGCAATCGACTACGCCACTTACCTGGGCGGCGCCAGCCAAGGTGCGGGCGTGGCGATCGCGGTGGATGCCGCAGGCTCCGCATTCGTCACCGGATACGCCAATTCGGCGGATTTTTCCACCACGCCCGGATGCTACCTGCCGGCCTCCGCCATCCCCAACTTCAACAACGCTCCGTTCCTCGCGCGCCTGTCGGCGGACGGTTCGTCTCTGATCTACTCGACATTCACGGACCAACAAATCGACTTTCCGGTCAGCCTGGCGGTGGATTCCTCCGACAGCGCGGTGGTGTCCCGTGCGGCTGGCTTGTGGACGGTTGTGATGCGCTTCAATCCCCAGGGAACCGCGCTTGTGTTCTCGAAGCGGCTGCCTGCAGCGTCCCCCGACGCGCTGGCCGTGGATGCGGCGGGCAACAGCTACGTCTTGTTATCCGCTCAGGCCAACTTCCCGGTGAAGAATAACCTGGCGATATGCGGGGCCAATGGTACGGCCGTGCTGGCCGTGTTCGACGCCGGCGGAGACCTTTTGCAAGCGACTTACGTTGCGGGGTCTCAAGGTCAAGCGGCGTTGGCCCTTGCCTCCGGACCCGTTGCTTACGTGTTTGGCCTGCCCGACGCGACTTACACGCCGACGCGGCAGTTCGCAGGCTCATCCAGCGGCCTGTGGTTCCTGGCGCGCTATTCGGCCAACGCCCAAACACAGCCGGTCGAACTCGCCTGCATGGGCAATGGTGGCAGCTACGACAGCACGGGAATCACTGGCGGCGAGATCGTCAGCTTGTTCGGCGAAGGAATTGGGCCGGCTGCCGGCACCCTGCCTCAAGTGGATCTGCAGACCGGATTCCCCAAGCAACTGGCCAACGTCGTCGTAACCTTCAACGGCACGCCCGGACCGCTTCTGTACGTGCAGAACAACCAGATCAATGCCATCGCGCCGTGGTCGCTCCCCACCGGCCAGACCGTGCAGATCTGTGTCACCTATAACGGCAACACGACCAATTGCCTCGCTCGGCCCGTCCTCGGTTTTCATCCTGGGGTCTTTACTACGGATGGCACTTACGCGGCGGCCCTGAACCAGGATGGAACGCCCAACACGGCGGCCAACCCCGCGCCGGTTGGATCCACGGTTTCGATTTTCGCCACGGGGCTCGGCGCCGTCACGCCGCCCGAAGCCGACGGCGCGATCGTTGGAACACCGTTACCGGCTGACGTTCTGCCGGCTGAGGTGTATTGGCTGGGATCCGACCTTTTCGTTGGACTGATTGTCTTCCAGCTTGACGTGACCTATGCGGGACCGGCGCCCTTCGAGGTGGCTGGGGCCAGTCAGATCAACTTTGTGGTCGAGGGCAGCAATATATTCAGTCTCCAGGTTGGACCGCCGAGCATCGGAATGCTGATCCAGCCCGGCGGGAGCAGGCCCCTTCCAGGTGCATGTGGCGCCGCAACAGTAGCGCGCTCCATCCGCAACTGGGCGTCATCTTTCCGGCGCGGTTCCATTCTTCAGCTATTCTTAAGCTACTGAAAATAAAAGGTTTAGCACACTCAACCCCACCATCCTCAAGAAACCTCGTGCTACCCTGATATCGGGTGAGCCACGCGGTCCGCAACTCTCCGAAGGCAGGCGGGCGGTCCAGCTTCAAGGGAAACTTTATGTAAAGTACGTAATCATCACAAACTAATAACGTTATTAGCCAATTTCCGGCCAACGGGGTTGTTCGGCAGATTTTTATTTTGCGCTCAAAACACGGCTTAAGCCCGCCCCCCCACTGTCCCACATGCGCTAGAATCACAATATCCGGGCCTGCTGCGCCACTCGATAGCAGGTCCGAATATCCCCATGCCGATCGCCTCCACAAGCCGCGCCGAAGAGTTTCGAGAGCAGCTCGCACGCCGCGCCATGGTGGCCGATGGCGCCATGGGCACCATGCTCTATTCGCGCGGTGTATTCATCAACCGCTGCTTCGATGAACTGAACCTCTCCGCGCCCGACATGGTGCGGCAGATCCACCAGGAGTACGTGAAGGCCGGCGCCGAGATTCTGGAAACCAACACGTTCGGCGCCAATCGCATGCGCCTGGCGGCGTTCGGATTAGCCGAGAAACTGCGCGCCATCAACCAGGCGGGCGTGCGGCTGGCGCGCGAGGCGGCGCGCGAGAACGCCTTCGTGGCAGGCGCCGTCGGTCCGCTGGGCGCGCACATCGAGCCGCTGGGTCCTACTTCGTTCGCCGAAGCGCGGGCCATCTTCCGCGAGCAGGTGGAAGTGCTGCTGGAGGCCGGCGTGGACCTGCTGGTGCTGGAAACGTTCGGCAATCTGGACGAAATGCGCGAAGCGGTCTTCGCCGCGCGCGAAGCCGCCGGGCCGGACATGACCATCGTGGCGCAGGTCACCATCGACGATAACGGCAATCTTCCCGAAGGCACCGAAACGGAAGTATTCACGCGGCGCCTCGACGAGTGGCCGGCCGATGTGATCGGCGTCAATTGCTCGGTGGGTCCCAAGACCACGCTCGAAACCGTCGAGCGCATGATGGCGTACACCTCCAAGCCGATCAGCGCCATGCCCAATGCGGGCGTACCGGTGCGGGTGGAGGGCCGCAATCTTTATCTGAGCTCGCCGGAATACATGGCGCAATACGCGCGGCGGATGCTCTGGGCCGGCGTGCGCATCGTGGGCGGATGCTGCGGCACCACGCCCGAGCACATCAAGCTGATCCACGCCGAGGCGCGCTCGCTGCAGCCCATACAAAAGAAACTGGGCGTGACGGTGGAGGAGCCCAAGGCCAAAGCGCAGGCCATGCCCAAGGTGGCCGTCGCTGAAAAATCGCAACTGGGCGCCAAACTGGCCGCCGGAAAGTTCGTGGCGTTTGTGGAGATTCTGCCGCCGCGCGGGGTGGACGCCTCGAAGGAAATCGCGGGCGCCAAGCTGTGCGCCGCCCAGGGCATCGATTGCATCAACGTGCCGGACGGGCCGCGGGCCAGCGCGCGCATGAGCTCGCAGGTCACCTGTCAGCTTATTCAGCGGGAGGCGGGGATCGAGGCGGTGAACCATTTCTGCTGCCGCGACCGCAACATTCTGAG
>PMVV01000010.1 GCA_003166475.1 Bryobacterales bacterium | reverse complement strand
CCCAACCTGGTGTCGGTGAACGCCGCATTCGGCCGGTCGTTCCAGTTTGGCGATACGCGCCGGCGTCTGGAGTTCCGCGCGGAAGCCAATAACATTTTGAATCAGGTCAGTTACACGAATGTCGGTACGGTGTTTGGCGCCGCGAATTATGGCCTTCCCATTTCCGCTTCGGGCATGCGTTCGATGGACATAGTGATGAGGTTTCGGTTTTGAAGTATCTGGCAATCGTAGTGACCATAGCTCTGCTGGCCAGCCAATTGAGCTCACAGCAACTGCCGACCTTTTCAACCACGGCCAATGTGGTAGTGGTTAACGTGACGGTAACCAGTCGCGAGGGCACCGCCATCGGGAACCTGGGCAAGAGCGACTTCCTGCTTTACGAAGACGGTAAGTTGCAGACCCTGCAAAGTTGCGAGTTACAGAAGCTGGACACCAAGCCACTCGAGCCGATTCTGCCGGCGAAGACGCTGCAGACCCGTGAGGCGCCCAAGCCGGCTCCGGCCGCGCCTGCGCCCACGCCTGAGACGCCCCCTAAGAAAGAAGATCTGCGTGATCGCCGCCTGATCGTCATGTTATTCGATATCTCGTCGATGCAGCCGCAGGAGCAGGTCCGTTCAGTGGACGCCGCCATCAAATTCCTCGGCACTCAGATGACTACCAGTGACATGGTTTCGATCATGACTTTCGGAACCGATCTGAAAACCGTTCTGGATTTCACGGCCGATCGCGACCAGTTGATCTCGACGCTGCACGCCTTCCACGTGGGCGAATCGAGCGAGTTGTCCACTCAGGCGGACACCGGCGCCGATTCGCAGGACGTCAGCGGGTCGTTCGTGGCCGACGAGACCGAGTTCAATATCTTCAATTCGGACCGCAAGCTGGCCGCGCTGGAAGACGCCGCCCGCCGCCTGTCGCATTATCCGGAGAAGAAGGCGCTGGTCTATATCTCGAGCGGCATCCAAAAGACCGGCGTGGACAACCAGTCGCAGCTGCAGGCCACCGTAAACGCGGCCATCCGGGCGAACGTGGCCTTCTATCCGATCGACGCGCGCGGCTTGACGGCTACCGCGCCGGCCGGAGACGCCAGCCAGGCGGCCTCCGTGGGATCGAACATGTATAGCGGTTCGGCGCAGCGGTCGTTGTCGGACACATTCCATAATACGCAGGAAACGCTGGATACTCTGGCTGCCGATACGGGCGGCAAGGCGCTGCTCGATTCCAACGATCTTACGCTGGGCATGACTCAGGTGCAGAAGGATATCAACAGCTATTACATGCTGACTTATGCCAGTACCAACGCCGCCGAGGATGGCAAGTACCGCCGCATCCAAGTGAAGCTGGCTCCCAAGGCGGGCGACCTGCGCGCCAAGCTGGATTACCGCCAGGGTTACTATGCACCCACCACGTTCGCCAAGATGACCGGCACTAACAAAGAAGCGCAGTTGCAGGAGGCGCTCGAAAGCGACAACCCGGTAACCGATCTGCCGATCGCGGTGGAAGTGGATTATTTCCGCCTGGGAAAGAGCAAGTACTTCGTGCCTATCTCGGTGCGTATCCCCGGTTCGGCATTGTCGTTCCGCAGCAAGGGCGCCAAGGCGGCCACCGAGATGGATTTCATCGGAGAGATACGCGATGCGCGCGGGCGGCAGGCTTCGGCGGTGCGCGACACGATTCCGCTCAAGGTGGCGTCCACCACGGCCGGAGAAGTCACGCGCAAGCAGATCCAATACGATACCGGGTTTACCCTCGGGCCGGGCAAGTACACTTTGAAGTTTGTGGCGCGCGAGAACGGCGAGGGTAAGGCCGGCACGTTCCAAGCGCCGTTTGTGGTTCCGGATCTAGGCTCGGGAAACACGCTGCGGCTGAGCTCGGTGATCCTGAGCAACCAGGTGCAGGCCGTGAAGGAACAGATCGCCGGCGCGAAGAACAGCAAGAAGCTGGTGGCGGAGGATCCGCTCATAGACGACTCCGGCCAGAAGATCATGCCCAACGTCACGCGGGTCTTCCGGCCCGGACAGAAGCTGTCGGTCTACCTGGAGCTTTACGACCCCGGCGTGATGCAGTTCCCTGCGCAGTCTCAAGGCCAGGGACAGAGCCAAGGCGCCGGCATCGCCAGCGTGACAGCCACCGTGGCCTTCTATCAGGGAGACAAGAAGGTGATGGAGACGCCGGCCGTGCGGGTCAACCGTATCAACGCCAAGCGCCAAGGCGTGATGCCGCTGCGGCTGCAAACGCTGTTGAAGAGCCTGCCGGCAGGCGAATATGTGTGCCAGGTGAACGTGATCGATCAGCTCGGGCACAAGTTCGCGTTCCCCAGAAGTTCGATCGTGGTGCTGGCCGACAGTGGGGCGGGACTCTAGTCCTGCGGGCGGCGTCCACGCCGCCCTGACGGGATCCTGGAGGACCCCTGCAGACCTGGAGGTCCGCCCCACTTTTATACGACAATAGACTATATGAGGTTTTGCCGCATCGCTGCCGTATATGTGATGTGTTTGGCCGCTTGGGCTGCTTCAGGCTACACGGTTGAGCAGATCAAGCAGTTCGTCCAGTCCGCCGTCCAACTCAAGAACCCGGACAAGGAAGTAGCCGAAACCCTGCGCAAAATGAAGTTGTCGGAGCGCATGGATCTGGCCACCGTGGAAGCGCTGCAAGGCCAGGGCGCAGGCCCGAAAACCGTGGCGGTGCTGAAGGCGCTGGCGACCGAATCGGCCGCTCTTCCGGAGGCGGAGCCGCCGGCTCCCAAGCCCGTGTATATTCCGCCACCCCCGCCCTCGTCCGAAGATCAGGCCAAGCTGTTGGACGAGGTGCGCGACTACGCCGTCAACTATACGCACAGGCTTCCCGATTTCATCTGCCTGGAGCAGACCCGCCGCTATGTCGACACTACCGGCCGGGATTCGTGGCGGCCTACGGATATCATCACGGCGCGGCTCAGCTATTTCAACCAGAAGGAAGATTACAAGCTGATTTCGCAGAACGATCGCGTGATCACCGAAGGCGGGTATACATCGGTCGGCGGCGCCACGTCTACCGGCGACTTCGGCAGCACCATGGAGCGAATCTTCAACCCCAAGAGCAATACGCGCCTCCAGTGGGAACGCTGGGCTACGCTGCACAAGCGGCGCATGCACGTCTTCTCTTATCGTGTGCCGCTGGAATACTCGGACTTCAGCATTCACTCCGCGCAGGATGAGAAGGACCCGGGAGTGACTGTGATTGCCGGCTATCATGGTCTGATTTTCGTAGACAAGGAACTCGACTCGATCATGCGGATTACTAAGGAAGCGGATACCATTCCTCCGACGTTCCCCGTGCAGCAGGCGAGTGAGACACTGGACTACGATTTCACCAAGATCGGAGACAGCGAATTCCTGCTGCCGTTGAGCGTGGACGTGCGCATGCACGGGGGCAGGATCTGGAGCAAGAACGTGAAGGAATTCCGGCTGTACCGCAAGTTCTCGGCCGACGCGGTGATCAAGTTCGACGCCGAGCAATTGCCCGACGATAAGACCAAGGCGCCGCCGCCTCCGCCGCAGCCACCCAAGTGACCTACTTGGGATGAGCTGCCATCTTCCTTTCGAGCGCGGCTAGCAGGCGCGATTCGATTTCCGGCGAAATCGGATGCGTCTCCATCCCTTTGTAGATGCGGATGGTTTTCTTGGTGGTATCGCAGACCACCCAGCAGTTGGGGCACTCGGTAATGTGCTGCTCCAACTTGGCCCGGATCTCCGCGTCCACGTTCTCGTCCAGATAATCGCTGAGCTCCTGCAAGAACTGCTTACATGTAAGCAAAGGCGTCATCCTCCTTATGCTTGAAGAAACGGGTCAACTTATCGCGTAGTTGCAGGCGCGCGCGCAACAGCCGGCTCTTGACCGCCGGGATGGACAGATCCAGCGCCTCGGCGGTTTCTTCCGTGGAAAGCTCTTCGATATCCCGCAGCACGAAAACCGCGCGATAAGGCGGCGTCAGGCTATCCACGGCGGTGCTGAGAATCTGGCTCATCTCCTCGCGGGAGTAGCGCTGTTCCGGGTTCTCGTCCCAGGCGGCGATTTCGCGCGCCACGGTGTCCTCGCCGGTGTCGATGGTTTCGTCCATCGACACGGTTTTATCGGTCTTGCGCTTGCGCAATTTCATCAGCGCCTGGTTGACCGCGATGCG
>PMVV01000318.1 GCA_003166475.1 Bryobacterales bacterium | reverse complement strand
CAGCCGCAGCAGGTCACCGCCGGATACGAGTATGTGCCGCTGATGAATCTGGTCGAAAACGCGCAGCGCATCCGCACGGAGGTCGTCGAGCATCTCAACGCGCCGCCGGTGACACCTGGCAAGAAAGACCTGGTGTTGATGCCCAGCCATCTGTGGCTCACCATTCACGAGAGCATCGGGCACTCCACGGAACTGGATCGCGCGCTCGGCTACGAAGCCAACTTCGCGGGCACCAGCTTTCTGACCACGGACAAGATGGGCACGCTGCGCGTAGGCAGCGACCTGATGAATATCTGGGGCGACCGCACCACCGACCGCGGCCTGGCCACCACGGGCTTCGACGACGATGGGGTGAAGGCCACCAAGTTTCCCATCATCGAGAAGGGCATTTTCAAACACTATCAGACCATCCGCGACCAGGCCCATCTGATCGGCGAGCGCGAGTCGCGCGGCTGCTGCTATGCCGACAACTGGTCCAGCGTTCCATTCCAGCGCATGCCCAACGTGTGGCTGGAGCCGGGCAAGTCCGGGACCAATCTCGACGAGCTGATCTCCGGCGTCGACGACGGCATCCTGATCGATGGCGATGGCAGCTTCTCGATCGACCAGCAGCGCTACAATTTCCAGTTCGGCGGCGACGCCTTTTGGGAGATCAAGCACGGCAAGAAGCAGGGCATGGTCTCGCGGGTGGCGTACCAGTCGCGCACCACCGACTTCTGGCAATCGCTCGACCTGATCGCCGGACCGAGCTATTGGCAGCAGTGGGGCGCGCCCAACGACGGCAAGGGCGAGCCCGAGCAGATCAACTCCGTCAGCCACGGCTGTTCGCCGGCGCGCTTCCGCCAAGTGAACGTGATTCAGACGGACTGACTGGAGGGCGAGCTTTAGCCCCGCTCTTTGTGAGACGAAACCATGCTAACCAGAGAACAAGCCCAGAAAATCACCGAAAAGGCGCTCTCGTTTTCCACCTTTCCCGAATGCGACATCAGCGTGAACAGCTCGGAGCGCGCGTTCATCCGTTTCGCGCTGAACGATGTGACTACCTCGGGCTTCACCGTGGAGCAGTCCATGTCGATTTCATCGGTGCGCGAGGGCCAGAGCGGCTCGACGCGCGTGGATGAGTTCGACGACGACTCGCTGCGCGAGGCGGTGAAGCGCACCGAGCGTCTGGCCATGATCGCGCCGCCCAACCCGGAGCGCGTGCCGCCGCTCGAAAAGCNNCTGTTTCCGGAGTTCATTACGCTGCGTTCGGACCCGTTCAACCGGCTGTACTCGGCGCTCCCTTGGGGCGGCGGCGGTGGCGGTTTTGGGGGTGGTGGCGGGGGCTTTGGAGGGGGCGGTGGCGGGCTGCCCGCCGACCGCATAACCTGGATCGAAAACGGCGTGGTGAAGAACCTCGTTTACGATCGCTATTGGGCTGTCAAAGCGGGCAAGCAGCCGACGCCCTTCCCCAATCGCCTGGTGCTGGATGGCGGCGGCAAGAGTCTGGCCGATTTAATCGCCGCGGTGGATCGCGGGCTGTTGGTCACGCGGTTCTGGTATATCCGGGTCGTCAATCCGCAGTCGATGCAGATGACTGGACTCACGCGCGATGGCGTCTTTCTGATCGAACAAGGGAAAGTCACATCGCCGGTAATGAACTTCCGCTTCAACCAAAGTCCGGTGGAGATGCTGAAGAACACGGTAGCGATGGGCGCTCCGTTGCGCGTGCGCGGCGGCGAAGGGCAAGGCATGATCGCGCCCGCGATTGTGGTGAAGGATTTCTCGTTCACCAGTATCTCCGACGCGGTATAGTCAATGAAGTGGGGCAGGCCCCCGGCCTGCGGCGGCCTCTCAGGCCGCGTGGCCGCACTAGCGCTCGCTGTACTTGAGTGGCGGAGAGACAGGGATTCGAACCCTGGATAGAGTTTCCCCTATACACGCTTTCCAAGCGTGCGCCTTCAACCACTCGGCCATCTCTCCGTTTGGGAACCGGTTGGGTCTCCACTCAGGATAGCATGAGAACCGCGCGGAAACCGCTCCCTCACGGTCGCGGCTCGGTATCGGCAGCGGCCGGCCGACAAGGGGGCGGTCGGTATCGGCCGGGGCGATTAGAAGAAGCCCATCGCCTTGGTGCTGTAGCTGACCAGCACGTTCTTGGTCTGCTGATAGTGTTCCAGCATCTGCTTGTGGGTTTCGCGGCCGAAGCCGGATTCCTTATAGCCGCCGAATGCGGCTCCCGCCGGATACACGTGATAGCAATTGGTCCAGCAGCGGCCGGCCTTGATGGCGCGGCCCACGCGGTAGCAGTTGTTGATGTTGCGGGACCACACGCCTGCACCCAGGCCGTAGACCGTATCGTTGCCGATGGCCACGGCCTCGTCGAGCGTCTTGAACGTAGTCACCGCCAGCACCGGACCGAAGATCTCTTCCTGGAAGATGCGCATCTTGTTGTGGCCGGTAAACACGGTGGGTTGGAGGAAGTAGCCTTTCGCGAGGTCGCCCGGCATTTCCGCCCGCGCGCCGCCGGTGAGGCACGCTGCGCCTTCTTCCTTGCCGATCCGCACGTAGTTGAGGATCTTCTCCATCTGATCCTGGGAAATTTGCGGCCCCATCATGGTGGCCGGGTCGAGCGGGTTGCCCACCTTGATCTTCCGCACGCGAGCCACCGCCATCTCCATGAACCTTTCGAAGATGGATTCCTGCACCAGGGCGCGCGACGGGCAGGTGCACACTTCGCCCTTATTGAAGCAGTACAGGGCGAATCCTTCCAGCGCCTTGTCGAGGAACTCGTCGTCGTGATCCATGACATCGGCGAAGAAGATGTTTGGCGACTTGCCGCCTAATTCCAGAGTTTGCGGAATGATGGGCTCCGACGCGTACTGCATGATCAACCGGCCGGTAACGGTTTCGCCGGTGAAGGCGATCTTGGCAATGCGCCTATTGGAGGCCAGCGCCTTGCCGATCTCGGCGCCCGGACCGGTTACCACGTTGAGAACGCCGGGGGGCAGGATGTCGTGCGTCAGTTCGGCGAACACGGACAGGCTCAGTGGCGTGTTGGAAGCCGGCTTGATCACCACGCAGTTGCCAGCGCCAATGGCGGGCGCCAGTTTCCAGGCGGCCATCAGCAGCGGAAAGTTCCAGGGAATGATTTGCCCCACCACGCCCATGGGTTCCTTGAAGTGATAGGCGACGGTGTCTTCGTCCAGTTCGCTGACCGCGCTTTCCTCGGCGCGGATGCAAGCCGCGAAATAACGGAAATGGTCGATGGCCAGGGGCACATCGGCGTTGCGGGTTTCGCGGATGGGCTTGCCGTTGTCGAGGGTTTCGGCGAGGGCCAGCACGTCCAGGTTTTCCTGCATGCGGTCGGCGACGCGCAGCAGGATGGCGGCGCGCTCGGCGGGGGATGTGCGGCCCCAGTGGTCCTTGACGGCATGCGCGGCGTCGAGGGCCTTCTCCACATCGTCGGGGGTGGATTTGGCGAATTCGCAGAGGGGCTCGGTGTCGATGGGGCTATGGCTGGTGAAGTACCGGCCTTGGACCGGCGGTGTCCAGCGGCCGCCGATGTAGTTGCCGTACCGGGTGTGAACTCCGGCTTTGTGGAGGCTGTCCAGGGCGTGTTGGACAGTGGTTTCTTTGGCGAGATCGATTGCAGCCATTGATTGCTCCTTTTTTGTTTCTGGCGCGCGATGGGGCGCGCAGTTGCCATTCAGGTCTTATTGTCTTTCTTGTGGGGATGGCTGTCAATGGGGTTCACGACGGGTGTCACGACGGGTTGCCTCGCGCGCACGGCCTTCAATGACCCTCGACGAGTATGTTTACCACGACAGCAAGGCACACGTCGGGGTTGGTTTGAGGGGTCGCGCTGGATGAGTTTTTGCGTGCCGGCGGTCAGAGGGGTGTAGCGAGTCCGGGACTAAGAGTGGGCAATCCAAATTCAAGGTGACGGTTCGA
>PMVV01000066.1 GCA_003166475.1 Bryobacterales bacterium | reverse complement strand
CGCATGGGCAAAACGCGCGAGGCCGCGGCGCTGCTGCTGCATCGCGCGCTCAAGCGATTTCGTGCGCTGGCGGGAGAGCCGTAATGCCGTCCGCGCCGGACAAAGAAGAACTGCTGGCGCAGGCGCTGGCCGATTTCCTCGACCGCCAGGCGCGCGACGAGGCCCCGGCCGTCGATGGCTTCTGCCGCGAACATCCGGAGATCGCCGATGAGCTGCGGCCCCAGCTTGAAACGCTAGCCGAAATCGACCGCGCCGTCGGTCTGTCCGAGCCGCCGCCACCGGCCCCTCATCCGGCGAAACTTTCCGGCTACCAGATCCTCGGCGAGATCGGATCGGGTGGCATGGGGCGCGTGTTCCTGGCCATGGACGAGCGGCTCGGCCGCAAAGTTGCCATCAAGACCCTGAACGCGCGCTATGCCGATAACCCGGTCCTGCGCGCCCGCTTCATGCACGAAGCGCGCGCCATGGCGCAGGTCACGCACCCGAACATCGCGCGCATTTACGCGCTCGGCCCGGATGGCGAGCCGCCCCACTTCGTCATGGAGTTCGTGGAAGGCGCCGCGCTCACCGCCGCCGCGCACGCGCTCACGCTGCGGCAAAAAGTGGAGCTGATGCGCAAGGTGGCCCTGGCCGTGGGCTTTCTGAACGGGCGCCAGGTGGTTCACCGCGACCTGAAACCGGGCAACATCCTGGTGGGTCCCGACCTCGAGCCGAAGCTGCTCGATTTCGGGCTGGCGCTGCACCTCTCCGGGAACGAGGCGCGCCTCACCCTGCACGGCGAAATCATGGGCACGCCGGATTACTTCTCCCCGGAGCAGGCCCGTGCAGACGCGCCACTCGATGCGCGCAGCGATGTCTTCTCGCTGGGCGTCATCTGCTATGAGCTGCTCACCGGTTCCCTGCCCTTTCGCGCGGAGACGCTGGGCGGCCAGGTGCAGTCCATCTGCGAAGACGATCCCGTGCTGCCGCGGCGCATCGACAGCGAGATTCCCGGCGATCTGCAAAACGTCTGCATGAAGGCGCTCGAAAAGGCGCCGGCCGCCCGCTACAACTCGGCCTTCGAAATGGCGGCTGACCTGGAACGCTTTCTGGCCGGAGATGCGGTACTCGCCGCGCCCGCCGCCTACGCGCGCCTGATGACCGGCAAGATCGCGCAACATCTGCGCGAGTTGGACGGCTGGAAGCAGGACCAGATCCTTTCCGACTCGGAATACGATTCCTTCCGCAAGTGCTACGACCGGCTGGTGGAGCGCGAAGACGCCTGGATCATGGAAGTCCGCCGGCTGTCGCTGCCGCAGGTGAGTTTGTATCTGGGCGCGTGGATTCTGGTGGTGGGCGCGGCGCTGATCGTATTGTTCCGATACGCGGGGCTGAGCGGAACGCCGGCCGTGCTGGTGGCTGCGGCGGCGACTGCGCCCACCGCCTGGATCGGCATTCGCTGCTGGAAGCTCGATCAGCGCCGCATCGCCGTGGCCTTCCTGCTGGCCTTCTGCCTGCTGCTGCCCATCGCCCTGCTGGTCGCCATGGGCGAATATGGCGTGTTCCGCGGATTCACCCAGGGCCGCAAGAATCTGGAGCTTTTCTCGAATTTCGAAAGCTTCAAGATGACCACCAACGCGCAATTATGGTGGGCGATCCTGCTCTCGCTGCCGGCCTACTATTGGCTGCGCCGCTTCACGCGTGCATCCGTGTTCTCGCTGGTGTTCGCCGTGATGGCCGCGCTCTGGTGCCTGGCCTGCCTGCTGCGATTGGGCATGTTGGACTGGATCGACAAGGACCCCGGCAGACCGTACTTCTACCTGCTCCCCTGCGCGGCGCTGTTCTTCGCCATCGCCCTGGCGTTGGAGCGTCTGCGGCTGGCCAACGATTCGCGGTATTTCTATCCGATCGCGGTCGCCTTCACGCTGGCGGCGCTGACCGGTGTGGCCACCTATCATGAACCCTACGCCAACTGGCTGAAGAGCGTGGCGCCGTGGACCCGCGGCCAGATCGAATATCTATTCATGGCGAACGCGGGAATCTACTTTGCGCTGCAGATTGCGTGCGAGGGTGTCCGGTCGCCGCAGATGCGCTCGGTAGCCAAATCGTTCCGCTTCGTGATACCCGGCCACGTGATGACGTCGCTGCTGCTGCTGGGTCTGGCCGCATCGGATCGCTGGGAGAAGGCTCCGGCGAACGCGGGCATGCGCCTGGAAGCGCGTTTGCTGGAGGCGCTCCTGCCGGTTGTGGCTTGCGTATTCGTGCTGGGCAGCATTCCCAAACAGATGAAGAATTTTTTCGCCAGCGGCATGCTGTTCCTGGCCATCGGCCTGGTGCGCCTGCAGCAGGATTTCTTCAAAGACCGCGCCTGGTGGCCGATCGGCCTGTTGCTCACCGGCCTGCTGCTGATGGCCGCCGCCGCCCGTTACGCTCCCCTCAAGATGGCTCTTAAACGATGGAGGGCGGGCTTTAGCCGGCGCGGGGCTTAAGCCCCGCTATTTGGGCCCAACTGCAATTTCCGCCCGCCAATGTCGCTATCCCGTAGTGAAAGGAGTTTCAACATGCGATTCACACTATGGCTGGCGGTACTGGCGGGCGTCGCGGCGATGACCGGCTGCGCGCCCGCGGTCGCAATCCACCCGCTCTACACCACGCAGAATCTCGCTTCCGACCTGCCGCTGGAAGGAACCTGGTCGGAGAAGGATGGTGCGATCTGGAAGATCGAGAAATCGGGGGACGGGTACACCGTCGATTCCGCGGACGGGACGAAATACGCGGTCCACTTGCTGCGCTTGCAGGAATACGAATTCGTGGACGTGGCCTCCAAGTCCGATCCGGAGGTCGGCGTCGCGGGCCACTTGTTCGCCAAGATCCGCATGTCCGGCGACGAACTATACGTCTCCCCGATCGACGAGACCTGGCTGAAGCGCATGGTGGAGGCCGGCCAGGCGCCGCAATCCACCATGGGCGAGGGACAGCAGATCGTGCTGACGGCCCCCACCAGCGAGTTGCAGAAGTTCGTCCTGCTGCATGCGGCCGACCCGGACGCCTGGGACGCCGACGATGACGCATTGCATCGTGTCCATTAGCGGGTATAATTGCGGATATGGCAAAAAGCAGGGATAAAGGCAACAAAGAAGTCAAGAAGCCCAAGAAGAAGAAGTAGGCGAATGGGCGCCGGGCACTCCAGCGCGGCGCCCACAACCCGACAGCCATAGCCTGCAGCCCAGAGGAGTCCCATGCGTACAGAATGGATAGCCGAACGCCAGAACGACGCAGTCCGCACGCAGATGCACTATGCGCGGCGAGGCGTCGTTACCGGTGAGATGCAGCACGTCGCGCGGTGCGAAAGCCTGGCGCCCGAATTCATCCGCTCCGAGGTGGCGCGCGGACGTATGATCGTCCCCGCCAACATCCGCCACACCAACCTGGAGCCCATGTGCATCGGCGTCGGATCGAAGTGCAAAATCAACTCCAACATCGGCAACTCGGCGGTTACCTCTAATATCGATGAAGAGCTGGAAAAGCTGCGCTACTCGGTGAAATACGGCGCCGATACCGTGATGGATCTTTCCACCGGCGGCGACATCCCGCGCATCCGCCAGGCCATCATCGACGCATCGCCGGTGCCCATCGGCACCGTGCCGATTTACGAAGCGCTCTCGCGTGTGCGCCGCCTGGAAGACCTGAGCGCCTCGCTGATGCTGGAAGTGATCCACGAGCAGGCCGAGCAGGGCGTGGACTACATGACCATTCACGCCGGCGTGCTGGTGCAACACATCCCGCTGGCCGCGCGCCGCGTCACCGGCATCGTCAGCCGCGGCGGCTCCATCCTGGCCGAGTGGATGGTGAAGAATCATCGCCAGAACATGCTGTACGAGAGCTTCGACGAGATCTGCAAGATCTTCCAGAAGTACGACGTCAGCTTCTCGCTGGGCGACGGCTTGCGCCCCGGATCGGTGGCCGACGCCAGCGACGCCGCGCAGTTCGCCGAGCTGAAGACGCTGGGCGAGCTGACCAAACGCGCCTGGGAATACGACGTGCAGGTGATGATTGAAGGTCCCGGCCACATCCCCATGGACCAGATCCAGATGCAGGTGGAGAAGGAAAAGGAGATGTGCTACGAGGCGCCCTTCTACACGCTGGGTCCGCTGGTGACGGACTTCGCGCCGGGCTACGACCACATTACATCGGCGATCGGCGCGGCCATGATCGGCTGGTACGGCGCGTCGATGCTGTGCTACGTCACGCCCAAGGAGCACCTGGGCCTCCCCAACCGCGACGACGTGAAGGCCGGCATCATCGCGTATAAAATCGCCGCGCACGCCGCCGACATCGCGCGCCACCGTCCGGGCGCCCGCGACCGCGACGACGAACTATCGCGCGCGCGCTACCGCTTCGACTGGAACCGCCAGTTCGAGCTGTCGCTCGACCCTGAGACGGCCCGCTCCATGCACGATGAGACGCTGCCGGACGAAGGCTTCAAGGACGCGCACTTCTGTTCCATGTGCGGGCCGAAGTTCTGTTCGATGAATATCTCGGCAAAGGTGGAGGAGTTTACCGCGGAAGAGGCGGACGCGGTGCTGAGCGATAACCTGGTGAACATCTCCGGCAACGACTGACCCTGGAGGGCGGGCTTTGGCCCGCGCGGGGCTTAAGCCCCGCTTCACCGCGCGCCATATGAAAAAGAAACCACAACAGGCAGAGGACGACAACGTCCGGCCGGAATACGATCTCACCAAGCTCGGACCGGGAGTTCGCGGCAAGTACTTCCGGCAGGCGACCGCCGGAACTAACCTCGTGCTAATAGAACCAGACCTTGCAGAAGTGTTTCCAGACGGCGACTCTGTGAATCGGGCGTTGCGGATTCTAGCCGAGGCCGCGGCAGCCGTGAAACGGCGGACGGATCGGCGGCGAGGAGCCCAGTAAGTCTCGGGCCGCCGAGGTGATCCTGAGGGCCCAAGGGAATCTGGCAGGCAGAACCCGGCGATCCTCGAACAAGCCCTGGCGGAACGTGGCCAATACAAGCCTCCCGTCCGACCGAATCCCGGGCACGGTACAATCAGGCCATGACCAAACAGTTGGAAGTCGTGTACGAGTCCGGCGTTCTCCGCCCTCTCGAACCGCTTCCATTCGCGGAACGGCAGCACCTGGTCGTGACGGTGACAGACGAACTCCGCCCCAACTCGGCGTTCAACGCCCGCGAGCGCGAACAGGAGTGGCTGCGATTGAACGGTCCGCGCTACGCCGGGCAATGGGTGGCGATCGAAGGGGATAAGCTGGTCAGTCACGGCGCGAACGCCAAAGCCGTTCTGCAACAAGCCCGAGCGGCGGGCGTTCAGCAACCTCTTCTAATGCACATTCCGAAGGAGACTCCGCTCCCGTTCGGGGGTTGGTAGGAGTTGGCCTTCCGCATCAGCTTCGCCAAGCGGCATTCCTACGCCGGGCCCGGCGACACGATCAGCGTACCCGTTGTGCTGCGTTCCCGGCGAAGAAACGATCGACCTGGTCGCGAATCTAGACACAGGAGCGGCTTATTGCCTGTTCGAACGAAGCTACGCCGAGGCTTTGGGCCTCAACGTCGAGCGGGGCGTTCCGATGAGCTTCTCGACGGCAAACAGCCGTTTCGAGGCCTACGGTCATGAAGTCGCGATTAGCACGCTCGATATAGAAGTTTACTCAATGGTGTTCTTCTTTGCCGACGCGAACATCGTGAAGAATGTGCTGGGCCGGCATGGTTGGCTGGATCGCCTGAATGTCGGTATCGTGGACCGCGATCGACTTCTCTACGCCGGGGCCTACGACATCCTTCCGGAATAGCCGCGAAACACCCGAACCCGCCTCCCCGCTACTTTTCCTTCAACTCGCCCTTCATGTGCTTCAGCCCGGCTTTCAAATCGTCAGTGGCGTCCGCCAGCCCCGTCGTGTCGTAGATCACGTGCGGGGTAAAGAAGGCGATCAACTCCGTCCGGCTGGTATTTCTCGACTTGGAGCCGAAAGCCGCGCCCAGCACCGGAATCCGCTGCAGGAAGGGAATTCCAGTGGACGAATCCGTAGAGGTCTCCTGGATGATTCCGCCGATGGCGATGGTGTCGCCGTCCTGCACCGTGATCTGCGTCTGAAAGCTGCGATTGGAGAACGAGTCCGACTGAATGCCGGTGCTGCTTGGCGGAACTGCGCCGCTCACCTGCTGATTGATCAGCATGGTAACGATACCGCTGGAGTTGACGCGCGCACTGACCACCAGGGTCACGCCCGTGCTGACATTGGAGATATTGTTGGCGAACAGGGTATTGCCACCGGATTGCACTCCCGAGGCCACCGAGGAACTCAGCGTGGGCACGCTGGTCCCTACGTTCATCACCGCGGGGATGCTGTCGGTGGCGATTAACGACGGCTCGTTGATGGTTCTGGCTTTGCCGGTACTCTCGAGCGCCGTCAGCGCCGCCAGCAATTCCCGGCTGTGCCCCACCAGAAAGCCACCCGTCAAATTCAGCCCGGAACTCAGAGCCGTCCCGATAAAACCGCCGGCTTGACCCGCCGCGCTGGTACCGCTGGGGAGCGCCGCGCCCTTGGCTTGCAGGTAGGAATTCACGCCGTACTGGAGGCTGCCGGTCAAGTCCACTTCGATGATCTTGGCCTCCACCAGAATCTGCCGCGGAGGCACATCCAACTGCAGCAGCAGCCGCGAAATCTGTTCCCATTCCTCGGGGGTCGACTGCACCAGCAGCGTGTTGTCGAATGGATTCGGGATGATGCGCGGGCCCTTGACATTGGAAACTCCCGCGCCGGTAGCGCCCAGATACGTGCCAGTCTGGTCGGCCGAAGCTCCCGCCGTCCCACCTGCCACGGTTCCTGTCTGCGCCCCGGAGGCGCCCCCCATCATGCTCGCCAAGGGGCTCATGCCGCCTTGGGTTCCACCGAACCCGCCATAGCCTGCACCCCCCATGCCACCATAGCCACCGCCGCCGTAACCGCCCATGCCACCATAACCACCGCCGCCGTAACCTCCGCCGCCATAACCGCCGCCGTAACCGCCGCCGCCGTAACCGCCCCCCCCAAAACCACCCCCGCCC
>PMVV01000300.1 GCA_003166475.1 Bryobacterales bacterium | reverse complement strand
GGGCTTTAGCCCCGCCATCGTGTCACAATAAAACCTTGTGGTTCTGGTTCAGAACGTATCCAAGCTCTACAAGCTCTACCGCCGTCCCGCCGACCGGTTGCGCGAGGCCCTGCCGTTCGTCAAGCGCAAGTTCCACACCGATTTTTGGGCGTTGCGCGATATCGGCTTCCAGGTCGAAAAGGGCGAGACTCTAGCGCTGGTAGGGCCGAACGGGTCCGGCAAGAGCACGCTGCTGCAAATCGTGGCCGGCATCCTGCAGCCCACCAAGGGCCGCGTCGTCACGCGCGGACGCATCGCCGCACTGCTGGAGCTGGGCGCGGGCTTCAACCCCGAATTCAGCGGCCGCGAGAACGTCTTCCTGAACGGCGAAATCATGGGGCTGAGCCGCGCCGAAATCGAGCGCGCCATGCCTTCCATCGAGGCCTTCGCCGAGATCGGCGAGTTCATCGCGCGCCCGGTCAAAGAGTATTCCAGCGGCATGTATGTGCGGCTGGCCTTCGCCACCGCCATCCATGTCGACCCCGAAATCCTCATCGTCGACGAAGCCCTGGCCGTGGGCGACGCCGTCTTCGCCAATCGCTGCGTGCGCAAGTTCGAAGAGTTGCGCGCGCGCAAGATCACCGTGCTGTTCGTTTCGCACGATCTCGGCTTGGTGAAGCAGCTTTCCGACCGCGCCATTCTGCTGCTCAACGGCCGCATGGAGGCGCAAGGCGCGCCCTCGGACGTGATCAACCGGTACATCGGGCTGGTGCTCGAAAAGCAGCAGGCGCGGCAGGAAAAGCAACACCGCTTCGAGGCCAGTTTCCGCCACGGCGACGGAGTGAGCGAAATCCTGACAGTCGAGTTGCTGAACGCCGCGGGCGAGCCGGCGACGTCGGTGGCCGGCGGCGAGACCGTCACCGTGCGCGTGCGCAGCCGCTTTCATCAACCGGCCTGCGATCCCATGGTGGGCATCCTGATCCGCAACCGCATCGGCATGGATGTCTACGGCACCAACACGCGCATCGAGAAGAAGCACCTGGGCAGCTACCTGGCGGGCGACGAGTTGGAGGTGGATTTCCACTTCGCCTGCTGGCTCACGCCGCAGCAGTACACGCTGACGGTGGCCACGCAAAGCCCCGACGGGTCGAGTCACGACTGGCTGGACGACGTGATCCCTTTCGACGTGGTGGACACGCGCGCGGCGGCAGGCGTGGCGAACCTGAGGGCGGAGATCCAATGGCGCGTATCACGGTGAAGGTGCATCCGCGCGCCCGGCAGACGCGCGTCGCCGGCCGCCTGGGCGGCGCGTGGAAGCTGGATCTGGCCGCGCCGCCCGTGGATGGCAAGGCCAACGAGGCGTGCATTCGATTCTTCGCTGACCTGGCCGGCGTGCCGCAATCGCGTGTGCGGATCGTGTTAGGCTTGTCAAACCGGACCAAAGTGATTGAGATAGACGGAGCTTCGCAAGAGGTGCTGGAAAGCAGGCTGACCCCCTTTCTCCCCAAATGATCTACGCCGTAGTGTTGTCGATAATCGTGGCGGTTTTGCTGGGCACCGCCGTACTGCGCTCGCTCACCGTCAAGAACCAAGCCGACTTCCTGGTGGCGGGCCGCAAGCTCACCTGGCCCGTGCTGGTGTTCACGCTGCTTTCCTCCTGGATCGGCGCAGGCAGCCTCTTCGCGGGCGGCGAGAACGCGTACCGCAACGGCTTCTCGGCGCTCTGGCAGCCGGCCGGCGGCTGGGTCGGACTGGTGCTGATCGCGGTCATCGCCGGGCGCGCGCGGCGCTTCGCGCAGTTCACCGTGCCCGATCTGCTGGAGACGCGCTACAACACCGGCGCGCGCGTGCTGGCCACCATCGCCATCGTGATTTCGTACACCATGATCACCAGTTACCAGTTCAAGGGCGGCGGCGACATCTTGCATCTGATCTTCCCGTCGCTCGACCAAAAGACCGGCATGTACATCATCGCGGCGTTCGTGATCACGTTTACGGCGCTGGCGGGCATGGCTTCGGTGGCATACCTGGACCTGATCATCGGCCTGCTGGTGACCGTGATCACGCTGATTTCGCTACCGCTGCTGCTGGCGCGCACGGGCGGCTGGGAGGCCGTTCACCAGGCGCTGCCCGCCGATCGCTTCACCGCGTTCGGGCCGCTCGGCTGGGTACATTGCCTCGGCTATCTGCTGCCGACCATGCTGCTGCTGCTCGGCAATCAGAGCATGTATCAGAAGTTTTTCTCGGCGCGCTCGGAACGCGACGCGCGAATTGCGGTCTTCGGATGGATCGGCGGCACGCTGGTGCTGGAAACCGTAATCATCACCATCGCCGTTCTCGGCAGCGCAACGCTGAAGACCGACCACCCGCGCGAAATCATCCCGTTGACCGCGCGCATGCGGTTGCCGGAGTTGGTGGGCGCCATCCTGCTCGGCGGCGTCTTCGCCAAGGTGATTTCGACCGCCAACAATTACCTGTTCTCGCCCGCCAGCAACCTGATCCACGATGTCTACAAGCGCTTCATCGATCCGCAGGCCAGCGAGCGGCGCACCCTCGTCGTATCGCGCGTGCTGGTGATCGCACTCGGCGCATTCGCGCTGTTGCAGGCCGCCTACTTCGAGTCGGTGCTGAAGGCCGCGCTCTATGCCTACACCGTTTACGGCGCGGCCGTCACGCCCTCCGTGATGGCGGTATTCTTTTGGAAGCGGGCCAATAAGGCGGGCGCCGTCAGTTCGATCGTCTTGGGGACCGTCATTACGGTGGTCTGGAACATTCTGGACATACGACGGCTGGACGCCGTTTATCCGGCGCTGGGCGTTTCCGTGCTGGCGCTGATCGTGGTCAGCCTGGCGACGGCGCCGCCCACCCGCGCCAATCTGGAGCCTTTTGAAAAATGAACCTCGCGGCCATTCAGGAAGAACTGCAAAAACAGAAGCTGGACGGGTGGTTGTTCTTCGACCACCATCGGCGCGATCCGCTGGCATATCGCGTCCTGGGCTTTCAGCCGGCCTCGCACGTCACGCGGCGCTGGTATTACTGGATTCCGGCGGCGGGTGAGCCGCGCGGTCTGGTGCATCGCATCGAGTCGGGCCGGCTGGACACGCTGCCTGGCGATAAGATCCGCTATTCGAGTTGGAGCGAGCAGACCGGCGGACTGCGCGCGTTGGTGGGCGGCGCGCGGCGCGTCGCCATGCAATATTCGCCCATGTGCGCCATCCCTTACGTGGCCATGGTGGACGCGGGCACGGTGGAGTTGGTGCGCAGCCTCGGCGTGGAGGTGGTCAGCTCGGCGGAGCTGATCCAGCACTTCGAAGCGCGCTGGAGTGCGGAGGCGCTCGAATCGCACCTTGAAGCGGGCCGCCGCGTGGATGCGGTGCGCGCGCAGGCTTTCCAGATGATCCGCGAAATCACCCGGGGCGGCGGCGCAGTGCAGGAATTCGCGGTCGCGGAGTTCGTACGCGACGGGTTCGCCAAAGCCGGCCTGTTCGCGGAGGATGGGCCGATCGTGGGCGTGAACGCCAACGCCGCCAACCCGCATTACGAGCCGTCCGCCGAGATCACGTCCGAAATTCGCAGCGGCGATCTGGTGCTGCTCGACATGTGGGCCAAGCTCGCCCAGCCCGGCGCGGTCTACTACGACATTACCTGGACCGGCTTCTGCGGCGACCGCCCCAGCGACGAAATGCTCAAGGTGTATGGCGTGGTGAGCGGCGCGCGCGACGCGGCCATCGCCCGCGTGCGCGACACGGTAGCGGCCGGCAAGCAGTTGCGCGGCTTCGAAGTGGACGATGCGGCCCGCGGCTACATCTCGAGCCGCGGCTACGGCGACTATTTCGTGCATCGCACCGGGCACTCTATCGGCGAGGAAGTACACGGCAACGGCGCGAATATGGATAATCTGGAAACCCACGACGAGCGCCGCGTCGTGCCGTGGACCTGCTTCTCCATCGAGCCGGGCGTTTATTTGAAGGACTTCGGAATCCGTTCGGAAGTGAACATGTTTGTGGGTGAGACGGAGGCGCGGGTCACGGGAGAGATGCAGAAAGAGTTGGTCATTTTATAGGTGAGGCAAGTGCCCCTGCCATGGTGGCACAGGCTTTAGCCTGTGAGGGGCCGGAACCTCCTACCGCCGTACGGGAACGTTCGCGCCATTCGCCGGATTGGTATAGATGCTGTGGCGTCCGCCCTCTCGCGCCAGATAGCAGCCGTGGCGTGCCAAGTGATCGATAAGCTCGTGCCTCTTCACACTCGGGAAGCGCCTACGTGCACCGACAGCGACACGAGTTCGATCAGGTCGGCATCGGTCGCGGATGCGTCCGGGTTCGGGGTCGGCAAAGGCTTGCTCTCCTCCAGTAATAATTCCGCAAGATCCCCCATTGCACTGGCGATCATCAGCCGGGCGTCCGGCAAGTCGAAGCCTTGGCTGACCGCCCCGGGAAAGTCGAGGGCCTCTGCCACCACCATTTCACCCTGCGCATGCGGAAAGTGGAAAGCGACCTGGTAGCGGAGCATGTATCCATAGTACCGCAAGCTCCTGCAAGTACTCTCCGGCATGGCGCGGTTTATCGGCAGGAGTGCTTCGCTGGCCCCGGGAGTCAGCCTGCTAACGGGTAGAAGGCGCTCCCAACTGTCCCTGTTCGCGGAGGATAGACCGATCATGGGCGTCAACGCTGGTGCTGCCCGACATGTGGGCCAAGTTCCAACGGCCCGGGCGCGGTGTACTACTGAGTAAGCGCGATTAGCGGACTCGAATTGGATATGACCGGCACTCAGTCTCGCTTGCTCTCTGCAACTTCTGCTCGCCATTCGTCCTCAGTGAAGCGGAAGTACGGGATGCCCAACTCCGATGCGCGCTGGATGAATTCCAGGCGGGGAATTCCCAGGAGTTCGGCGGCCTTGCCGCTTGAGACCAGGCCTCGCCGGTACAACTCGAACACAATCATCTCACGCACCGTCTGGTCGATCAGCCGGCCTAGGGTGGCCAGGAAACCGCTAAGGTCTTCACCAAGATCTAAGATCGTGGAATCCATCGCGAATGCTCCAACTTCATGATACCGCTCACTCCCGCGAAGACCGCTCCAGCCAATCGCCCCTTCGCCAAGCAAAAACAAGAAATCGGTCGCGCGCGATACGTTGCAGCCGGCGCGAGATTCGTGCAAAATAACTCCGTGAGGTTCAAACACCGTTCCGATTCACCTTTGAAGAAGAAGGCCCGCCGCGGCTTTCGTGGCTTCCCGGCCGCGACCATCGCGTTTTACGGTCCCGACGACAAACGCGCGAGCAAAGTCGCGATTGGGATCGTTGTCGCGGAGGGCGCCGAGCCGGTAATGGAACGTTTGTTCACTGAGGACGGAGACGCTCGGACAGATCCAGCCATTGGAGCCAGCATCCTGCGGCTCCTGCAGGATCAGGGAGTCAAATCCGTCATCATGACGGATGGAATCATAGGCTGCCCGCATGAGGAGGGGATCGACTATCCCGACGGACAGGTCTGCCCTCAGTGCCCATTCTGGGCGCATCGCAATCGCTGGACGGGCGAGATCGAGCAGTAGAGGCAGCGCGCTTGCCGGCACGGGCGCCGCCAGCACCACCGTGCCAGGACGGCCCAACAGATCCCAGCCGCGATCATATCAATACTCGATATAATCGATGCATATGAAGTCGCTTCTGATCCAGTTGGATGAGCACACCCTGACGGCATTGAACCGCATCGCCGAGCCTGGAAAACGCCAGCGGTCGGAGTTTGTGCGGCAAGCGATTCGAAAGGCGATCCGGCAAGCCGAGTACCAAGCTATGCGCGAGGCTTACCGCAAACAGCCCGATTCGGCCGCGGATGCCGACGACTGGTCCACGCCAGAGGACTACCAGCCGTGAGGCAGTTCGAGATTTGGTGGGCGAACCTGCCCGCGCCTGCAGGGCGGCGCCCCGTGCTGCTGCTCAGCCGCAACGACGCCTACCAATACCTGAGCAAGTTCCTCGTCGCCGAGATCACCACCACCATCCGCACCATTCCGGTGGAGGTCAAATTAGGCCGGCGTGAAGGACTGCCCTCGCCATGCGTCGCCAACTTCGACAATATCCGTACCGCCGCGCGCCAGTGGCTTGAATCCCGGGCGGGCGCATTGGCGCCGTCCCGGCATCGCGAGGCGAAACGTGCGATGGGATATGCACTCGGATGGGACGAATTGACCGACCTGACTTAAGCGGCTTCCGTTGACCCGATGGCCCTCTGGCGCCAGATAGCAGCCGTGGCGCGCTACGTGACCGATAAGCTCATGCCTCTTCAGCGGAAGCTGTCGCGCCAGTCCAAGCGAGTGCGGTCACACGGTTTGAAAATATATTCCCACGCCACATTCCGAGGCAGCCAAACAACTTACTAACCCGGCACTCTCTGCCGCATGGCCGTTCCCCGCCGCTCGCGCCCTATCATGAAAGCGGGATATGGGGCCTGGTCCCCGCGTCCCCCAAAAGGAAATCTCGTATGTTGATTTCAGACAAACAGCAAGAAGCCAACCGGCAAAATGCCCAGCATTCTACCGGTCCGAAAACTCCCGCAGGGAAGGCCGCCGTGCGCTTCAACGCTCTCACCTGGAGCCTGCGCGCGCGCAGCCTCATGATTACCGGCGACGACCCGGCTGAGTACCAGCAACTCTGGGATGACCTCGAAGCCGAGTGGAAGCCGCGGACCCACACCGAACGGTACTACATGGAACAGATGTGCACCTCCCAGTGGCTGCTCACG
>PMVV01000268.1 GCA_003166475.1 Bryobacterales bacterium | reverse complement strand
CGCGCCGGCCAGTTTGGCCAGAGACGACAGCATGGCGTCCCGATCGAACCGCATTTGGCAATCGGAGAACCCCCGCGGATGCTCCCGATACGCCTGGGCCTGTTCGGCGCTGTCGCTCAAGGCCAGGGCGGGGACGTGAGCCAGACCGGGCAAGCGCCGCATTTCTTCGAGAAGACTATGGTCGCCATCCGGCAGCAGATCGAGACCGGCCAGCACCACGTCGATTTTGCGGCGCTCCAGTTCGCGCAGGGCGGCTTGCGTATCGGCCGCCTCCACCACCCGATAGCCGGCCATTTCGAGCGAACTGCGCACCAGGCCGCGCACAAATGGAGAAGCCTCCGCGATCATGACGGTGGCGCCGCTGGCACGCTGGGCATCGCGGCCGCCGAACCAGCCGTCGTCGGCGGCCTGAATGACGGCGTGCAAATCGAGCAGATCGGTCACTTTCTTGCCGACCACCGCGGATCCCAACAGTCCCGGGCGCGTGGCCGCCTGGCGCACCGTTACCTGATCCTCCACAATGTCCAGGATCTGGTCCACGAGGACGCCCATGCTGCGTTCTCCATTATTGAAGACCACCACTTGGGCCGGGTCCTGGAGACCGGCAGTGTCGGCCGCGCCGGGATCGAGGATCGGCGCCAGGGAAGCCAGCGGCAGGATCCGCCCGCGGTATTGCACCACCCGCTTGCCGCCGGCGTGCTCAATTTTGGAGAGCGAAAACTCCTCCAGCCGCGCGACGAGCGAAAGCGGAACCGCCAGGCGTTCAAACGATCCGGCCCGGAACAGCAGGAAGGTCTGGCGTTCACTGCCGGAGTGGTCGTGGCGCTGGGTCTCGGCGGTGGACTTCTCGCGCGATTCCTGCACCACGCCGGCCAACTGGGCGATTCCCGAGACGTCCAGGATCAAGGCCACGTGGCCATCGCCCATGATGGTGGCGCCGGCATAGCAGTTCAAGCTTTTCAACTGCTTGCCGAGCGGCTTCACCACGATTTCCTGCGTGTCGCTAATGCCATCCACCACCAGGCCGAACTGGCGGTCCTCGGCTTGCAGGACCACGATATTGACCACATTGGATTCGCTGGTGGTGCCGAGCTTCAATACATCGGCCAGATAGACCAGCGGCAGGAGGGTTCCGCGTCTGCGGTAGAACGGCGTGTCGTGGATAAGTTCGATCTGCCGCTTTCCGGATTCGCCTTCGAGGCGGATGAGCTCCAGCAGGCTGACTTGGGGAATCACGTAGCGTTCGCCGGATCCTGTCATCCTGCGCGGCGTGGATCGCCTTTCGGTCAGAGTAACGACCAGACCGGGGATGATGGCGAGAGTCAGGGGGATTTTCAGCTTCAGGGTGGTCCCCTGGCCCAGGCGGCTGACCAACTCCACCACGCCGCCGATCTTTTCTATATTGGTTTTGACGACGTCCATGCCCACGCCGCGGCCGCTCACGCTGGTGACTTTAGCGGCGGTGGAGAAGCCGGGAAGGAAGATCAGCGCCAGCACCTCCCGGTCGGTCATGCGCTCAGCCTGTTCGAGCCGCACCAGTCCCTTTTGGACGGCATTGTCTTTCAAGACCTTGACGTCGATACCGGCGCCATCGTCGGCGATCTCGATGTTCACCTGGCCGCCTTCGTGGAAGGCGCGCAGGCTGAGCTTGCCGGAGGCCGGCTTGCCGTTGCGGACGCGCACCTCCGGCTTTTCGATCCCGTGGTCGCAGCAGTTGCGGACGATGTGGGTGAGCGGGTCCTTGATGGCTTCGATAATGGTCTTGTCCAGCTCGGTGTCCGCGCCATCCATTTCCAGGTTGATTTGCTTGCCGAAAGAGGTGGCCAGATCGCGCACCACCCGCGGCAGTTTGTTCCAGACCACCCCGATGGGCTGCATGCGGGTCTTCATGACGCCTTCCTGCAACTCGGTGGTGATGAGGTTCAGGCGTTGCGAGGTGGCGTTAAGGGGGGAATCCTCCTGGTGGGCGGTGAACTGCAAAATCTGGTTGCGTGCCAGCACCAGTTCGCCCACCAGGTTCATCAGCTTGTCCAGCAGTACCACGTCCACCCGGATGCTGGAGTCCGACACCGAAGGACCCTTGGGGGCAGCCGCCTTTTCGGTATCGGGCTTTTCGATATCGGGAGCGGCTGTGGGAGAGTCCGCAGCCGGGGCGCCGCCGTTGGCTTGGGCGCAGGCGGCTTCCAGGCGCTTGCGCAGGTCGGCGAAGGGCTCGGGGCCTTCGCGCCCGGTTGCTTCGATGGCTACCAGGACGGTCTTGACTACATCCACGGTATCCAGGATCAGCGTGACGAACTCGGGTGTGAGCTGGCGTTTCCCGTCACGCAATTGACTGAGGAGGTTCTCGGCCAAGTGGGTTACGGATCCCAGAGTAGCGAAGCCCAGGAAGCCGCAAGTCCCTTTAATGGTGTGGATGGTACGGAAAATACTCCCCAGTAATTGAGGATCTTGGGGGCGCTTTTCAAGCTCCACCATTTCCTGGTCCAGGCGGGCCAGATTCTCATTGCTTTCAATGAGGAACTCTCGAATGATGTCTTGATCGTCCATCCCTCACCGCCAAATTCACTTTCTGTGGATTTCGGAATGCTAGTGGCGAAATTGGGGGAAAGTCTCATGCGGCGTGATCGGGAATGTTTTCGGCCTGCCCCACGAAAAGGCCTGGTGGAATACAACTGCCGCGTCAGCGGGCGCTTGTTTCGGGGATTTCCTCCACCCCCAGAGGAGCGGCTTCAGCGGAGGAAGCCACCACGCAGTTCCGCCCATGCGCTTTCGCACGGTAGAGCGCCAGGTCGGCGGACTGCACCAACTCCTCCGGCTTGGATGCCAGGCTGCCGGCGGCGCCGACCCCAAAGCTGCAGGTCACCGATATCGGGCCTGCCGGCGTGGCAACAGGGCTCTGCGCGATCGCTTCCCGCACTTGTTCGGCCCGCTCGGCAGCCTCTTCCAGACGGCACTCGGGCATCAGGATGGTGAACTCCTCTCCTCCGTACCTCCCCACGCTGTCATAGGGCCGCACCGAAGCCACAATACGGCGCGCGCATTCTTGCAGAACCGCATCGCCAGCCAGGTGTCCGTAAGTATCATTGACCTTCTTGAACAGGTCCAGATCCGCCATGATTAACGCCAGGGAGCCGCTTTGCCGCCCAATCCGGGCAAATTCCATCTCCAGAAGATCGAAAAACGCGCGGTGGTTGAACAGTCCGGTCAGCCCGTCCCTTATGGCTTGTTCGCGAAGCTCCTCGCGGGCTACCAGCAGGTCCTGCTTCTCCTGGCGGAGTTCCTGCGTGCGTTCGGCGACCACGCGCTCCAGTTCCCGCTGGCGGCGTGTCAGGTTCAATGTGCGCCAGCGCCAGACCATGCGAACCAACGCCACGGCGGCCGAGGCCACGAAGACGAAAAACCACCAGGCGCGCCACCACGGCGACCGGATTTGGAAAGCGAACGCGGCTGGCTGCCTACTCCATTGGCCCCCAACATCGCGCGCTTCCACCTCCAGGCGGTAATCGTTCGGTGGCAGTCCGGGAAACTGCATCTCATGCAGCGGCGTTTCACGCCAATCGCCAAACAACGGCGCCAGCCGGTAACGGAACAAGACGGCAGCTTCGTGGGCGAAAGCCAGCGCCGAGTATTGGGCCGTCAGGGAGTTCGATCGGCGATGGATGGAAACATAGCGGCCGGGATCGACCATGCGGTCTCCCAGAACGACTTTGGTGAATACGATCGAAGGAGGGATCGTCGCGCGCTCTATCCGGCTTGGCTGAAAGCGCGCGAGGCCGCCACTGGTGCCGATCCAGACGGTACCATTGGGCTCCGCCGCAAAGGCGCCCAGATCGCAATCGTTCCAGATCAGGCCGTCGCTCTGGTCGTATTGAGTCCAATGCTCTCCATTCCGGACACGGACGCCCTGGTCGGATCCGGACCAAAGCCGGCCCGCCGCGTCGAAACCGAGGAAGTAGCTCATTTCTCCGCGCAGACCCCGTTCGGGTCCGTAATGGGTCATCGAGAGATGTTCGCCGTCGATGCGAATGCGCGTAACCCGGCCCGAAAACCAATAGCCCACCCAGATTTCATCCGGCTTGTTTGAGGCCGCCGCCAGAATCATATCGTGCTCCAAGCCGTCGGCCGTCGAGATGTGGCGCCATCTGCCCGCCGACAGCCGGAACAGTCCCGCGGCCCCGCCCGCGAGGATCTGCCCGCCGGGCCCCGCGCTTACCACCCAGCAGCGAACGGGCGGAACCTCTTCAACGCGCCGGAAACGCGTCGCGGGAAGCTGCGCCACAAATAAACCCGCTTCGGTCGCCGCCCAGAGCCTCTGCGATGGATCCAGGGCCAACGAAGATGCGTATTCCGCGGCGAGCCCGCGAGCGTTCTTGAACCACTCGATTCCCCCGGTGCGCGCGTCGATTCGACCCACCCCATAGCCTTCCGTAGCGAGCCAAAGGTCGCCATCCCGGTCCAGTCGTAACGAGTGCACAGGGATTTTTCCAACATCGGCGTGCCGGCGCCAGAGCCACCGGTCTCCGATCTTGCGGCCGCGGAACAGGCCGTTCTCAGTGCCCGCCCACAAGCTGCCATCGCCGAGCGGCAGGACTTCGTAGATCAGCTCGCTATCCAAGCCCGTGGCCGGGGCGAAGCCGTCCCATTCGCCGTAGCCCTGCCACCGGGCCAAGCCTCGGCCGGCCAAACCCAGCCAAATGGCGCCCTCCCGGTCCTGGAGCACCGAATAGACCGGACCCACCAGACCTTCGCGCGGTCCCACTGTGCGGAATCGCTTCGCATCGTGAATCACCAGTCCTTCGACGGTAGGCACCAGTAAGCGGCCTGCCGCATCCACGGCCAACTGCCACGATCCGGCGGTCGCTGGAAATGCGGGAATCGATGTATCGAAGCGCTGGCTGCCCTGGCGCATCACCGCGAAGTGCCGCTTGTCGCTGACCCAGAGATCGCCGCTGCCGTCGCGGCGAATACATGTCCACCTTCCCCGAGAGAGACCGCTGGCCTCACCAAAGACGGTCACGCCTTCGGCCCCCATCCGGCACAAGCCGACGCCGCAACCGTACCAGACTACGCCCGTCTCCAGAAGCACTCCATGCGCCTCACCACCGCCGGCGGCGGCCGGCGCCGGCAGCAGGCGAAAAGTCAGACGGGCGTCGCCCGTGGATCGGCGCGCGACAAGCAGACCGCCAGTCGTTGCGATGTACGTCAGGCCCTTGCCGTCGTACTGGATTGAACTGTAGCCATCCACTATTCCGGAGCCAGGCGGGGCCAGCTTCCGGAAGCGATCGCCCTGGTTCTGGTAGAGACCGGCCCGAGATCCCACCAATAGACTGCCATCCGGCGCCTCGCCCAGGCTCAGGATGACCTCTCGCGGCAGATTCTCGGTGGGGCCATAAGGCCTGAATCGCTGGCCGTCGTAGCGGAACAGGCCGTTCTCGGTGGCCGCCCACAGGAAGCCGGTACGATCCTGAAACAGGACCTTGACTGCCAGGTTGGTGAGGCCATCCTCGGTTCCATAATAGCGGAAGCGGTATTGTTGCCCGTGGATGGCGGCGGCTCCGGCCACCCAGATCAGGAGGACCGCGCCACGCAATCCGGCTTTGCCGCGCCACAGCGTCACATAGGAACTATCGGCAGAAACGCGCGATTGGTTCAGTAGCGCGCCAGCGAGGCAGCCGGGGAGAATGCGACACGCCTCATGGTTTTCGGCGCGTCTTCTTCGCCGCGCGAGTGCTCTCGGGCGCGGCCTGTTTTTTCCGGCCCGGCTTGCCGTTCTTTTCGAGCCGCAGTTTCCACGCCGTGCGCAGTGCGCCGGCCAGCACGTCCTCATTCGCCGCCGCCAGCCGAATATGCGTCGCCCCCATCCTTCCCCAGCCGCCCGCAATGGGCACGAACACATCCGGCGCGTCCTCGACGAACGCAGCCTGTTGTTCCAGCGTGAGCATCAGGTTCCCGTATCCCTGGCGTTGGGAGGCCAGTGTGGCAAAGATCCGGCCGCCCACGCGGAAATCGGGCGCGCCCATGTGGGAACTCTCTTCAGCCCCCGGCAGGCTCAGGGCGATTCGTCGAAAATCTTGCGCGTCCATCGATCCATCCCTCCCGCTCAGCAGAGAGTATCGCACAGCGCGGCCGCGGCACAAAGGGGCGATCAACCGCACCCGAGCGAGAACCGGAGGGCCGCGCAAACCTCCTGCATTTTGCTCGCCCTCAAGCTGCCGACGCGCCGCCGCACACGCGATTGGGCCACAGTGAGAGCGTTGTGCAGATTGACAGCGCAGGGCCCTTTCATTCCGTCATCGGTGTCCAGAACGACTTCGGAAGGCACGCCACGAATGGTCGATGTGATCGGCGCCACGGTCACCGTCGCCAAATGGCCAATCGCACTGTCGCGCGTCAGAACCAGGACCGGACGCTGCTTGTCCGCAGACGCGAACCGAAAAAGGCGGACTTCGCCACGGTTCAATGTTCCGGCCATGCGGCGGCATCCTCCCAGACGCGGATCTCGTCCTCACGCTGCGGCTGAGCCACGTACCCGCGCCGGTCCTGCTCCTCCAATTCCAGTTCGCGCAAGCGCCTAAGGTGCTCCTGGAGGGCGTGGCGGATCAACGCCGACCGATTTACCTTTTGCCGCCTCGCCGCAAGGTCCGCGGCCTTCAGGAGCTTGGTATCGAGGACTACCCGTATGGTCTTCATCGGACTTCCTTCCACAGTATAGTCGCCACCGATCCGCAAACGCATTCGCTGGGATACTCTGGAAGAGTGCCCGACTCTGGCGAACCGCGAAGACCAAGAATACTGGACGTCGGCTGCGGGATTCACAAGCAGCCCGAAGCCATCGGGATCGACCGGAATCCGGCCAGCCGCGCCGACGTTCTATGCGATCTCGACCGCTTGCCGTACCCCTTTCGAGATAATTGCTTCGACCGCCTGCTGGCCATCCACGCGATCGAACATGTGGCGGACGTCATGGCCACCATGGAAGAGTTCCACCGCCTGGTGCGGCCGGGCGGCACGGTGCGCATCGAAACCCCGCACTACACCGACTTCAGCTCCTTTTGCGATCCAACGCACCGCAGCCATTTGAACAGCTTCTCGTTCCGTTATTTCGGCGAAGACCACGGCGGCTTCGGCTACTACACCAAGGCCAGATTCCGCGAGATTTCGGTCCAGGTGAAGCTACTCTCGTTTTGGAAATGGCTGGGATTCGAATTCCTGGTGAATCGCTTTCCGCGCTACCGGCGTTTCTGGGAGCACTACCTGTGCTTCGTGGTCCGCGGCAAAGTCATGAACTTCGAATTCCAAGTCGTGAAACCACAGATGAACACAGATGAACACGGATAAGAACCGGGGCCACCAAATCATCCCGTTTCTTATCGGCGTTCACCGGCGTTTATCGGCGGCCCTATCTCTTTATCGCCTTGCGGACGCCGCGCGAGGCCGTTACAGAGCCCGCCACTCCACGCCGGCGCAGGCGCATGGCCGCGGCGGGGAGGATCTGGCGCACCGCTTCCTGCGCCGGCAGGGTCTCACCATCGTGGCGCGCAACTTTCACCAGCGCGCCGGACGGGGCGAGCTGGATTTGGTCGCCTGGGATCGCCAGACCCTGGTATTCGTGGAAGTGAAAACCCGCGCCAGCGCGGACTTCGGCAGTCCCGGCCGGGCGGTTGGAACGGATAAGGAAAAAGATCTCCGGCGGGCGGCCGGAGAGTATCTCCGCCGCTCTGGCGCGGCCAGGGAACAGGCGCGCTTCGATCTGGTGAACATCGTGCTGACCAATCCGCCCGAGATCGAATGGATCAAGGATGCCTTTCCCATCAGCCGGACGCTATAATACTTTCTCCGCGCCCAGCAGTCCACCATAATCTCTTTTTTCGGAGGCACCTCAACTTTGCCGGAATTACGTAAGGATCCCATCACGGGCCGTTGGGTAGTCATTTCGACCGACCGCGCGCGCCGTCCCTCCGATTTCATTCGCCAGCCGGTGCCGCCTCCGGCCGCGCGGCTTTGCCCTTTCTGTTACGGCAACGAACAGAAGACGCCGCCCGAAGTGCTGGCCTACCGCCCCGGCGGCGGCGCAAACCAACCCGGGTGGAGCGTGCGCGTGGTGCCCAATAAGTTTCCGGCGCTGGGCATCGAAGGCGAGCTGAACCGCCAGGGCGAGGGCATGTACGACAAGATGAACGGCATCGGCGCGCACGAGGTGATTATCGAAACCCCCGATCACAGCTTGACCATGGCGGAGATGACCGACCGCCAGATCGAGGAAGTGCTGGGGGCCTTCCGCGACCGCGTCAACGACCTTAAGAAAGATACCCGCTTTCGCTACATCGTATTGTTCAAGAACCACGGCGAAGCGGCCGGCGCCACGCTGGAGCATTCGCACTCGCAACTGATCGCGCTGCCGGTGGTTCCCAAGCGGGTGAAAGAGGAACTGGACGGCGCCAAGGTGTACTTCGATTTCAAGGAGCGCTGCGTCTACTGCGATATTCTGCGGCAGGAAACCTCCGCGGGCGTGCGCGTGGTCACCGAGACGGATCGCCTGCTGGTGCTGCAGCCGTGGGCGCCGCGCTTCCCGTTCGAAACCTGGATCCTGCCCAAGCGGCACGAATCGCACTTCGAGCAGACCGATGCCGCTACCTTACAGAACCTGGCTTGGGCGATGCGGTCCACGCTGCGCAAGATCGACAAGGTGCTGGAGCATCCGCCGTTCAACTTCATCGTGCATAGCGGTCCGCTGCAGGAGAATCACCTGGCGCATTATCACTGGCACATCGAAGTGATTCCCAAGCTGACCAAGGTGGCGGGATTCGAATGGGGTACGGGCTTCTACATCAATCCCACGCCGCCGGAGGAGTCGGCCAGGTTTTTGCGCGAATCGGGGCTGGCGTGAGCCACGCGGCGGTGGATGCGGAGACCGCTCCACACCGCCCGATTCTGGCCATCGTAGTTGCGCTGATCCTGTACGGATCGTTGTACCCGTGGGAATTCCACGCGCGGCATTATGGCCACAACCCGCTCTGGATTCTGCTGCACACGTGGCCCACCGGCGCCTTCGACCGCTATCTGGTTTGGGACATCGTGGTCAACATTACGCTGTATCTGCCGCTGGGCATTTTCGGCTATCTGGCGGTGAGCGCGCGCGCCTCCCGGATGGCGCGGATTCTGGCGCCGCTGGCGCTGGCGCTGGCGCTTTCGGCGTCCATCGAGATGCTCCAGCTTTTCGACGATTCGCGGCAGTGCAGCGGTACCGACGTGGTTTCCAACGTCGCGGGCGCGGCGGTGGGCGTCGGCGTCGGCGCGCTCTATCGCGCGAAGTTGCAGCGTTTCCTCGCGGCGCAGGACGCCGCTTCACTGCTGCGGCCATCCGGGGCGCTGCTGCTGTTATCCTGCTGGCTCGGATACCAGATCTTTCCCCTGTTCCCGGTTTGGGGGCGGACTAACGTGATGCACCGGCTGGCGGCGCTGCGGGCGGTCGACGGGGTCTTGTCCGTCGACACGCTGGTGGTCTTTGCGGAATGGCTGGCGGTCGCCTGTCTAGTGGAGAGCATCCGCAAAAAGAAGACCGGCGGACTGCTGGCCCTGCTGTTGCTGCTGGTGCCGCTGCGCTTGATCATTGCCAGCCGAGCACTGGCGTGGCCCGATATCGTGGGGGCGGCCGCCGCGTATGCGGCATGGCTGTGCCTGCCGCGGCGCTGGGTGCGGCGGGCCGCGCCGGTGCTGTTGGCGGGCGCGCTGATTCTGGGCGAGCTTGCGCCATTCCACTTCCAGAGCGCGCACGCCTTCAACTGGGTGCCGTTTCGCGGATTCTTCCGCACCGACTGGCAGGATGGTTTTGTGATGCTGTTCCGCAAGAGCTTCTGGTACGGTTCCGTTCTGTGGCTATGGCGGTCGTCCGGGCTCAGCCTGGCATGGGCCACCGCGGTAGCCGCCGCGGCCCTGTTTCTGCTGGAATGGGTGCAAGTGTATCTGCCGGGCCGTACGCCGGAGATTACCGACGCTTTGCTGGCCGTGCTGATGGGTGTGCTGCTGTGGTTGTTGCGCGACGCGTGAAGCGCAACGACCGCTCCAGCAGCAAAGCTTCGGCTGCGCTCATCGCCCAGACCGTGGCTTCGACCGTGTCCCGGCCCAGTTGCTGGAGCGCCGCGATGCGCTTGTGGCCATCGATCACCAGATAGCTGGAGGTGCGACTGGCGGACTCGTAAGGTAAGTGTTCCCATCGCCGCGTGCCCGCCGGAATGCCGCCCGAAAGAGAAACCACGATCGAGCCCGGCGCCACACCAGCGCCACAAGCGTTTCCGCCCTCGAATGCCAACAAACCAATCACGCCGGAGGTGAGCGTTACCGAGACCGGCAGCAGGCCGATTCCTTCAATCATCCATACCAGAGGCTAACCACACCGGAGAGCGAATTCGAGCCAGACACGGGTTTCCTCTGCTTCGCCCTCTGTATCGCTGAGTTTACTAACAAAGTGGGCCTTGTATCGGCGCTTGCGCCATGCCTCCGCGATATTGGGCAAACCGAGCGAGAGGACCGGCGCATTTGGTCGACCATCGAGTATTTCTCCACAATCGGAAAGTGGCTCGACAATTCAAAAAGACGCATCGCAGCGTCGAATGCAGCGTGATATACACGCAACTCCCGAAAACTTCCGATGACGGCCATCGCCCCCTCGCCCGCTCAGCCGCTACCCCGCACACCACCCCCCATCGATCAGCACGTCTGTTCCCGTGATGAACCCGGCCTCCGGCGAGCAGAGGTAGACGGCCAACTGGCCCACTTCCTCCACGCGGCCCCAGCGGCCCAGCGGGATTTTGGCGACGAACTGCGCGTTAAGTTCCGGGTTATCGATCGTCGCGGTATTCAGCTCCGTGGCAAAGGGGCCGGGGCTGATGGCGTTGACCGTGATTCCTTCCGGCGCGAGTTCCAGCGCCAACGCGCGCGTGAGACCCAGGATGGCACTCTTGGCGGCCGAATAGGCGGAGCGGCCCGGGATGGATACGTGCGCCATGGTGGAGGCCAGGTTAATCACGCGCCCGTAGCCGCTCCCTTGCATGTGCGGCACGAAAGCGCGGCACATCAGAAAGGTGCTGGTCAGGCTGGTATCCAGCACGCTCCGCCATTCGTCCAGCGTGAATTCGGTAAGTTGCTTGCGGATGATAATGCCGGCGTTGTTCACCAGGATCTGGACGCGCCCGAATGCTTCGGTCACTTCCTTCTCCAGGTGCAGCACCTGCTCCTCGCTGGTCACATCGGCTTGAAACACCTGCGCGCCGCTGCCCGTGCGCCACACCTCTTCGGCGGTCCGCTCCAGCGCTTCGCGATCGCGCGCCACCAGTGCGATGGCTGCGCCTTCGCCGGCCAAGGCCAGCGCCATGGCTTTCCCCAAACCGCGGCTGGCGCCGGTAATCAAGGCCACCTTGCCCGCCAGTTTGCCGCTCAAGGGGTGCGTCCGCCGCCGGCGCCGTGCGACGCGGCCAGGATCTCATCGGCGACTTGCTGCGGCTGGTCGACGTTTCGAATGGTCAGGCGGCTGGCCTCGCCCGCGGTCTCGATGGCAAGGTCGCCGACGCCAAACATCCGCTGCATCACGGATTGGTCCACGCGGGCGTCCTGCACCTTCGGCAAAGAGATGTTCCGCGTGGTCTTGGCAAGCGCGCCGACTTCGTATCGCAGCTTGTCGCCTGCGATGGTGGCCTTGGTGAACCGCTGAGCAATGTGCCGGCGAATTGGCCAGATCAGCAGCAGCGCCGGCAGCGCCAGCACCCAGGGCCTGTCCCTCCACTGGTTGTCCGGCGGAATCATGGTGAAAAAGAGGATCGCTCCCGCCACAATCAACAGCAAGACCACAGCATACCCGAGCTTGATGAACTTCATGGTGGGCCGGATCACCGCATCTTCCATAGCATTGCCTCCCTGAACGCGCTATTGTACCAGCACGTCGCCGGCGCTATTACTTGTCCTTCTTCAAAAGCTTCAGACCCTGCGGCAGCGCGAACATGCTGTCTTTCAAATCCAGATTGATTTCCACGCGCTCCGTGTACATCTCGAAGATCTTCTCGCCGTTGCGCTCGCGCCGGATGGCGAAGGGCCACATCACGCCGCCGCCCACGTCGCGATACTTACTGAAGATAGTCACTTCCTCCAGCTTCGTATTGTCGATCGGATCTTTCCTGAAGTAAGCCTGACGCGTGGGGAGCTTGGTCATTTGGTCGAAGTATACGGTGACCGTGTCGTTGTTGGCGTCGGCGATTTCCACGATTTCCACGGGGCGATTTTCGAAGAAATCGGAACCGCGCGAATCCAAGACCATCCCCGGCTCGCCGAGGCGTTGGCGCAGGATATAGAAGATGTTGTGCAGCGTGGCCGTCTTGAACTGCTGAATCACCATATCGGACAGGGGGCGGGCTCCGCGGAAGGTAACCTCGTAGCCCGTTCCATCCCCATACAGGATGACATCGTCTTGCTTCTTGCCGGTGACATCTTCCGGCTTCCTGCCGCGCGCGTCGCGCACACGCACACCCAGAAACGCAGGCACGGGTGGATCGGGCCGCGGCAGATAATTCGTGTAGAGGGCTTCGGTCGCCATGCCATTCACCTTGTCGTTGTAAGAGCTGTAGATCCGCCCGGTTTCCACGCGGTTCTGCATGTTGAGGAACGCCTCGCCGCCCAGAGCCGCCAGGGCTTCGTCCACAACTCGCTTGCCCTTCTGCTGGCTTGTTTCGGCGCACGCGCCCACCCCGGCCGTACCGGCCACCAGCAGCACCGCCCACAGTGTTCTCATGGTTTCTTGCTCAGATCCTCCGGTTTCAATCCAGTGTTGAGCTTGACGGATTCGACGATGACATCCGCGTACTTATGCCCGTTCTGAATAATTGTGATGCGATTGGGAACTTTGATGCCGTCGACTTCCGCGAAGCTGTCATAGGTTTCATCGATGGTGGACGGCGGACCGTTGAGCGCCGGGGAAGCGTACTCCACCTTCGCCGGCATTCCGGTCTTCTCGTCGACGAAGAGCCGCACCGTGCTGCCCTGCCCGTCGGAAATTTGCAGCGCGCCCTCGCCGATCCAACTCACCGTGCGGCCAGGCAGGCGATCGCTGAGCAGCATGGGGAAAAACAACCTCAGCATCTTATCCTGGACCGGCTTCAACTGCGCGGGTGGCAACGGCATGCGCGCTTGCGGACTCGCCATCCATCCGGTCCTGCCATCCGCATAAACAGAGACATTCCCGACCGGCAACTGGGTATCCTCGCGGAAATCGGTGGGCGCCACCCAGCGGTCCGTGCGCTTCATGACGACGCCTCCCGCCGCCGGGTCCACGTGCAGTTCCGCCACTTCCAGCATATCTTTAACGGCTGCCAGTTTCTCCGCGCCGCCGACAGCCTGTTGCGCGCGCGCCAACAATTGCACGGCCTTCGCGGCGTCCCCGGCGCCCGTTGGGGGCGTCGCCTCCGGCTTGGATTCGGGGATGGTCAAATCGATGGACGAAACCGGCAGGCCCAGCGTTGCGAGAGACTTCTGGAATTCGCCGGTCTTGCCGACTGCCACGACGGTCAGATCGGCCGGATGCACGTGTTCGCGGGCCACGCGCAGCACATCGGCTCGTGTGACCGCCTCCAGGCCTTTCTGATAGCGGTCGATGAAATCTTTGGGATAGCCGTAGTATTCGTAGTTGAGCAGGCGGCTCAACGTTTTCGTTTTGGTGTCGAAGGCGAACACCAGGCCGTTCAACGCCGATTGCCGCGCGGTCTCCAGCTCATCGGCAGTGACCTCGCTCGAGCGGATGCGCTCGATCTGCTCCTGGATGGCTTTCAGGGTATCGGCAGTGGAAGCGGACTTGGTGCTGCCACCAATCTCGAACAGGCCCGGATGATCGTAGTTCGCGCCCCATTCGGCCGAGATCTCGTAGGCCAGCCCGAGTTGCGTGCGCACACGTTGCACCAGGCGGCTCTGGAAACCGCCGCCCAGGATATCGCCCAACACTTCCAGCGCCGGAAAGTCCTTGTCGCTGAGCTGGCCGCCCAGATGGCCTTCGATGAAGAAGGTCTCGGTGACATCGTCTTTCTTCGCCAGGTAGATGCCGGGTTGAGCTTTCTCGCGGACCGGCGGGAAGGGCGGCACTTTGGGCTGCGCGTATGTCCAATCGCCAAACAGCTTCATCAGTTTCGCTTGCATTTCCGCGGTGGAGAAATCGCCCCACACCGCCATCAGCATGTTAGCCGGGAAGAAGTAACGCTTGTAGAAAGCGATCGTGTCGGCGCGCGTGATGTGGTCGAGCGTGGCATATTCGATCTGCCAGCCATAGGGTGTATCTTTGCCATACACGATATCGGCGAACTCCCGCGCCGCGACGCCGTGAGCATCGTCGTTTCGCCGGGCGATGCCGCTGCGCATTTCCGACTTTGCCAGATCGATTTTGTCCTGGCGGAATTCCGGTTGCGTGAGCACGTCCTTGAAGATACCCAGCACTTCGCCGGTATTCTCTTTCAGCGCCGAAAATGAGACCGAACCGCTGGATTCGCCGATATTGCACTCCACCGAGGCGGCGATGTTTTCCAGTTCTTCGTCGAGCTGGTCGCCAGTCGTGTTATGGGTGCCGCCCGAACGCATGACGGCGCCGGTGATAGAAGCGATGCCGACCTTGTCCGCGGGTTCGAGCAGGTTACCCGTGCGTACCCGGACCGTTCCGCTGACAATCGGCAACTCGTGATCTTCGAGTAAGTACACCTTCATCCCGTTCGGGAGGGTGTAAGACGCCACCTCCGGGATGGGGATATGTTTCAGCGGCGGAAACTTCAAGTTTTTGTAAGCTGGCGGAGTATTCGGGATCGCCGCCGGTCCTAAGGGGGTCTGTCCGAGAGCTGCCGCCGCTAAGAGGGTGGCCAGGAGCAGCAAGCCCAGTGGGGCGGGACTCCAGTCCTGCGGCCGACGTCCACGTCGGCCTGTTCGCGCCCGGATATGGCCGATTCTGTTGAAGGCGGGCCAGGCGGCCTGAGAGGCCGCCGCAGGCCGGGGGCCTGCCCCACAAGGGCTTTCATCGGACCTGGAGCTAAGTCTCATTGCGCACCTCCCGCCGCCTGCTTCGGCGCGACCAGGTAAGCCACCGTACGCTTCTCCGGGACGAAGCATTCTTTCGCCACACGCTGCACATCATCGGCGGTAATCCGGTCCAACTCGTCGAGCGAGGTAAACAACTTACGCCAGTCGCCATAGATCGCATGGTAGGCGGTCAATAATCCAGCCAGTCCCGGATTGCTATCCAATCGCCGGATCAGACCCGCCCGCGTCTTAGTCTTCACCCGCGCGAGTGTCACATCGTCCACTTTCTGCGATTTGAATTTCTCCAGTACTTCATCAAGCGCCTTTTCGTTCTCGGCGGTAGTGTGTCCGGCGGCCGGCGCCAGGGAAAATACAAACAGATTCGGGTACTTGCCGCCGGGGAAGGTATCGTCCGCTCCCGCCTCCAGCGCGATCTGCTTGTCGCGCACCAGTTCCTTATAGAGCAGGCCGGTCCGGCCGCCGGCGAGGATGCCGCTGATGACATCGAACACCGGATCCTCCTTGCTGTATTGGTCCGGACGCTTATAGCCCACGAACAGCAGCGGCTGGCTGGGCGACTCCACTTCGGCCTGCTTGGGGCCTTCCTGGGGAGGCTCGGCGGTGTGCAGCAGCGGCGGCAAAGGATGCGCCGGCATCGGGCCGAAATATTTCTCCGCCAGGCGCCGCGCCTCGCCGGGATTCACATCGCCCACAATTCCCAGTGTGATATTGCCCGGAACGTAATACGCATGGAAGAAGCGCCAGGCGTCGGCCCGTCGCAGATGGGTTACGTCGCTGGGCCAGCCCGTACCCATCACGCGGTAGGGGAACGCCGAAAAGGCCGTGGCCAGGAACGTTTGCATCAGCATGCCCTGCGGATCGGACTCCACGCGCATGCGGTACTCTTCCATCACCACGTCGCGCTCCTTGTAGAATTCACGGAACACGGGCTGAATGAAACGCTGCGACTCCAGCAGGAACCATAACTCGATTCGATTGGAGGGCAGGCTGTAGTAATACTCGGTAGAGTCCCACGAGGTCTGCGCGTTCATGTTCTCGCCGCCATTCTGCTCGATGATGCGCGGGTAGAGATTCGGCTCCACGAACGAGTTGGCCTTTTCGTCGGCGGCCTTCAGTTCGGCCTCCAGCGCCGCGACCTTCCGAGGGTCGGCTTTGACGCCTCTGTCCCGCTCGGCATCGAGCCGGTCGTAGACCGCCTCCACCTGGTCGATGGCTTTCTTCTCCTCGGACCAATTCTTGCTGCCGATGCTCTCGGTGCCCTTGAACGCCATGTGCTCGAACATATGCGCGATACCGGTGGCACCCGAGGGATCGTCCACCGACCCGGCGTTCACGTAAGTGTGAAACGAGACCACCGGCGCCTCATGCCGCTCCACGACGATGAAGTGCAGGCCATTGGCGAGGGAAAACTCTGTGACTTTTTTCTCGAACTCATGCAGGTTCTGCGCCGCCATCAGCAGCGGCAGGAGAAAAACAACCGAGCGGTGTGCCCTCATGTTCTATCTATCGAAGTTAGCAGATTTGCGGCCTGAGAGGCCGCTAGCAGGCCGAGGGCCTGCCCCACATGCTATGCTGTCATGCGGATGTTCAGTCGCCAGCGCCGCAAAGCCCGGTTTTTGTTCGGTTTGTCCGACATCCTACTCACCGCCCTGGCATTCGAGGCGGCCTACCAGACCCGCAGCCTGCTCCATCTGGAGCGCGCCTTCTTCATCGTCGTTCCCACCAAGGCCCTGGTACTGGGCTTCTCCGTGGGCGTGTGGCTGCTCAGCGGCTTGTGGCTGGGCGTCTACGAAAGACTGGATGCCGGCGACCCGCGCGTGATCCTGCGCGACTCGTTCCGTCAATGCGCCTACGGCGCCGTGGCCCTGATCCTGTTCGAATTCGTGCTGCGCCTGGACTTGAGCCGCCCCTTCCTGGTTCTGTTCGTGGTGTACGCGTGGGTGTTTCTGTTTCTGTTCCGTCTGTTTTCGGGCCGCATGGCCGGGGCTATCCGGCGCGAATTCGGCGGCCCGCATTACGTGATGGTGGCCGGCACCAGCGAGCGCGCCCGTAAGCTGGGGGAAGCCCTGGAACGCTCCGCCCATTACGGCATCCGCCTCACCGGTTTTCTGGCGCCGGACCCGGACACCGCGCCCGCGGAAATTCGCCTGGCATCCACTTATAAGGTCTACCCTATCGACAGACTGCCGCAACTGCTCCGCGACGGCGTCATCGATGAGATCATCTTCTCGGTTGCGAGCGATACACTCGCGGGGCTTGAGGACGTCTTCCTGCTCTGCGACGAGGAGGGCGTGCGCACCCGCGTGGCGGTGGATTTCTTTCCCCACGTCAACAGCGAAGTCTACCTGGAACGCCTCGGATTCACGCCGCTGCTGACTTTCTCGGCCGCCCCGCACGATGAGATCCGGTTGCTGGTGAAGCGCTCGACCGACGTGGCCATCGCCACCGCCGGCCTGGTGGTGCTGCTACCCTTCATGCTGGCCGTGGCCCTGTTGGTGCGGCTCACTTCTCCCGGACCGGCCATCTTCAGGCAAGTCCGCTGCGGATTGAACGGCCGCCGGTTTCTGTTTTACAAATTCCGGTCCATGTGCGCCGGCGCCGAGCAAATGAAGGCGGAAGTCATGCACCTGAGCACACGCAAGACGGCCACGAAGATCCCGGACGATCCGCGACTCACGCGCGTGGGACGCTACCTGCGGAAATTCTCGATCGACGAATGGCCGCAGCTTTGGAACGTGCTGCGAGGCGATATGTCGCTGGTGGGGCCCCGGCCCGCCGTTCCCGACGAGGTCGAGCAATATCAAACATGGCAGCGCCGCCGGCTGCGCATGCGCCCCGGACTGACCTGTCTGTGGGCGGTGTCCGGCCGCGACAATCTGGACTTCGAGACCTGGATGCGTATGGATATGCAGTACATCGATAACTGGTCGCTGGCGCTGGATTGGAAAATCATTCTGCGAACCATTCCCCGCGTCGTTACCGGGCGTGGAGCGAACTGAGAAAGCAGAAGACAGAAGACAGAAGACAGAAGTCAGAAGACAGAAGTCAGAAGTCAGAAGTCAGAAGTCAGAAGGCTGGAGGGGAGGGGAAGCATGCATCTGTTACCTACACAAGACGAAGTCGTCCGCGTTCTGCGTGATACCGGCGCTTTGCGCGACGGCCACTTCGAATATCCCAGCGGACTGCATTCCAATGAATACCTGCAGGTTCCGCTGGCCATGCGCTACTACCAGCACGCCCGCATGCTGAGCGTGGGGTTGAGCCGTCTGCTGCGCGAGAACGCGGAGATCCGCGCGATCATTCCCGAGCTTTCGGTTGTCACATCGGCCAACGCCGGCTTGCCCGTGGCGTATGGCGTTTGCGAGGCTTTGCGCGCGCGCCAGGTCTACTGGGCGGAGCGCGACGAGGCCGGTCAGCCGATGCGCTTCCGCCAGTTCCTGGAGCAACACCCCGGCGAGCAGGTCGTGCTGGTGGATGATCTGCTGCGCTCCGGGCGCAACCTGCGAGAGATGCAGGAACTGCTCGAATCGCGCGGCGCGCGCGTGGTGGCGATGGCGGTCATCGTGTATCAGCCCACCCCCCGCACCCGCGATTTCGGCAACTTACCCCTCTACTATCTGGCGAAGCTGAACGCCAGTTACTACGCCGACACGGCGCATTGCGACCTTTGCAAGGCGGGCGCGCCGGTACAGAAGGTTTGGGTGTAAGTCACTAAGACGAGACGGAGTCGCGATGACTGGTATGAACGTCCCGACGCCTCGCGGCCACCTGCCGGTCTACGTCGCCGCACCGCCGGGCGAGAGCGAGGGATACTTGGCCGCAGCGGCGAGCCTGCTCCATTGGGGCGGGAGGACGGCGTGCCCAGGTTCCGTCATGCGCAACGCTATTGCGCGGCAACCAGGGCGGCCCGGGCGGTCACAGTTCGCCGACGATCAGACCAGACGGTCGTATTCGGAATGATTGCCGATCCAGTACCAGACGACGCGGTCCTTCTTCATCACTGCCAGAGCGCGATACTCAAGACCGATGCGAGCCGAATAGATATCATCCTCGCCTTCCAGTTTCTTGAATTGCAGACCGGGATGCGCCGGATTACTCTGGAAGCGGCGGTAAGCGCGCTGAGCCTCCAGTTGTGCGTCGGCGGGCAGATCGGAGAACAGACGCCAGAACTGCCGGGTGGTACGGGATTGTATCAAAGCAAGTCGTCCAGGGGCAGCGTCTCGCCCCTCTCGTCTTCTGCAAGGGCTTCGCGTGCCATGCGGCGGATCACATCGCGCTTCGCGGCAAAGCGCTTCTTCCAGGCGTCTTCATCGGCGAGTGACGCCAGGATCTGAGATGCAATCGCATCCTGCTCGTCGTCAGGCAGGGCGACGACCTTCTCCAAAGCCTTTTCCAGCAGCGTCGACATGCTTCAATCTTATCAGCGGATATCGCTACCCGTCACCCTCGTGCGAAGTGCGATAATCTCGATGCATGCCAAAGTCCTGTCTCGCCATCCTCCTGCTCTCCATCTGCGCCTTCGCCGAGCCGCCCAAACTTCGCCTTGGCGACGATGTCCGGCCGGTGCGCTACCGCCTGGACCTCACCGTCGTTCCGCAACAAGACACCTTCACCGGCACAATCGAAATCGACCTGCAGGTGCGCAAGCCCACGGATGTCGTCTGGCTGAACGCCCGCGATCTCACGATCGACGCGGCTCAACTGACCGTGGGCGGGCGCACCCAAGCCGCGAAGGTTGAAACCAGCGGCGGCCAATTCGCCGGCTTTACGGCCGGCTCGGCGATCCCCGCCGGTCCGGCGCAACTGCGCATCGAGTATCACGGCGCCTTCAACAAGATCGGCAGCGACGGGTTGTTCAAGGAGCAGGACGCCGGCTCGTGGTACGTTTACACGCAGTTCGAATCAATCGACGCGCGCAGGGCTTTCCCCTGCTTCGACGAGCCCAGTTTCAAAACACCCTGGCAACTCACGCTGCATGTGAACAGTTCCGATGCCGCGGTGTCCAATACTCCCGTGCTGTCGGAGACCGGCGAGACGGGCGGCCGCAAGAAGGTAGTGTTCGCCGAAACCAAGCCGCTGCCCAGTTACCTGGTGGCGCTGGGCGTGGGGCCTTTCGAATTCGTGGACGCGGGCAAGATCGGCAAGAACCACACCCCGCTGCGCATGATCGCCCCCAAAGGCAAAGCCGCGCAGGCTAAGTACGCGGCGGAGGTGACTGGGCCGCTGCTCGCCCAACTCGAAGACTATTTCGGCGTGCCCTATCCTTACGAAAAGCTGGACATCCTCTCCGTGCCGCTATTTGGCGGCGCGATGGAGAATGCCGGGCTGATTACCTGCGTGCAGAGCCTTATGCTGCGCGACCCGGCGCAGGATAGCATCAACCGCCAGCGCGAATACGCACTGGTCATTGCGCACGAGATGGCGCATCAGTGGTTTGGTGACCTGGTGACCACTGCCTGGTGGGACGACATCTGGCTCAACGAAGCGTTCGCCTCCTGGATGGATTCCAAAATCATTCGCCATTGGAAGCCGGAGTGGAACACCGTGATCGACGAGCAGAACATACGCATGAGCGCGATGGGCGGCGACGGACTGGTATCCGCGCGGAAGATCCGCCAGCCCATCGAAAGCAACGACGACATCGCCAACGCTTTCGACGGTATCACCTACAGCAAAGGCGAGGCGGTGATCGGCATGTTCGAGAACTGGATGGGCGAGGATGCGTTCCAGCGCGGCGTCCAGCGATACCTCGGCCAATACGCGTGGCGCAACGCGACGGCGGGCGACTTTCTGGATTCGCTCTCGTCGGCGGGCGGCCAGGCGGTGGGGCGGGCGTTCTCCACGTTTCTGGATCAGGCGGGCGTGCCGCTGGTGTCGGTCAAGCTGAGCTGCGGCGCGGCGGGCGGGGCCACCCTGCATCTCAGCCAGAAGCGCGCGCTGCCTTTGGGATCGGCGGGTTCCACGGCGCAGACGTGGCAGGTTCCGGTTTGCGTGCGCTACGGCGACGGCGACGCCACGCGTCGCGAGTGCACGCTACTGACCGAAGCTTCCATGGACTGGAAACTGGCGGAGGCCAAGGGCTGCCCCGCTTGGGTGGAGGCCAATGCCGATGGGAAAGGTTATTACCGCGCGCGCTATGAGGGCGATCTGCTNNGTGCGCCAAGTTGTGGATTCGACGATCGGCATCGTCTCGGGCGTACACGACTACATGGTTCCCAAAGAACTGCGGCCCAACTATGCCCGATTGGTCGACCGGACGTACGGCGCGCGGGCGCGTCAACTGGGCTGGAAAGCGAAAGATGGAGAAGGCGCCGAAACACGGCTGCTGCGCCCATCGATTGTGCCGCTGGTGGCGCTGTGGGGCGCCGATGGATCGCTGGCGGCCGAAGCCCGGCAACTGGCCGCGCAGTGGCTCGCCGACCGCAGTGCCGTCGATCCGGATGTGGTGGGGTCCGTGCTCAACGTGGCGGCGCGCACCGGCGACGAAGCATTGTTCAAACAACTGTCGGCGGCATTGTCCCGCACCGCAGACCAGCATCAGCGGGACCTCATCCTGAGCGCGATGGGATCTTTCCGCGATCCGCGCATCGCGCGCGGCGCAATGGAGTTGGCGCTCAAGCCCGAATTCGATCTGCGGGAGGCCAACGCGTTGCTTTTCGGACCGATGGGCGTGCCCGAGACCAGGGCTCTGCCATTCGAGTTCGTGAAGGCCAACTATGATGCGATTGTGGCCAAGATACCTGCCGGATCGACGTTCGGATTCGGCGAGTATTTGCCATTTGTGGGTGGGGCTTTCTGCGACGAGAAGTCGGGCGAAGAAGTGCGGGCGTTCTTCGAGCCGAAGGTGGATCGGTTCCCCGGCACCCGGCGCAATCTGGCGCAGACGCTGGAAAGTATTCGGATCTGCACGGCGTATAAAGCGGCGCAGCAGGACAGCGTGGCCGAGTTCTTGAAGCTGTATCATGAGTAAATGACCAGCGACCCAGTCCCGTTGCCGTCTCTCACCGCCGACGCCGTTGTCGATCTGGAACGCCAGTACCTGCTCCAGAACTATAGCCGCTATCCGCTGGTGTTGCACCGCGGAAAGGGCTGCCACGTTTACGACGTGAATGGCGCGCGATATCTGGACTTCATCGCGGGCATCGGCGTCAACGCGCTGGGCCACGCGCATCCCCGCATCGTCAAGGTAATCCGCGAGCAGGCCGCGCTGCTGATACACTCCTCGAACCTTTACTACCACCAATACCAGGGACCGCTGGCCAAGAAGCTGGCCGAGACCAGCGGCCTCGAGCGTACCTTCTTCACCAACAGCGGCACCGAGGCCATGGAAGGCGCCATGAAGATGATCCGGTCGCACGGCAATAAGAGCGGGACCGGCAAGCACGAAATCATCTCGCTGGACAATTCCTTTCACGGCCGCACACTGGGCGCGCTCTCGATCACCGGCCAGGCCAAATACCGCCAGGATTTCGAGCCGCTGCCGCCGGCCGTGCGATTCGTGCCCGCCAACAATGTGGAAGCGTTGGAAACGGCTTTCAGCGACTCCACCGCCGGCATGGTGCTGGAGTTGATTCAGGGAGAAGGCGGCATCTATCCCATTTCGCCCGAATACCAGCGGAAAGCGCGCGAGTTGGCCGACCGCTACAACGCCCTGCTGGTGTTCGACGAGATCCAATGCGGCGTGGGCCGTCCGGGCACGTATTTCGCCTATCAGCGCACCAAGCCGGTGGTGATGCCGGATGTCATCGTGGCGGCCAAACCGCTTGCATGCGGCCTTCCGCTGGGTGCCATCGTGGCCAACGAGAAAGCCGCCGCCACCATCGGGCCGGGTATGCACGGCTCCACTTTCGGCGGCAGCGCGCTGGCCTGCCGCGTGGCGCTCGAATTCTTCGACATTCTGGAAGGGTTGCTGCCCTCCATCCAGCAGGTGGGCGGCTACTTGCACGTGATGCTGAACGAGCTGGCGCGCAAGCACAGTTTCGTGAAGGAAGTGCGCGGCTTCGGCCTGATGATCGGCGTGGAGATGGAGATCCCCGGCAAGCAGATGGTGCTGGACGCCATGGCGGAGGGCCTGCTGATCAACTGCACGCACGACACGGTGCTGCGCTTCCTGCCACCCTACATCATCACCGAACGGGATGTGGACACGGCAGTGAAGGTCATTGGCAAGATCTTCGCCAAACAGAAAGGATCGCCGGCATGAAACTCGCGTGGTACTTGTGTGCGGCTTTGACTGTCCCGTTGGCTTCGCAGGCGCAATCCGGCTGGGTCGCGCTTTTCGACGGCAAGACCATGGCGGGATGGGACGATCCTCGGCAAAAAGTTCCTCCCGGCGATGCCTGGACCATCGAGGACGGCTGCCTGAAGGCCAAGCGCGGCCCGCACATCACCGAAGACCTGTTCACCAAGGATGTGTTCCGCGATTTCGAATTGGATTGGGAGTGGAAGGTGGCGCCCGGCGCCAACAGCGGGGTGAAGTATCGCATCCAGGACCGTGTAATCCTGGCGCGCTACCCGGCGCACCGCTTCGAGGATGTGGTCAATTTCTCGGTCGAGAACCGGCCGGCCGCACGGCCAGATCGCGGGCAGGAATATGTAGTGGGCTTCGAATACCAGATGCTCGACAATACGCGCAACTCCGACGCGCGCGCCGGGACGAGCCATCAGGCGGGCGCGCTGTACGACATTGTGGGTCCGTCGCGGGATGTCACGCGGCCGGTGGGCGAGTTCAATGAGTCGCGCCTGGTGGTGAAGGGCAACCACGTGGAACACTGGTTGAACGGCGTGAAGGTGGTGGAGGCCGACCTGGATTCGGCGCTGGCGGCGGAACGCATCGCACGGCGCTGGGGGGCGGGCACGCCGGTGACCGTCGATCTGACCAAACAGCCGCGCAAGGACTGCCCTATCTCGCTACAGAACCACGGTGACGATACCTGGTTTCGCGATATACGGATTCGCAGGCTGGAGTAGGGGCGATTAGCGCCTGGCACGGAAGGCGCCCGCCGTTGAGCGATGGGCGATTTGGTGTCTGTTACCCGAGGAGGGCATGGGCACAGCCGGCCAGATTCACTTCTGCGGATAGCGCGTTTTTCGTCCAGTTGACGCGAGCGGGTCTTCACGGGAGTGATCCCCCACAGCGCCGTTTGACGCTTGAGCCGGAAGAACAGTTTGGAGGAACTCCTCGGTGACGCAGCGTAGTTCGTCCAAACCGGCGCCCGCGCCAAACATCTCGCGCTCCCGCGGACCGGCTCCGGTCGTCATGCGGGTCCGAGTAAGCCATCGCACAGCGTACGCGGACCGCAGCCCGAGGACCGAAGCTCGCGGTTCGCGGTTAAATGTTGAGGAGGGGGGTTCGTAGCCACTTTGTGAATTCGAAGCAAGCCAAAGCCGTCGCGGATCTGGAAAGTGAACTTTCCGCCGCTGTCAAATATGTGGCCGCTCGGCAGCCAATCGCCCGAGGCACCGTTGAGTCGGAATTGGCGAGGCGAAATCTCGCCAGGTGGAGCGCGACACGCCGGTCCAAAACGCTCGTTCGGTTGGGTAAGGACTTCAGGGATCGAGGTCACTTTGGCCGCCTGCGGGCCGTAACGTTGATCGGAATCACCGACCTGGGCGAAGCTTTCCTGTCCGCTTTTGAGCGCACCGGTGTCTTTCTAGTCCGAAATCACTTGAGAAACAAGTTGGAGACATTTCTCTCAGCGTTTCCCGCGGAAGTGAACAACAACGCAACGGCGGACTGGGGTTCATTGGGAACGCGGCTGAACACCTATCGAACCTTCGCGCGCCTGTCTGAGTTGCTTGCCCGCGACGAGAACGCCGCGGCCGCCCTTCTTTCGCGACGCCCGCGGCTAGTGCTGAAGCCGCTCCTCGCGCTTGCAAATCTGGCGTTTCTTCGTTCTTACATGGGCTTAGACCTGCCAGAGCAACTCGATCAGCGGCTGGAATCAGTTGGAACACCGGAGACCATCGCGAGCATTGTCTCGGCCCTTCTTGCCTTGGCGAATAGCAAGGCGGAACTCGACTCGTTTGATCTCGCATTACCCTACGTCGGAGACCTGGAGGATCCGAGCCTATGGACGCTGATGGAGCATGGGCGCGCCTTGGTTGAGGGACACGAAGTTGCTCAGTCCATCGCGCTGTTCCAGTACACGCTTCAGGAGTGCCAGGCCGTGTCAGGATCGGTGTTTTGCGTGTCGGCGCCGACACCAGAATTCGAGTATTCGTTGAGGCTTGGATATGTGCGGGCCGAGATACATAAGGGCCCAGACGTTGCCAGGCTTGAGGACGAACCTGAGATGTCGATGATGACATTGGCGGAGATCTTCGTGAATGATTTCCGGGATCGAGTTTGTGAGGTGCGGGACCCGGGTACCCCGTTCCGCCGTGTGCGGACAGTTTTCCCTATGATTCCCGGATTGTTGGAACTCGTAACGACAACGAGGTTCGCCGAGGATATATCGGAGCGTGAGAACCTAGCGCAGGAATTCATGTATCCACTGCGCTGGACCGAAAATAGTGATGAGAAGCCCTTTCCGCTGACTCCCACCCTCACGCTGGAAGCCTTCATGAAAATGTGGCGAGTCAGTCGCTTCATATCACTCGTGGATATCGCGGCGATCCGGTCCTATGTCGAACAAGATTACGTGACCTTCGTCAACTCGCTCGTACGGTCACGAAGGATACCGAGACAGCGGAACTGCTGACCGCGCTCGGTTCCGTGCCAGCTGAGGCAAAAGAATTTGTGGATTTGGTCAGCGCCAGCGTGAGCGACCTTGGGTACTATGACCTTCAATATCGCCCGTATATCCGCATAGCCGCAGCCAGTGTACCGGGTCGCCAGATCCAAACCCCTCCGGAGACGATCCACCTTCCGGCCCTGGTTGCAACCACGAGCATACTGAGAAACGTCCAGATGGCAAATCGCATACGGTTTAATGATTTGCCGCACATTTTCGTGCGAGCGTTGTCCGACCTTTTCAGAGGGCGCTTCCAATACGTTACCTCCAATCGCAAGATTCGGACGGAGGAGGGTGACACCGATGTTGATATCGCGGTTTATGCCGGAACTACGATTTACCTGTTTGAGTGCAAGCACTCGGCCTTTCCCACAGGCCCGCATGAAACGCGCGACGTCCTGGAGGATATCGAAAAGGGAGTGAAGCAGGTGAGGCTTGCCACGGCTGCCTTAAATCGTCGGGAGGCACAGCGCCAATATCTGTCAAATTGGTTCCCTGGGCTTGAGCTGCCAAATGCGGGGGAACTTTCCGTTTCGAGGGCCATTCTGTGCTCACACCGGGTTCTGTCCGGCGTGGAGTGGTATGGTGTGCCGGTGCGGGACTACGCCTCTTTATCCATGCTGATGCGGGATGGGATCGTGTCCGTAACCACCGCCATCGACGATGAGGGATTTACGATGCAACGCTTCAGCCTGGTGGACGAAGCCGGATTTTCGTCAAAGGATCTCGATGACTACTTGGCCCCCAATTCGCGATACTTCAGCATGTACAGGCGATTCATGAGGCCAGTCTGTGACCCGGTGCACCTCTCAAGCCTTACCATCGCCCACGAAACATACGTCTTAGACTTCGCGTCGAACGAGTGGCAGGAGCACCTGGAGGAGATTGGAGCGCGACCAATGCCTGAAGAGCACCACAAGATCAAACGTCCGAAGTCTTGGCAGGACTGGCTGGCCGAGAGGCAGCACCTAGTCGCTGAAAGCCGCGATATCTCGACGTAGCAGTCCCCGAGCCGCCCCAGCAGTGGGCAAGTTGCGCCCGAATGACGCGGTACCGGGAAGTTGGGCGATTCGTTGTTTGTCGTTTGCGCACGTGCTCGAACTCGGCAGGCCACGAAAAACGATGGCCTGCCCCACAGCGGCTCGCCACCACTTGGCACGAAGGTGATACCATGCCATAACCGGGACGATGATGGCCTTCCAAGCTGCGGATCATAGATGACGATCTTGGCAGCGGTGTCTTTGTTCGGTTGTTCGGTTTGGCGATCCGGAACCCCTCTCCGCAGCGGCATCGCCGCGGCCCGTTAGTTACGGCGCCCTTCTTCCTTCAGGGACTGCCGGTAACGCACCAGCAGCGTGGCGCGATTATGGCGCAGATCCATTCCACTCGGCCCGGCGGGATATGGCTTATCGCCCATCAGGCCTTTCCAGAGGAGGCGATTGAAACCGGCGGGATCGACGCGATCTTCCGACGTGAAATCCATGCCTTCGCTGGCCCGCGCCCAATAGGCCGCATCGTGCGACGGCTTTGGCACGACTAAGCCCGTGGGCTGCGGGGGCAGCGGCAGCGACACACCAGGGGCATACAGAAGCGCTGAGGGAGTGGCGGTAAAGCTCCATGCGCTGGGCGTGGTATTGAAGATATCGGCCATGGGTCTGGCCAAGGCGTCGTTCAGATTCATCGGCGGCAGGCCCAAAACCTCTTCCATGGTGCGCACGAAATCGATCGTATTATACGGCGTCGAGATCAAGGCCCCCTGCTTCACGAAGGCACCCGCGACGAAGGCCACGCTGCGGTGCGAGTCGACATGGTCGCCGCCGTCTTGCGCATCGTCCTCCAGGACGAAGATCAGGGTGTTATTCGCGTACTGGCTACTGGCTATCTTCTGCACCAGCAGGCCGACCGCATAATCGTTATCGGCCACTTGCAGATCCGGAGTGTTCACGCCATCGATGGCGGCGTTGAAACTGCCGGTGTGATCGTGCATAAAACGAACCAGGCTCAGGGAAGGCATCCCCATACTGCGCGGGGTGGTTTGGCCATGCGGAGCGCACGGGAGCGCGGCGGGTGCGGCGGCCGGCTTGCGCGGCTCCGGCGCGCGGCAAGCGGGCACCAGATAGTTGTTATCGAACTCGCGGGCCCACTCCGCGTACCGGTAATAATCCGGGAAGGCGTTGTCGAATCCGCGGAAATAGGGATCGGTGCGCGGGGCCAGCGCGACATTCGTGGGATAAGCTACTACGATGCCGTCCGCCGCCGGGTTTTCGACCAGGGGAATCGTGTTGGTGGTGGTGTTATAGCGCGTTTGGTCCACGAAAAAGCCGTAGTTCCGCACCGTAAGATTGGCGCGCAGCGCGGCGTCCCACAGATAGCCGGTGTTTATTTCGTTGCCGGGTCCATCGGGCGCGGCCACGTTGGTCTGGCCGGGCAGCAGATCCGGATCGTCGGGCGTAAAAGGATCGGCGTACTGGCGCTCGGCGAGTGTCGGATAGGCCACGTTCACGCTGCGATTCACACCCTCGGAGTCGATGCTGAGCCCGCGTGACACGCCGACAGCGGAGGAGTAAAACACCGGAAACTGGCGCTCGATCACGTCGGGCGCGCGCGCGGAAGTGCTCCAGGGCCAGCCGTCGTTGCTGACTTCGGCGGTCACCAGGAAATTGTCGAGGGTGACAAAGTTCAATGCCAGATTATGCAGATTGGGCGTGACCGCCTGCCCGAACTCGGTCAAATCGGGATCCCCATTGCCGACTTCCAGGTCGCCCAGGATCTGGTCGTAGGTGCGGTTCTCCTTGAGGATGAAGATGACATGCTGCACACCGGCGCGCACCGCCGCCATGACAGCCGCGTCGCCGGCGCTCTCGGTGAACGAGAAGCGGTTGTTCACGGCTACCTGCGCGGTAAGCGTGGTCAGTTGCGCGGCGGTGGGGCGTGGAAATGTCTGGAAACCGGCCTTGAGTAATTGGGGATTATATTGGTTCGCCGGAATGCAACTTGGGTATGTGGGCGCGCCGCCGCTGTAGCAGAAGCCGGGATTCGCGCCGGTCGGCGATTTTCCGTTGACCGCATAAACCCAGGATCCATCGGCGCTGAAGCTCACCGAGTTGGGATACCAACCGGTGGGAATCAATCCCACCACCTGGTCGCCGCTATTGGTTCCGCCGAGCGCCACCACCGCGATGCAATTCAGATTGCCGTTGGACACATAGAGTTGCTTCTCATCCGGCGACAGCGTGGCGCTATCGGAGTTTGCGCCGGTATATTGCGCGAGGGCCGTGGGCAACGCGCCCGGTGGAGCGATGACCGGAATGGTCTCCAGGATGGCGTTGCTGGCGGTCGAGATTACATCTACGGTATCCGTTTCGTCTTCGACGACATAGAGCAGCGACTGCGCCGCGTTCAGGGTCATCTTGTTGGGTTGACCTCTCACTGAGATGCGGGCCGTAACCGCAGGCGTTCCGCTGAGGCTCACGACATCGATCTCGCGGTCGCGAATGCTGGATATGTAGGCCGTGGCGCTGGCGGCGCTTCCCTTTACCGCCACCCAAAACGCGTATTCACCGCCCGGCACGCCGGCTTGGGCGGGGTTGCTCTTGCCGGGGCGCAGATCGAGTTCCGTGCCCTTCGACCAATTGCCGTAGCCGCCGCTGAATACGGTTATCGAATCGTTGTAGTAATTGGCCACCACCAGCGTCTTGCCATCTTTCGAAATGGCCAGACCGGCCGCGCAAGGCTTCACACCGACCTGCGCGTTTACAGGGCCGGTGCCTCCTGGCTGCTGCCCGCTGAGTCCATTGCCGGCAGTATGCCCCATGGTGAGCGCCGTGGGCTGTTCCTCGGCCCATGTTCCATTGGAACCGAGCGTAACGGTGTGGATGTTGTCGTCCGAGCCACCCGCCACGTAAAAATGCGTGCCGGAGGGATCGAAGACGATGCCGTTGTAGGTGTTGGGGATCTGCACGACCTGCTTCTTCACGGGCTGGTTGGCCGAGATGTCGTAGATGAACACGAACTGGCTAGTGATGCGCGATGTGAGTGAGCCAGTGAAGACCACGTTAAATCCGCTGCACAGAACCAGCAGCGTCTTGCCATCGGGACTGACTATGGTGGTCACGGCCTGTCCGGCCAGCCAGGACGGGTTGGCGGTCAGATCCGGGTTCATCGGCTCGAAACGGGAGCCGGGGGGCGCCAGCGGTGTGATTTGCTGGCCCATATTGGGCAGGTCCTGAGAGTCCGGGTTGGGCGTGTCTTGGGCCTGGGCGCAGGTGCTTGACAGGCAAAACAACATCGTCAAACCCGCCGCCGCGCGCGGCAGCCGGTACTGCACGTTCTTGGTCATTTGATGGAGCCTCCAAAACTCCCATAGTGCCGGAAGGCAGTCAATGTTCTCTCGATTATTCATCCTTTAGCTTAGCCTGGTTGACCGGCGCGTCCCCCAAAATTCAACCCATGTTCAGTTAACTAAAGTCTGCACGGGCAGGGGTGAAGACTTCGCGATTGGACGGCCGCACCCTTGGTCGAATGCCACAGTTTTCAGAGGCCTGGATTCGCAGGATTTCGACATCGAACCCGGCGGCAGGCGCGCGCTCGTGCGGCACCTGTCGTTCGAAACGAGCCGCGGGGGCGCGCTACTGGCCCGGAGCCTGCCGCAGGATCTCGTCGGCCACGTCCGCCACGGCGCGCATTTCGAGCACATCGTGCACGCGCACCAGGTGCGCGCCGCCCAGAATCGCGGCCGTCACCGCGGCAGCCGTGGCGAACAGCGTCTCCCGTTCGGTCGGATGCGCCAGAAACGATTTGCGCGAAGGCCCTGTCAGGATGGGCAGGTCCAGGCTGGCCAACTCATGCAGGCGCGCCAGGATCGCCGAGTTTTGTTCCTTGCGCTTGCCGAAGCCCAGTCCCGGGTCCACCACGATCCGCGAGCGGTCGATGCCGGTGTGCCGCGCGCGGCTGACGGTGGCCTCCAGGTCGCGCACGATGTGTCCCATGACGTCGGGAAGCGGCGCCAGTTTGGCCCACGTTTCGGGACGGCCGCGCATGTGATTCAGGATCAGCCCGGCGTCGTGGTTGGAGACCACGCGCGCAAGCTGCGCCTCAAACGTCAGGCCGGTGGGATCGTTGATGATCTCGGCGCCGTGCTCCAGGGCGCGTTCGGCCACCTCCGCCTTGTAGGTATCCACGGAGATCGGAATGGTCAGCGTGCCGCGCAGGCGCTTCAACACCGGAATGAGGCGCCGCAATTCCTCCGCGGCGGAGATGCGCGCCGATTCCGGCCGGGTGGACTCCGCTCCGATGTCGATGATGTCGGCGCCCTGCTCCTCCATCTGCACCGCGCGCGCGAAGGCCCGATCCGGATCCTGATACTTGCCGCCATCGGAGAAGGAATCCGGCGTCACGTTCAACACGCCAAGAATGGCCGTGCGCTCGCCCAGCTTGATCTCGCGGGCTTTGAGTTTCCAGTAGAACAGCTTTCGCATAAGACGGACACACGGAACCACAGATGGACACAGATAAACACAGATAAGAACTCCGTCTGTACCGGCCCACGCTGTCTTTCACTAATGTCTCACGTTTGCAGTCCCATCTGTGTGCATCCGTGTCCATCTGTGGTTTCGCTTTTATCCGAATTCAAAGCCCGCGGTCGCGAACACCTGGGAATCGTCGTGGCCGAGCGGCGGCGCGTCCGGCACGCCTCGCCGCACCATGCGCACCAGGCGGCGGAGTGGCGCGAATCCGCACGCGCGTGCCAGCCGCACGGCTTCGGTGTTATGTGGGAGCAGGTCCCAATAGACAGGTCCCCGCGGATGCCGGGCCAGAAACCAGGCGAGCAGTTCCCTGGCGGTTTCCGGCTGGCGGCTGACACATGGACCGAAGTAGGCAGCCTGCGATCCGGGACGCGCCATGGCATAGCCTTGGTCCGCTACGGCGGCCGCTCCCAAGGGCGCCAGTACGGCAAGCAATTGCGACCGAGCGGCTCCGAACGCCTGACGGTCGAGCGCTGAGCACCGGTCTTGCCAACTCAGATCCGGCATGCCGGGAACGCCGGCCTGCGCGGCGGTCGACGCCCAACGTTCGATCCCGCACTCCGGTTCGAACCCGAGTTGACGATAGAGCGGCGCACCCGCGCCCGTGGCATCCAGTTTGATCCATTCCATCCGGCGCGCCGCCAGCGCAACGATCGCGTGCTCCATCAACTGGCGCGCGAAGCCGCGGCGGCGATAGGCGGGATCGGTGAGCACCATGCCGATCCATGCCAGCCTGCGCTCATAACAGGCCGCCGTAGCGGTCGCGGCGAGCGAACCGCCGCACTCCAAACAGAAACACGTCTCCGGCGCTAGTTGCAGCAGATTATGCCAGTCGGTTTCAGTCTGGTTCCAGCCGGCGGCCTCCTTGATGCGCATGGCCGCAGGGATATCCGCGCGCGTGAGCGCACGGACCACGGCGGTCACCGCCGCGCCGTCATATCCGCGCTCTCCTCGCGGGCGATCTCGGTGGCGTAGCCGGCGAGTTCGTTCAAACGTACCGTGACAAGGTCCTTCTCCAGATCCTCGCCGCTCTCCACCATGCGCTTCAGGTGCATGGCGGCCAGGCGCGAGCACCACGCGTCGCTCATCTCGTGCTCTGTGCGGCGGCTCAATTCCAGCAGGTCCACGTGGGGCATGGCGATTTGTTTCTCGACCCGCGTATCGTCGCTGCGCAGCGCGAATTTCACATCCACAGTGTCGCTGTGGCGCAGGGCAATGGCCGTCTGCAACCACTTGAACAGGACCTGCCACTTGCGCCCGAACGGGTCCGGCCCCACTTCAAACTGGCGAAAATTCAGCATCAAGGTTATCTTACTTCATTGGGGCCTTCGGTCCCAACCAACTATGGACGACTTTCAAAAAGAACTCGAAACCGGCCGCTCCATTGCGCGCCAGGCCGGCGAAATCGCCTTGCGTTACTACCGCACGGGTATCGCCTTCGAAGCCAAGTCCGACGATTCGCCGGTGACCCGCGCCGACCGCGAGTGCGAGCAGTTCATCGCGCGCGAACTGGAGCGGGCCTTCCCGGACGACGGACTGCTCGGCGAGGAAGGCGCGCAGAAGCCATCGCGCAGCGGCCGGCGCTGGATCATCGACCCCATCGACGGCACGCGCGATTTTGTGCGCGGCAATCCGGTGTGGGCCAACCTGATCGGGCTGGAAGCCGGCGGCGAGGTGGTGGCCGGATTCGCGAACATGCCCGCGCTGGGCGAATTGTTCGCAGCCTCGCGTGGCGGCGGCGCATTCGTCAACGGCGAGCGGATGCATGCTTCCAGCATCGCCAGCGTTTCCCAGGCCGTGCTGTGCTTCGATAGCCTGAACTCCGCCGCGCGCCAGCCGTTCGGCGGCCGGTTGCTCGACTGGATGCAGCCCTTCTGGGCCGTGCGCAGCATGGGCGGATGCCTGGACGCCCTGATGGTCTCGCGCGGCCAGGCCGAGATCTGGATCGAAACGGCCGGCAAGCCCTGGGACTTCGCGCCGCTCAAGATCATCGCCGAAGAGGCGGGCGCACGCTTCTTCGACTTTGAGGGCAAATCCACAATCTACGGCGGCAACTGCGTCGTTTGCACGCCGGGGCTGGAAGAAACCGTGCGGCTATTCCTTTCCCAGCAAAGCGACTGACAAGAGGCGGAACCACAGATGGACACAGATGCACACAGATGGATATGACGAACAAGTGTTTGACGCCGGGCCTTGCGATGGTGGTGGTGTGGATCGCCGCCATCAAGATGGCGGTCCATTTCTATGCCGGCCACCATTACGGCTACTTCGTTGACGAACTCTACTATCTGGCGTGCGGCCGGCATCTGGCCTGGGGCTATGTGGATCAGCCGCCGCTGATCGCGCTGGTCGCCGCAGTCACCCGCGTACTGGTTGGCGAGTCGCTGCGGGCCATCCGTTTCCTGCCTGCCGTAGCGGGCGGCGCGACGGTGCTGCTTACCGGCCTGATGGCGCGTGAACTCGGCGGGCGGCGCTTCGCGCAAGGGATCGCGGCGCTGGTGGTGCTGGTGGCGCCCGGCTTTCTGGCAATCGACAGCCTTTTCTCGATGAACGCTTTCGAACCGCTCTTCTGGATGGGTTGCGCGTACATCGTCATGCGCATCGTCAGGACCGGCAATCAAAAGCTGTGGCTATGGTTCGGTCTGCTGGCCGGCGTCGGGCTGGAAAACAAGCACTCCATGCTGATCTTCGGCTGCGGGATTGTGGCCGGCCTGCTCGCCACATCAGAACGCCGCCAGTTCCGCTCGCGGTGGCTCTGGATCGCCGGTGTACTCGCGCTGCTGATACTTCTGCCCAACCTGCTGTGGAACGTGCAGCATCATTTCCCATTTCTAGAGGTGCAGGCGAACATCCGGCGCGCGCATCGCGATGTCGATTTGCGGCCGCTGGCATTCATCGGCCAAGAGATCCTGACGATGCTCCCGCTGACGCTGCCCCTTTGGGTGGCCGGGCTCTGGTATTTCCTGTTCAGCGAAAAGGGGAAACCGTTTCGCCTGCTCGGGTGGGCCTGGCTCGTTACCCTGGCCGTGATCATGATTATGAATCCGCGCGTTTACTACCCGTGGCCGGCCTTCCCGATGTTGTTTGCCGCGGGCGGAGTGCTGTGGGAGTCGTGGCTGACTTCGCCACGCCTGCAATGGGTCAAGCCGGCCTGGGTCACCCTGATGGTGGTCGCCGGTGCGATACTGGCTCCCTTCGTCGTTCCGGTGCTGCCGGTTGAGACGTACATCCGCTACTCCCAGGCCCTCGGTTTCCAGCCGCCCAAGCTCGAGACGCACAAACTCGGACCGCTGCCGCAGATCTATGCCGACCAATTCGGCTGGGAAGAGATGGCGGCCGCGGTGGCGAAGGTATACAACGGCCTGCCGCCGGACGTGCGTCCCAAGACCGCGATCTTCGGGCAGAACTACGGCCAGGCCGGCGCGGTGGATCTGTTCGGCCCGAAATACGGACTGCCGAAGGCCATCGGCGGGCACCAGACCTACTTCCTCTGGGGGCCGCGCGATTATACGGGCGAAAGCATGATCGTGATGGCGGGGCGGCAGGCGGACCTCGAGAGCAAGTTCACCACGGTCGAGAAGGTGGCCCACTTCGAGCATCCCTATTCGATGCCCTATGAGCACTTCGATATCTTCTACTGCCGCGGTCTGAAGTGGCCGCTCAGGGAGATTTGGCCGAAGGTAAAGAACTGGGACTGAGGAGGAGGAGAACGGCCGTCAGCAGAAGCGCCACGCCGGCGATCCAGGCGCAAGGCTTCAGGTCGCGAGGGCCGGTCCAGCTTAAGGTAATCTCGCAGTTGCCCTCGCACTCCGGCCGGATCAGGATCAATCCCAGCCCATCGGCTGATACGGCCCGCGCCCGGCATGGGGCCGACATTTCCCATCACGGTGGCCAGACTCGAAGGCGGCACGCCGGAGCAGGCGATGGCAGGTTGCACGGCGATCCAGCAGAATACGGCCAGGCCGGTCGCCATGGCGCCCGGCACATTGGTGAGAAACAGAGTGGCGATGGCCAACGCGGCGAGCGCGAACGATCGCCGTGTTCGTCTTTCGAGCGCATATTGCAAAGCCAGAATGACCAGCGGCAACAGGGACAGCGACGTCACACGAACCAAGCGCCAATGTCATTGGCTACGTCGGGCATCAGCAGGGCCGAGGGCGAGAACAGAGAGTGAGCGAGCGCCGCCAGAAACGCCGCGCCGCGACTGGCCCCCAGCCGCATGGCTAGCTAGCAGGCATGCGCGGCGGATGTCTTCGCGGAAATGTGGCGGGCCATGGCAATGAAGAAGCCTTCCACGCGAAAGAGACGCCAGCACATCCAGGCTTCAGAGCGAAGAGAGCCGCCGCGCCCGCGGCATTGGCCCCCCGGCCGATCATGGCGCGGCCCGCCAACCGCCGCATGCTTATCTGGCTTCCGTGAGCGCCTTCATCAGGTCCGCGCTCAAGGTCGAAGGGCACCAGTGTCGCTCGATGTGCTCGACGACCAGTTCGGTTCCCCGGTCGTGGCTCACGTAGGGACGGTCCTTGGGGTTATACATGCTGTCGGTGAGATCGCGCACCAGCACGCAGCGAACGCCCCAGTTGGTCATCTTCTTGATGGCGAACGAGCGGTTCAACACGCACATGTTCACGTGCACTCCCATCACCAGCAGGTTGCGAATGCCGTGCTCGCGCAAGAAGCTGTAGATCTGCGGTCCATCGTCGGAGATGACGTCCGCGGGGCCTATGGGAAGCGCGGCGATCTCGCGCGTCCAGGCTTTGTAAAACGAGTCGCCGGTATCGCAACCGCCGCCGCTATCGTCGATGGGCAAAGGCGGATCGTCGAGTCCGAGCGGCGCCGGCGGCTCGATTTTCGCGATGCGCAGAATGCGCTGCCGCTGCGGGAAATCCTGGTAGAACTCCATGGTTTCGGACGGCGCATGGATAATCTGAATACCGCGCGCGCGAGCCTGGCCGATGACCGGCGCCATCCTGAGAGCCAGCGCTGCCACACGGCGAGTGGCGCCGGAGCACCAGTGCCGGTCCCACATGTCGCAGATCAGGATAGCGGTCTGCGGGATGGGGAGCGCCGCATCGAGCCGCACCTCCTCCCAGACGCCGCTGCCCTTAAAGGCCTCCACGCGCGACCGCAGGGGGAGCCTCAGATCGGCCGCGAACGCCGCTCCCGCCAGGGTCAGCACCGCCGCCAGATACCGCCACGAGGAACTCATGCGCACCATAATACCGCCTGGGCGGCGCGACCGCTTTGGGAAATCGGCGCCGAGCGGCTACCAGACCGCGTCACCACGCCCGCCGGTCCCGTGGTTTTGCCTGTGCACGATTGTGCATTGGGCGCAGTGTTTCGAAGTGCCTGCGAATTTGGACAAGCGAACCCATTTGGCTTTTGAAATCAGCGAGTTGGCATACGGCAGGGTATGGGTTTCGGGCCGCTGGCGCAGGGGCAGGGCCGGTTGCGCCCGATCTTGGCGGCCCGCTCCGGACGAGCGAAAATGGCGTGGGCTGGGCGCTTGGCCACCAGTGAGGGGATGAATGGGCATGCCGGCGATTTCGGGGAGGATGCAGGCGGCGGGCATTTTCACGTTTTCGGTTACGTCCGTAGGCGTAAGGCGTTGCATGGTGTTGCATCGGGGGACGCTGACGGATCGGACAGCATCGGGCCTCCTTACTTCCAGTGGAGCACGGGCGCTGGCGCGACAGGGTGGGCAAGGGCGCGAAGTGGTTGATGGGCAGGGAGATATTTTCTTGGAATGCGCGGGAACGGCCGATTAACAACCGGCCTGCAGGTTGGCAATCTGCCCCACAGCGGCTTTCGCGATCCGGGCTATGACCATTTCTCTGGCTGGCAGATCGCGCGTGCTGCCCTTTAGGAAGACCGCCAGTGCGAGTTGCCCGGCATTGTGCGGGAGGGTGATCACGCCCACGTCGTTGGTCGAGCCATTCAGACCGCTGGCCGTGCCGGTGGTCCCCGTCTTGTGGGCGACGACCACGCCGGCGGGCAGCAACCCTTTGATGCGGTTGGGACCCGTCGAGGAGGCTTCCAGAATCCGGACGAGGCGCGCCGTCGACGATACCGACAGCAGTTCGCCGCGGAAAAGGCGCCTCAAAAGCTGGACCATGCCATCGGGCACGGCCGTGTCGCGGGGGTCGGCGATGAAACGCGGCATGGACGCGGCAGCATCCCGCCCGCATTCGCGCTCGCTGCGGTCGACGCGGATGCCATCCAGGCGCCAGTTGCGGAGCCGCGCGGTAATCGCCGCCGCGCCGCCGCCGATCCGGTACAGCGTCTCGACGGCGGTATTGTCGCTGTGCGCCACCATCAACAGGAGCAATTCATCGAGAGGAAAGCGCGGCTGCTTGGGCCAGCGTTCTCCCACCTCGCTGACTTGTCTGGTTACGTCTTGCCGTACGACGTCGATGGACGCGTTGCGCGAGAGCTTCCCGTCATCCACCATTGCCAGGATATGCATGGCGATCGGCAGCTTGCAGACGCTGGCCGAAGGGAAGCGCTCGCCTCCATGCAGGCTGACGTGCTGCCCCGATCCCAGGTGCAGTGCCGCCGCGCCCACGGTGCCGTCGGTTTCAGCCGCAATCTGCCGCCAGCGCTCGGAGAGGGTGTTCGCGGGCGCAGCAGACAGGCCTGCCCCGAATAAATAGAGGCATTGCCGCCGCGTGAATTCGATCATGGCTGCTCCAGACGCCGCCGTCGGCGCGGCCGCCCGGCGGAAAGGCACCTACGGGGGTAAGATGTAACCCGCCCTGCCGAAGATTCTCAGAATACCGAGCGGCGACACGTGTATCTGCCGCTTGGGCGGCCGACCCGCCATCGGGGAACGCATTTATTGAGAATTGGACAGCGGCCAGAAGCCGGCTGAAAACCGGCTGCGGGCAGGATTGCCCGCCCTCCAGCCTGGTTTTCACGCCTGCACTGTCTGGCCGCTGCGAAGCGCCTGGTTGCCCAAGTGTCCGGCACGCGCGGCGGCGACCCCTACGGCCACTGGCGCGTTGGGCGTATTCCGCGAGCGAATGCAATCGAGGAAGTTCTGCACGTGCTCGATCGCGCCATCGTGCGTGGAGTGGACCTCCTGTGTCACATCTTTAAGGTCGGGAAGCTCGGTGTATCGCGGCTGCTCGGGATAGACGGCGAAACCGCCGCGATGCAGGCGCATCAGGGCTTTCGTGCCATGGAAGATCAGGCCGCCCCCTTCCAGGTAGCCCATCAGGCTGCAATCGAAGTTCACCAGGAAGTTGCCCGGATAATGAAACGCGGCGCTGACCGTGTCGGGCCACTGCCACTCCGGAATTACGTAATTGCCGCCCATTGCCTGGGCATCGATGGGCGTGTCGCTGGACATCGCCCAGTGCGCCACATCCACCCAGTGGAGGAACAGATCGGTGAGCGAGCCGCCTCCGAAATCCCAGAACCAGCGCCAGTTGCGGAAGCGTTCGGGATCGAAGGGCTGATCGGGCGCGGAGCCGAGGAACATCTTCCAATCGAGTTTCGCGGCGTCGATGGGCGTGCGCTGGGCGCGTCCCTGCAGGTGATTCTGATACCAATACGTGCGGATGAAGGTGACCTGGCCCAGGCCGCCCGAGGCCACGATCTCGCGCGCCTGCTGGAAGTGCGGCCAACTGCGCTGCTGCATGCCGGTTTGCACGACGCGCTTGGAATCGGCGACAGCGGTGAGCAGCGGCTCGCCTTCCTCGATGCGGTGGGTGACGGGCTTCTCGACGTACACGTCCTTGCCCGCGCGCACCGCGTCGATAGCCATGGGGATGTGCCAGTGATCGGGCGCGCCGATCACCACGGCGTCGATATCGGGCTGCTCCAGCAGCTTGCGGTAATCGGTGAACTCGCGCGCTTCTGGCGCGGCCTTCTGGCTCGCCTCCTGGAGGTGCGGCTGGTAAACGTCACAGATGGCCACGATCTGGCTTCCGGCGCCCTTGTTTAGCAGGCTCAGCAGATATTGGCAGCGTCCGCCGGTGCCGATGCCTCCAATGCGGATGCGGTCGTTCGCGCCCAGGATGCGGCTGTAGGATGCGGCGGTGGCGAGGGCCGTAGCCTTGATGAATTGACGGCGGTCTGTCATTGGTTGCTCCTTGTGCGGGGAGGCGGCCTGAGAGGCCGCCGCAGGCCGAGGGCCTGCCCCACACAGGGTTTGGGGTTAAGATCTCTTTTTGCGGATGGGGGCTGCGGCGCCGCAGGTGAGGCCCAGGGCTTTCACTTGCGATTTCGCCTTGCTGGCGAGATCGCTGGAGGGGAAGCGTTTGGCCAACTCGCAGAACTCCTGCTTGCCTTGCGTGCGCTTGCCCGTCTTCACCAGGGTGGCGCCCTTCATGTAGAGCGCGTCGGGAGTTTTGTTGTTGTCCGGATATTTTTCCAGGACCATGTCGAACTCCTGCAAGGCCTCGTCCAACTTGCCCTGGCGGAAGTGGATCTCCGCGATGTAATACTGGGCGTTGGGCGCCAGATCCGTGTTGCCGTAATACTTCAGATAATCGTTGTAGCCCCCCAGCGCCAGATCGTCGTTTCCGCCGCTACGGTCGCGATTGGCGTTCTGGTAGAGCTTTTCGGCGGGCATAGGCGGAACGCTGCCGGCCGCCGGACCTGGGCCGGCCCCGTTTCCGGGGGTGATCGAAGACGGTGGCGCGGCGGCGGGCGCCTGGATGGAGCGCACGGCGTTGCCGATGTCCACCATTTGCTGCTGGAGCTTGCCGACTTGGCTGGAGATATCGGCCACGGATTCCCGCAACGCGCTGAAGTCGGTGGTAAGGGTGTCCACCTTGGCCCCCATATCGGTAACCGTGGTGACCACTTTGGTCTGCTGATCCTTGCTCGACTGCTGGAGACTGCTCTGCAACAGGGCGACCGAGGTATTGGCCTTGTTGGAGGCGTCGAGAGCTTGCTGCACCAACACTTGAATGGCGCTCAGCTTTTCGTCCTGGGAACGCTGCAGGGCGCGCATCTGTTCCTGCAGGATCGCCACGTCCCGCGACAATTCGACAATTTCCTTACTGGCCGCTAAGGCGAGGGAAGGACAAATCAAAAGGGCCGGCAACAGCGTGCGCCAACGCCAAAAGGTCATAGAATCTCCTTGTGAGCGGGACAGATGGACCGTCCCGCCAGTTGCGGATGGGCCGGGGCTGCCCGGCCCTTACCCGATTTTACTGCCCGGTGGAGAAGTGCGCGCGGCGGTTCCTCTGCCAGCACGACTCGTCGTGATCGGTGCACTGGGGACGTTCCTTGCCGTAGCTGATGGTTTTCAGCTTGTCGCCAGGGACGCCCAACTGCACCAGGAAGTCCTTAGCGGCGGCGGCGCGTTTGTCGCCGAGAGCCAGATTGTATTCGGCCGAACCGCGTTCGTCGCAATGGCCTTCCATGGAGACGGTGGCATCCGGGAAGCTGGCGAAGATGGCCTTGAGGGCGTCGGCGTCCTTGGTCAGCGCGGCGCGGGCATCCTCGCGGATATCGCTCTTGTCGTAGTCGAACAGGGCATCCACGACGGTGCCGGAGAGCAACTGTTCGAAGGTCGGCTTAGCCGCGGCGGGTGGCGGCGGCGGTGGCGCCGGCTCGGTCACGTTGACCGTGGCCGTTGCGGTTTTAGTGCCGCCGGGACCGGTAGCGGTGAGCGTGTAGGTAGTGGAAGATCCCGGGAAGACCCGGCGGCTTCCGGTAGCCTGCACTGTTCCGATGGCGTTATCGATGGAGGTGCTGGTGGCGTCGGTTACGTTCCAACTCAGCGTGGACGACTGGCCGCGCTCGATCGAAGTTGGCTCAGCCGCAAACGCGGCGACGGTGGGCGCCGCGGGCGGCGGCGCCGGCGCCGGAGCTGGCGCGGGAGCTGGCGGTGGCGGCGGTGGCGGCGGCGCTTTCTTCTTGCAACCCGCCGCGAACATCGCCAACATCAGGCAAATGCCAATGGTGCTGATTTTCCGTTTATTCAACATGAAGTAAATCCTCCTGAAATCTTGAAACGTGTGCGGGGCGGTCTGAGAGGCCGCCGGGCCCAGAGGGCACCCCCGAGGGCCTGCCCCACGATGTTACTTTGCCCATACCGGGGTCCCATTCTTTCCGGCTGTGGTCAACTGCTTGAGCTGTGTGCCATCGGCCAGCATGGTCCAGATCTGCTCCGAACCGCTGCGCGTGGACATAAACGCCAGACGCCTGCCGTCGGGCGCCCAGGTGGGGTTCTCATTGCGCCCGGCGCCGTAGGTCAACTGGTTAAAGTTGCGCGAAGCCACATCCATCACGAAGATATTGAAATTACCGGTGGCGAACCCGCGCGTCCAGGCAAAAGCCATAATCTGCCCGTTGGGATGCCAGCACGGGTTGGAGGCCTCTCCTTCGCCATTGCTCAATCTCTGCACGTCGGCGCCATCCATATTCATCCGATAGATCTGCTGCGGTCCGGACCGGCCCGAAACAAAGACCAGATCGGTTCCCGTCTTGGGATTGACTTTCGGCTCGACCTCCAGGGCGGACGTATTTGAAATGCGGCGCAGATTGCTGCCGTCGATATTGGCGGAATAGATCTGCGCGCGGCCGCTGGCCGTGGACGAGTAAAGCAACTGTTTGCCGTCCGGCGTGAAATCCGGGGTAGCGTTCATGGATGCGACTTGATTATAAAACGGCAAGCGCCGTCCCGTATCCGTCGAGAGAATAAATATAGCAGGATTACCGCGAGCGAAGCTAGTAAACGCGACTTTTGCGCCGTCGGGCGAGACGGCGGGCATGATGGATAGCGAATTGAAACGGCTGATTTGGCGCTGGTTGGAGCCATCGGGGTCCATGACCCAGATTTCCTTGTGGCCGGTACGATTCGATACAAAATAGATCTTAGTGCCGAGCAGGGAGGTGCCGCCCATCTGGGCTATGATATCGGCGGCGAATTCGTGGGCCGTTTTCTGGGCTCCGGCTTCATCGGGAGAACCGAAATAGCGCTTGCCGAGGACCTGGGCTTGCGAAACCGTGGCTTGGCCCACGTTGAACAACCAGCCGTAGAACACCAGCACGTTGTTTTGTACGGCGGTATAGCCGAACGCCAGGTAGTTCGCCGAGACCGGCGGCGAGGACCAGTCCGAGAGCCATGCGCCGCCACCATTGCGGGGTTGTTGGCCGGGGCGCGTAGGCTGGGGCGGCGGCTGCTCGCGGAAATCCGGGGGCTGCTGGGGCACCTGCAGCGGGTACATGGTTTTGGGGACCATTTTGAAAAGGCCGGAGGCGTCCAGATCGTTGTAGAGCGTCTCGTTGAAGGCGTTCATCAACGGCTGGGCCGCGCCGCTGCCGCGCAGATCGGGCACCGCAATGGCGGGGCGGTTGCCGCCCTCCAACTTGATAACGACATCGCTCTGCTGCGCAGCCAACACCAGAAGGATCCCGGTGAACGCCGCGGCGAACCAAAAGACTCTTTTCATTTATCGCCTCAACTCAAACCAGAATTCAATGGTGGCGGCGTTCCGTTCATAAGCGGCAGGCAAGGCCGGGAACGGCTGGGCGTCGTAGATGGCGCGCTGCGCGGCGTAGTCCAGGGCCTGGTTCCCGCTGCCCTGCGCGACATGCACGTTTTTCACCGAGCCATCCCGCATCAGATCGAAGGTGACGATGGCTGGTGGGAGCGTGTGAATGCGCGGGTCCACGTCGCCGGTGTGCCACTTCTCGGCGACTTTTTGCCGCAGGATCATAACGTAGTTTCCGAAGCGGTTGCCAAACGGCGATCCCTGGCCGACGCCCACTCCGCCGGAGCCGATCTGCCCCATCATGGGCGAAACCAAGGCTTGGCCGGCCGCGCTGTAAAGCTGGTTGGGACGATCCTGCTGCTTGGCGCGCCAGGTGTTCTGCGCGGACCGGGCTACATCGGACGGCTTGGGGTGGGTGCGGCTCTTGATGGGGATGGCGTCCGGCTCCTCGGCATGCGCCAGCTTTTTCGGCTTGGCAGCGGGAGGAGGGGTGGGTACCGCGGATTCGGTTGGGTTGGCCAGCGGGTTGACGATGCCGCTCCGCGATGGCAATGGAATCTTGTTCACCACGTTAATGGCGATACTGCCCGGGCCGCCCGAATTGACATCGCCCCAGCTCTCATGATGGCCGGAGAGCACTACTCCCCAGAGCAGCAATGTAGCGAAGACCGCCACATGCAGCCCCACGGACCCCAGCAGCGGTTTGTTCAGCGAAGCCGGCTGATCCAGGATGTCCACGTGGGCGGGCATTACTTGCGCCTCTTATCGGCGGCATCCTCCGGCCGAGTGACCGCGTTGACCTGATACTTGGCCGCTGCGAGATCGCTCATGACCTGGGCGATAGGCTCCCAGACGGTCTCTTTGTCGGCGCGCAGGTAGACAGCGGTGGCGCCGCTGAAACGCCGCTGGATCTCGGCCGGAAGTTGATTGATGTCGGTTTCTTTTTCGTTGAGGTACAGCGTGCCGTCCTTGGTGATATTGACGACCGGCAGCTCTTTGGCGCTGTCGGCGACGGCGCGCGTCTTGGGGACGTCCACCTGGATGCCGAATTCCATGACGTGGGCGGTCAGCATGAAGATGATGAGCAGCACCAGCATCACGTCGACGAAGGGGGTGACGTTGATTTCGGCAAGCATGCCGGGCGAAGCACGCCGGCGCGACCGGGAGTTGCCGCCGCCATTGGTCGCGATCGCCACGGGCTATTCTCCGAAACTCCGCTCGGCCATGTTGAGGAATTCGAGCGAGAAGTCGTCCATGCGCGAGCCGATCTCGCGAATGTTGTGGCTGAACTGGTTATAAAAGATGGCGGCGGGGATGGCCGCAGCGAGCCCCACGGCGGTGGCGATGAGCGCGTCGGCGATTCCGGGCCCCACGGCGCGCAGGCTGGCGCTGCCCTGCATCCCAAGCTCCTGGAACGCGCGGATGATGCCGAGCACGGTGCCGAACAAACCGATGAAGGGGCTGACCGAAGCGGTGGTGGCGAGCCAGCTCATGTTGCGCTCCAGCTTGGTGAGCTCCTCGCTGGTGCCAAGCTGCAGGGAGCGTTCGAGCGAGATTTTGTTGGTGACGGAGCCGCGCGCCTGGACCTGGCGGTGGATCTCCTCGTAGCCGAACTCGAAGACGGAAACCAGGGGGGCGGGTTTGAACTGCTCGCTGGCGACCATGACCGCGTCGAGGCCGGTGGCTTTGCGGAAGGCGCGCAAAAAGCGCCGGTCGGCGGAGCGGGCCGTGCGCAAGACGTTCCACTTGGCAAAAATGATGGCCCAGGAGAAAACGGAAAAGAGTATCAGGATGGCGAGAACGGCGATTGTCAGAGGGCCGCCGCGGCCAACCATTTCCCAAATGTCGATCTGCAGAAGGAATGCGGGCGCTTCAGGCGTCAAACCATCTCCTTATTTTCAAATCTAACACGAGCCGCGCTGCGGCGGGGCTAAAGCCCNNCGGTCCTTGAATTGCAAAGGTGGAGGGCATGTGGATTGCCGGCGGACTTGCGGTCTTGGTGCTGTTGAGTTTGCTGTTGTCGATGATTTCCACGCCTCCCACCATCGGGCGCTGAGACACACACCGCGTGTCAGACTGACTCAAAATAACGCGCCAGTTCCCAGTCGGTCACGGCTTTTTCATATTGGCGCACTTCCCATTCGCGGGTGCTGGCGTAGTGGTCCACAAACTGTTCGCCCAGCCATTCGAGTGCTACGCGGCTTTGGCGGAACAGACGGGTGGCGTCGGCCAGGGTGCGGGGCAGGGGTGGCGCATCTCCGGAGTATGCATTCACGGTGGGCGGCGGCAGCTCCAGCTTGCGTTCGATGCCGTCCAAGCCGGCCGCGAGCGATGCCGCCATGGCGAGGTACGGATTGATGTCCGCGCCGGTGAGACGCAGTTCCACGCGCGTGGACTTCTTGCGGCTGGGAATTGCGCGCACAGCCGTGGTGCGATTGTCGACACCCCAGGTGGCATTCACCGGGGCCCATGCGCCCGGCACGGTGCGCTTGTAAGAGTTGATGGTTGGGCAGAAAATTGCCGCCAATTCCGGCATGTTCGTCACCAGGCCGGCGACGTATTGCCGCATCAGCTCGGACATGCCGCCATCGGCGGCCTCGGTGGAAAACAGGTTGTCGAGGTTTCCGGTGCGACTGAGGCTCTGATGCAGGTGGCCGCTGGAACCCGGCAGGGCGACGTTCCACTTGGCCATGAAGGTCGGGGTCAGGCTGTGCCGCGCGGCGATCTCCTTCACGGCAACCTTGAACAGCGCCGCGCGATCGGCGGCCGCCAGGCCCGGCTCGACGGCGATGGCTGCTTCGTACACGCCGGGTCCAGTTTCCGTGTGGAATCCCTCAAGCGGCACATCGAAGGCGGCCAGCGCTTCCATGATCGCCAGCACCAGGTCGGCGTTGGCCGAGGCCCGCGTTACGCTGTAGCCGAACATGCCGGGGGTCAACGGGGTGAGCGCGGCGAAGTGCTTGTCGCGCAAGGTCTGCGCGGTTTCGCGAAAGATGAAGAATTCGTACTCCGCCGAAAAATGCGCGGTATAGCCGCGTTCGGCCGCGCGGTCGAGCACGCGCTGAAAGACCTGCCGCGGGGCGATGGCCAGCGGCTGGCCGCTGGCGTCGCAGAAATCCAGGAGGAAAAACGCGGTGCCGGGCTCCCACGGTACCAGCCGGTAGCTGCCGAAGTCGATGCGGCAATGCGCGTCGGGATAGCCGGTGTGCCAGCCGGTGAACTTGACGTTGTCGTAGAGGACATCGCCGATATCCCAGCCGAAGATCACATCGCAAAAGCCCAGCCCGGATTCGGCCGCCGACCAGAACTTCTCGACGCTGATGTATTTTCCGCGCAGGGTGGCGTCGATGTCGAAGGCGCCCAGCTTGACGCGCCGGATGTGATTGTCTTCGAAGCGGCGCCGGATGGATTCGCGGTCCATCACAGCGCCACCCACACGGACTTGATATTGGTGTATTGCTCCAGAGCGTAGGAGCCGAGGTCGCGGCCGAAGCCGCTCTGCTTATAGCCGCCGAAGGGCGAGGCGGTGTCGAACCCGTTGTAGGTGTTGATCCACACCGAGCCGGCCTTGATGTCGGCGGCCATGCGGTGGGCGAGCTTAATGTCGCGCGTCCAGACTGCCGATACCAGACCGTAGATGGTACAGTTGGCGATTTCCACGGCTTCCTCGGCGTCGCGGAATTTCAGGGCGCAGAGCACCGGACCGAAGATTTCTTCCTGCGCGATCTTCATGTCCGGCTTCACTTCGGAAAAGATGGTGGGCTTGACGAAGAAGCCCTTGGCCTTGGCGCCTTCGATGTCGCGCTCGCCGCCGCACTCGAGCTTCGCGCCTTCCTCCTTGCCGGACTTGATGTAATCCAGAATGCGCTCCATTTGGCGCCCGGAAACCTGCGAGCCCATCTGGGTGGATTTGTCGAGCGGATCGCCGACCTTCAGCTTCTGCGCGCGCGCGACCAGCTCGCCGACGAAGCGGTCGTGGATATCTTCGTGCACCAACAGGCGGGAGGCCGCGCTGCAGATCTCGCCCTTGTTGGCGAAGATGCCCCAGAAGGCAGACTTGAGCGCGGCATCGATATCGCAGTCGGGGAAAATTATGTTCGGCGACTTACCGCCTAGTTCCAGGCTGAGCCGCTTCAGGTTGGATTCGCCGGAGGCTTGCAGCAGCCGCCGGGCCGTGCGAATGCTGCCTGTGAAGCTGATCTTATCCACGTCCATGTGCAGCGCCAGCGCTTCGCCGGCGGTTTGGCCGTAGCCGGTGACCACGTTCAGGACGCCATCGGGCAGGCCGGCCTCCTGGCAATACTCGGCCAGCTTCAGCGCGGTGAGCGGGGTCCATTCCGAAGGCTTCAAGACCACGGAGCAGCCGCAAGCCAGCGCCGGCGCCACTTTCCATGCGGCGATCTGGAGCGGATAATTCCACGGCACTATGCCGCCCACCACGCCCACCGGCTCGCGCAGGGTGTAATTCAGGAAGGGGCCATCCACGGGAATAGTTTCGCCGTAGATTTTGCGCACCCAGCCGGCGTAATAGCGAAACGCGTCGATGGCCGGATCGACATCGGCGCCGCCCGCCTCGCGCACCGTTTTGCCGTTCTCCATGGATTCGAGCACGGCCAGCTCTTCGCGATGCTTGAGCAGGATTTCGGAGATGTCCCAAAGGGTTTTTTCCTTCCTGGAGGGGTCCATGCCGCGCCAGGTCTTGCGCTCGAAACTGGCGCGCGCGGCAGCCACGGCGCGGTCGACGTCGCAGGCTGCGCCATCCGGGACGGTGGTCAGGAGGTCACCCGTGGCTGGGTTGACGACGTCGATTACGCCGCCACGCTCCGCGTCTTCGCGCCGGCCGTCGATGAACAGCTTGCCTGGGTGCAGGTGTTGTTTGATGTCTTCAGATGCGGTCATTTTGTTCTCTTGTGCCAGTCTCTATTGTAGACGCCGGAAGGGAATATGGCCCGATCCGGCGGCCGGTCCCCATTCGCCAATTCCATTTTGCGGGCGCTTCAGTGGCGTTATGAAGATTGGGACGGCGACAGGGGGGCTCTCCTGGCTCGTCTAGGAGTGGGCGCCTTATTGGCGGGTGAAAAGGAACGAACGGCAAGCCGCAAAGGGGCGGCCTGGGAGGCCGCCGNNGCCGAGGGCCTGCCCCACAATTCTAAGTTACTCATTCAGCAACTTCCGATCCACCATCCAATCCCGCAACCGGTCCGGCCAGGTGGCCACCGGCAAGTGCGAGGGCCGCATTCCCACGCCATGCGCTCCGCTGGCATAGATGTGCATCTCCGCCGGCACTCCCTGTTTCTCAAGATCCAGATACAAGTTGACGGTGGTTACCACGTGGGAACGGTCCTCATCGGTGCACATCAGAAACGTGGGAGGCGCGTCTTTCGGCACCGTGATCGTTCCTGGCTTGAATCCCGGATAGATGGCCGCGGCAAAATCGGGACGGGAGTTGGCGCGCTCCACCGGATCGCTCGCGCCCGCATTGCCCGCATCGAAGCGCGTCTCGATCAAAGCGGTCACTTCCCCGCCCGCCGAAAAGCCCATGAAGCCGATGCGCGCCGGATCCACGCCCCACTCCGCGGCGCGGCTTCGCACCGTGCGCACGGCCCGTGCCGCATCCGCCAGCGCATCGCGCTCCACGGTGTACTTCGATCCCGGCGCGCGCGCCAACCGGTACTTCAGCACGAACGCCGCGATCCCATTGCGATTCAGCCAATCGGCGATTTCCCAGCCCTCCTTGTCGATGACAAGCTGCGAATGGCCGCCGCCCGGCGCCACCACCACGGCGATCCCGTTCGCTTTTTCCGGCGGCGCAACGAAGACATAGATCGACGGGTAGTGCACCACCGTGAATCGCTTGGGCAGCTTGGAATTCGGCGCCGATTCGAACACCTCTGCCGCGGTTTCCCCTTCCGACCCCGGCGCGCCATTCGGCCAAAGCCGGACTTCCTCGCCGCGATCGATGGCGAGCGCGCATCCGTAAACCAGAACGGTACTGAGAATAAGTTTCGCGATCATAACTTTGCCCGCTTAGGCCACAGACTAAAGTCTGTGCCACCGGTTATCAATGACTTAGTGGCAGATGGTGGCACAGGCTTCAGCCTGTGAGGGCCTTTTTCAGCATCCTGCTAGGCCCCCCGACCCTCTCCTGTGACCGGCATGCCAGAGTAATGCACGTGCACCAAACGCCACCGGCCTTGCTCCTTCCGATATATCTGCGTTTCGCGGCCCTTGGTCGCCAACGGAGATCCGTCCTTCCTGAGCTTAGCCGCAAAATTCCAATAGAACTCAGACCACGCGGTGTCTCCGTACGCGTGGATCGACACATCTTTAATGCTGAGCTTCCGCTCGGAGAAAGTCTCTCCCATCAGTTGGCGAAAGACATGGTCCGCCACCTGGTCGAGACCGTGCTCATGCCCGCGCGGGTGAATGAACGACACCTCCGGCGAATTCGACCAGATCTGCCTGACAAGTTCCACGTCGGCCGTATCGACGGCCTTGGCATACTGCGCCAGCAGGCGCTGGATCTTGCCAATATCCGCGGGCGCGCCGCTATTCTGGCCCGCGGCGTGGAATGAAACTGCTGCCGCGAGGACCAGGCAGCAGCGCAATGGAGTGAGTTTCGCAATCACAATTGGGGCAGTGTATCACAAGGCTGCCACATGCCGTCACGCATCGGAGTATGATGAGAAACAAATGCGAACCTCGTTGGTTTTGGCCGCGTGTCTCGCGGCCTTCGCGGCGGTACCGTGCTACGGACAATCCGCTGCAGCGATTCCCCACCTCGAGAAACACGGAACCGCGACCCAGTTAATCGTCGACGGCCAGCCGTTTCTGGCCCTCACCGGCGAATTAGGCAACAACTCCGCTACCAGCCTCGAGTTCATCGAGCCCATCTGGCCCAAGCTGGCCGCCGGCAATTTGAACTGCGTTCTCGCCGCCATCTCCTGGGCGCAAATGGAACCCGCCGAAGGCCGCTACGAATTCGCCCTGGTGGACGGTGTAATCGACGAAGCCCGCCGCCACGATCTGAAGCTGGTGTTCCTCTGGTTCGGCAGTTGGAAGAACGGCCTTTCCAGCTACGCTCCCTATTGGGTCAAGCAGGACTTTCAGCGCTTCCCGCGCATCCGCCTGGGGACCGGCAAAAGCATGGAACTCCTCAGCACCTTCGGCGACGCCACGCGCGATGCCGATGCGCGCGCCTTCCGCGCGCTCATGCGCCATATCAGGGAGGTTGACGGCACCCGCCACACGGTGGTCATGGTGCAGGTCGAAAACGAAGTCGGCGTGCTGCGCGATTCGCGCGACCGGTCTCCCGTCGCCAACCAGGCGTTCTCCGCGCCCGTGCCTCGCGAGCTCATGGACTACCTGCAAAAGCACCGCGACACCCTGGCCCCCGAACTCCGCGAACTGTGGACCGCCAGCGGATCGCGCACCTCCGGCTCCTGGGAGCAGGTCTTCGGACCGGGCAAGCCCGACAGCGTCTCCATGCCGATTCAAACCACCGCGCCGCCCATGACCGCGGAAGAACACGAGTCGTCGTGGCGCAGCCTGCATTGGCCGTCCGACGAGATCTTCATGGCCTGGCACTACGCGCGCTACGTCGGCAAGGTGGTGGCCGAGGGCAAGCAGGAGTACGCCATCCCCATGTTCGTGAACGCCTGGCTGCAGCAGCCCAATCACGCCTGGCCCGGGACGTATCCGAGCGGCGGGCCGCTGCCCCAGGTACACGATATCTGGCGAGCCGGCGCGCCCGCCATCGACATGCTGGCCCCCGACCTGTACCTGCAATACTTCGACGAAGTTTCCGAACGGTTCGTGCGCAATGCGAATCCGCTGTTCATCCCGGAGACCAGCGCCAACGCGTCGAATGTGCTGATGGCCTTTGGCAAGTTCAACGCCATCGGTTTCTCGCCTTTCTTCATCGAACGCACGGTGGCGCCGGACACCGATCTTGCAGCCGCCTATCGCGTGGTGTCCAACCTGGCGCCCGCGATTGCCGCGCACCAGGGCACCCCGGAAATCGCCGCCATCCGCACGCGGCAAGGCGACCCGCCCGCGAAACTCGCACTCGGCGGCTACACGCTCGAGCTGACCTTCACTGGCCGCGGCCGGCCGCCCATCGCGCCGAATGCGCAGGCCCCACAGACCAGCCAGCAGGAAGCCGTCCAGGGATCGGCCATCTTCGTGGCGGCCGCTCCCAACGAGTTCTTCATGGGCGCGGTCGGGGGTGGCGTGCGCATCGCGTTTACCCCAACTACCCCGGGCCCCTCGACCGTCGGGCTGGGCGATGTGCAGGAAGGCCGCTTCGTGGATGGCAAATGGACTGTCGTCCGCCAGTTGGGCGGCGACGACACCGGCCAGGGCGAGATCCTGACGCTGCGTCCGAATACGACCCTCCGCGTGACGGTTTATCGCTACGAATAGTCAGCGGTGTGCTATACTTCAGCCAAATTGCGCGTGGAGGGATTTTGCAATGACTCTGAAGACCTTGCGATACCCTGGGTTGCGCTCCGTCGCTCTCGCCGCGATGTGGCTGTTTCCGCTAACCGCTTATCCGCAGACCACGCTGACGGGCGCAATTCAGTTTTCGACAAATTCCACCGGCACCTTCTCTGGCGGCCAGGTATGGAACACGCTTCCGCTTGATGGCAGTTGCTGTTACGCCTTGTGGCTAGCAATGAATCCGGACGCCACATCGCCAGTCAATGGCCCATCCGACGCGCAGGCGGGCATTGCCATCCCCTTGGAGGTGGGCAATAGTTACAAGTATTACATCTTCGCGCAACCAAACACGGGTTTCAGCTTCAACGGCTTAAACCTGTTCTTCGACGGGAACAATTCAACCCCGGGCATCTCGGTATTCGGCGCCATCAACAGTTCCAACTTTCGGCCCAACAGTAGCAGCACATTGATGCTCCAAGCTTGCTGCGTAGCGGGTTCGGGTAGCACCAGCTATAGTGCGGACGGCGTCATCGTGGTTCTGACCGGCTACGATTTCAACACCCCTGCCACCTCGCCCGGGGACGTGTGCCAAGCCTATGCCTTCACTCCTGCCCCCGGAGACGTCCTGAGTTTCTTCGGATCGTTCACATTGCAGGTCTATGCCGCGGCGGCTCTGAGCCTCAGCCAGACCAGCGGCTCGCCGGGAACCAAACTCACCGCTACAGGGAGTGGCTTTGCTCCTGCGGAGACGGTCGATATCTACGCCGGCCACATCGGCGTTACCCCGCTGTCGACCACGACAACTGATGCCAGCGGTTCCTTCACCGTCACACCCCGCGTACCGTCGCTCCCTTATGGGCCTATCGACTTTTACGCCGTGGGCCTGAGCAGCGGCAAGGTTGGAGTTGCGACGTTGTCCGTTACGCCGGGCCTGCTCATGAGTCCCGGAACCGGAGCGCCGGGCGGCACTACGACGGCGCACGTTTTAGGCTTCGGCGCCAGCGAGACAGTCGATGTCTATTGGAACAACCCACGGCAGTTACTCGGTGCGGCAACCGCGGACGCCGTGGGCAGCGGCGCCTTGACGATTACGATCCCGGCCACCGCCTCACCTGGAATCAACGGCGTGATCGGGTTGGACAGACCACCAAGGCCATCGGCATAGGGAGAGTCACGGTCGAATAGCCCGGCAGTTCCCGGTGGTGGGTCAGTTTGCAATTGGAGGGCGGGNNCCTGAAAAGGCGGCTGCGGCCAAGATTGGCCGCCCCACGGAATTGTCACTGTATTAAGCGAACTTCAAGGTTGCTCCAGGCAGGTTCAGCGGCGGGTGAGCATCAGATAGTGCACGGCTTTCCCAGGATCGCTCAAGGACTGCGCGCTTTCGATCTCACCGGCCGGGATGTCCGACACACAACCCTCCAAGTCGGCCTCGGAGCGGTAGGTGAGCCACCAATCCATGAACATCTCCATGTACCCGGCGCCCGGCGTACCGGTAGCGAAGTTGGCCACGATGAGCCGCCCGCCGGGGGTCACATGCTTCCATAACGCGCCCATGACGCGAGCGGCCACCGGGCCGCTCAAATAATCGAACAAGCCAAGGGAAATAGACCAAGTCACAATCGGAATCGAGGTCATGCGAGCCGCGCAACAACGCGCGAACCGAGGTCGCCGAACACTTTACGGTGCGGGAATCGTAGCAATCGCGCACGTGCGCCAGGGATTCGAGATCCTGGTCCGCGGCCGTCCAGTTGCAAGCGCGGTCCCTCAGCATGGGGTGAACCTGCTCATATTCCCGCAGATGCCCGCAGGCAAAAGAGAGGACCTTCACGGGACGGCCCGCCGCGATCATGCTGGT
>PMVV01000376.1 GCA_003166475.1 Bryobacterales bacterium | reverse complement strand
TGTTTATCCGGCTACCCTTAGCGTTGTTCTTTCTCTGGTTGTTGACGAACTATCTGCAGCGCGCCTATCACGGATTGCTGATTCCGCTGATCGGTTTCTTTTTCCTGCCGCTGACTACGCTGGCCTACGCCTGGATGGTGAATACCCACCGGCCCATGGAGGGCGTCAATCTGATCATCTTGATTGTCGCCGTGATCGTCGACCTCGGTGGTTTGGGTGGAGGCGAGTACCACCGGCGCGGTCGCGACTAGACCGCTCTCGAACTCGGCAGGCCACGCCGCTCTCGGACTTGGCAGGCCACGAAAAACGATGGCCTGCCCCACGACTTACAGCGTCAGCGGAAATGCAGTACCATCTCGCTCGCGACGGGCTTATCGTGTTTGCGGGCCGGGGAAAACTGCCACTGGCGGGCGGCGTTCAACGCTGCGCCGGACAAGTCGCTGCCCTTGGTCAGCACCTGGGCGCGGGACACGTTGCCCGACTCATCGATGAACACCTTTACGTCCACCGGGCGCGCCTCGGCGCCAGCGTCCGCGGGTTTCACCGGCGCGATCTTCCGGATAGGCGACGGCGGCACAAAAGCGGCCGATTCCGCATCGCCCGTTCCCTCGATCTTGTGCAGCGCGCGCCGGAAAACCCCGGGACGTGGAGCCTCGTAGCTGACTTCGGCCTCGGGTGGCGGCGCGGCCTTCACCTGGGCGGGCAACGCCGCGGGCAGGCTCGGTTCAAGCTTATCGAAGGGAAGAGCCAGCGCCGGCGGCGGCTCGACTGCGCGGGACGGCACACGAGCGACTGGGAGGGGCGGAGGAGCAACCAGCTTCCGCAAAGGCTTCCTGGCCGCCTTCGGCTTGGGTGTCGCTATTGGATCGGGTTCCTCTGCCGGCGCCTGTGCCACGGACTCGGATTGCGGCGCCGGCGCCGGCACACTCACCGCCGCCTGGGGAACCGGTTCCGGAAGCAATGGCTCAACAGGCGCGCTGGCCTTCGCCGCGGGCGTCTCGCGCGCCGGCGGTTGATCTTCCGAAACAAAAAGACCCGCTATGAGAAACAGGACCGCGATCGCGGGTACCACCAGCCAAGGCAGCGGAGGCAGCCTGCGCCGCGTGCGCGCCTCGGGTTTCGGAACCAGTACGGGTGCGGGCCGCGGCGGCGCGGCCGCGGGCTGCCCTCCCCCGGTGATCGGGAAATCGCCGGTAGCCAGCCGCGCACACTCGAACGGAAACTGGCGGTAAGTCGACCGCCGGTTCACGTCGCCTTCCTCCCAGAAGAAGAACCCGCCCATCGCCGGACCTTCCGTCGAGGGTCTGACCAGCAGGAACACCTGCCAGGGCTCCGGAAAGTACTGGCTGAAGACCGCGAAATCGTCCCGGTCCAGATACATCCCCGGACGCGTATGGCTCCGGAAATAGCCCACCACCTGCTGCCCCGCGCGGCGTGCCAGGCGCGCACGGAGCGACCGCTGATCTTTCGGGGAGAGTGTGTAAGACGCGCCACGCAAGTGTTCGCAAGGCGCCACCTCGAAATCCTCGATCAGGATCGCTCGCCTGAAACCAGGCAGCGGCCGGCCCCACAGAATCCCGCCGATTTCATTCCCGCGCGGCCCCGTCCCCAAGCCCTGCTCTACCGCCGCGCCCAACCGCTCGACCAAATCCAAGCTCACCTGGATCATGATCGAGTCGCCGGGATCCTCCCAGACATACGAAAGCGCACTTGCCGTGCCTGCCGCTACGCTCGCTACCGCCGCCATACCACGTCGGATCAAGCACGTTTATCGCCACTGTAAATAGGCCACGCTATTCGCCCGGATGGTAGGTCCGCTCCAGGTGCGCTTTGATCTCCGCCAAGTCGAACCACGCCGGCTTGAACTGCCGATTCGCATAGAGCTTCGCCTGATCGAAGTAGTGCGGCGACTTCGGATCGGCGCTCTCCCCAAAGACCAGGATGGACTTGGCCTGCACCTTCGGGCCGAAGTCCACTACGCTCACAAACGAATGGCCGGCTACGCCGAAGCGCTCCTTCTGCCCCTTCTCCGGGCGGGCGTAGAAATTGAACACAATCCCCACCGGTCCAGGAGCGCCGGCCACAGGCAGACTCTCACGCGCATCGCTGAACGGTTCTTCGCCGCCCGATTGCGCGCGCTGTAAGCGGTTGACCTCGCCCCACGGCACCTCCCACGTCCCGAAGTCCTTCTCCAGGTCCGACACGATCCCCTCCAGCGTCCCGACGGGATCTTGCTTGGCCTTCGCGTCCCGGTCCATCTTCCAGAACCACAAGGAGAACAGCGTCATGGGCACCGAGGAGTCCCGGCTGATGTGGTCCCACGCGCGCAACTCCGCAATGGCGCGAGCCAGTTTTGTGGCGCGCGGCGCATCGGACTGCCGTAGCGCCTCCCAACGCTCCGCCAGCCGCGGAATCTCCGTCTCCGCCTCGATTACATAAGTGTCGAACGCTGCCCTCGACCAATCGTCGAAGGTAAATTTTCCCTTGTTCCAAAGGATGCGGCGGGAAATTCGCGCCCGTGCTGTGTCGCTTTCACCCACCATGTATTTCGGATACTCGGACGGATCGGGGTTTCCTTCTACCGTGGTGGCGAACGGCGTGGAGTTGCAGTTCTGAACGAAGCCGGATTTCGGATTCAGCACTTGCGGCAGTTCGTCGATGGTGTGGAAGCCATGCCACTCGGTGGCGGACGTGCTGCCATCCACCGGTTTCGACCAGTCGAAAGCCAGCGACCGGCGCGGTACGGCGCCGTTATACAGGTAGAAGATGTTACCGGCATCGTCGGCGTACATGGCGTTGAACATGGGCACGGCCAGCGGCGTCATAGCGGCGCGGAATTCGGCGAGGTTTCGGGACTTGGACATTTCGTACCATTCCGCGATCTGACCGCCTTCCTCGAAGCGCGCGAACCGCACCGCCAGCGATTTCCCATCGCGCTCGGCGACCACCGGCCCATGATGCGTCTTCATCATCTTGTAAGTGCGGGTGACGGGGCCCTGCTCC
>PMVV01000163.1 GCA_003166475.1 Bryobacterales bacterium | reverse complement strand
GTTCAATAATTGTGCTGACTTCCTGCGGCTGCTGGCGGCTGCTCTGGAGAACGCGATCAAGTGCGCACGACGAGACAAAAGGCTAAAGGAGGCGTTGGAGGCGTGGATTTCTTTCGCCGGATACTTCGGAACTGATCCGTGCTTGGTAGATCTAAAGTTCTTGCCTCGCCCCCATTTCACAGATTCTCTTTACGAATTCAGCGAGCCCTACCTTCGCCAGGGACACCCGATGGTATCCGGGCCGCCCATCATCTGGGATTTGATTTCGCAGCGTGATCCAAAATTTGCCCAGTACTTCGTCCAGTACGACAAGCCGGTCCGGAGCATGTCCTTACGGGAGGCCGCAGACTACGCGAAGGGCTGTATTGACGCCTTCTCTTCCCCATTTGCGCGAGAGCTAGACCCAAGCTGTGAGGCTATTGGCGGTCATGTCCACGTTGCCACAATAACGCCCCTTACCGGCTTCCAATGGATTACAGCCCCAATTGAACAATCACACAGCCTCACGTAGATCGCGAATGTCCCAGACGCGATCAGATAGGCCCGCCTCCATCGCCGGAGTTAACGTAGGGACCGATGAATCCGACAGAAACTGTAGTAGGCGAAGTGAAGCGCGAGCGCCACCTTGAGATTGTCCCAGTTTTTCGAGAAAGCGTAAGTTAGTGGCGTGAGTCGTTTGCACCATTGGCGACCCTTCCATTCTGGCGCTCGTCGACATGTGAAGTGCAAGCCCGGTCCATGTCCGGGCGCCTATTATGGCCTTCTTTTCCGGAGTAACGAGTTCGCCTGGGCTGTAGCGCTCGCGGCCTCTTCCTGCTTCGAGTAGGCCTTGACGACCTGGCTGCAGTCAGCCCGGTCATGCAGCCCCGCGTCGATGGCCCCCACGTAAGGCTCGCCGCCATCCGTGCAGATTTCGAGCTGGTGGGGCGCCGTCGCTACCTCAAGACCCTTATAACAGCAAGCGCAGGCATCCCAGGGCCGGGATGCATTCTGTCCATTTCCACGCTAAAGCCCCACTACCGCCCCTGGCGCTCCCCCACCGTCGTAGAAGTCCGCTTTGGCGACGCCTGGCCGCGCGCGCCCGTTTGACATATCAGCAGGCCGGCGCGAACATGGGGTCATGGCGACCCGGCCGGCCGCGAGGATTTACAGGGCGATGGGCTGGGGCGCGGTGATCGCCCTCGCTGTCTGGCTGCCGCTCCTCGGCTATTGGAGATTGACCGACCAGCATTCCTTCGAGGATAAGGTTCTCGCAGAAGACAAGGTTTGGGCTATTGCTACGGTCCAGCGGTCGGCTGTGGGTGGGGCAGCACTGAGGGCCAGCCTGGCGAGCGCATTTGTCCGAGAGGCCGCCGGCCACGATGCCGTCACCGTAGACGAGTGCCAGCATTGGATCGTTTTTCCCATTTGGCGCGGCAGCAGTCGCAATCCCAATTGGGTGAGCCGGATCAAAGACGCGGACGCTTACCGCGTAGTCTGTTATGCGTCTGTGGAAGATTCGGAGATGCTGGGCGAGATCCGCTTTGCGTGGGATGTTTCCACGGGATACGGAACCGTGACGGGGTTCAGTTGGGGTTGGGCGCCAGAATAACCACCACGCCCCCGCCGCTGCTCATACCCGGCTCAGGTAATGGTAGAGGGTGTGCTCTTTCACCCCGAGCGCCTTGGCAATCCCTGGCGCCGTCAGGCCTTGCTTTTTGAGCATCCGCGCTCGCACTGGCGCGGCTTTCGTTGTGCCCTGCCGACGTTCGGTGTATACGCCGTGTTTTCTGGCGAGGGTGATACCTGCGGCCTGACGCTCCTTCGCGTGCTGCAATTCGATTTCAGAGAATGCCGAATAACAGGCTGGCGATGAGATTTCCCACGGGGCCGGTGAGGTCAATGTGCTGCGTGATCGCGATTACCCGCACTCCGCGCTGGCACCAGCCGGCCAGCACGTTCACGCCTCCCTTGAGGTGCGGGCTAGTCCGCCCTCCATTGGCCAGCCACGTTACAATAGTCACCGTGAAAGCATTGGCACTCATCCTGCCCCTGGCCGCCGCGCTAGCCCAACAACCTCCCGCGCAACACAAGGTCGAACTGCTGTGGCCCGGCGGTGCTCCCGGAGCCGCCGGCACGGAGGATGCCGACAAGCCCAGCCTCACCGTCTACCCCGCCCCGGAGAAGTCCGCCGTCCAGACCGCCGTGATCGTCTGCCCCGGCGGCGGATATGGCTTCCTGGCCAAGGATCACGAAGGCGACCAGATCGCGCGCTGGCTCAATTCGCTGGGCATCCAGGCCTTCGTGCTGCAGTACCGCATCGCGCCGCGCTACCGCTATCCCGCCCCAATTCTCGATGCGCAACGGGCCATTCGCTTCGTGCGCGCGCACGCCGCCGATTACCGGATCGCGCCCGGCCGCATCGGCATCTGGGGATTCTCGGCGGGCGGTCACCTGGCCTCCACCACCGGCACGCACTTCGATGCCGGCGACGCCAGCGCCACCGACCCCATCGATCGTGCGAGCTGCCGGCCGGATTTCATGATCCTGGCCTACCCGGTAATTTCTTTCACCACGCCCTACACCCACACCGGCTCGATGCACAATCTGTTGGGCGACAACCCCGACCCCAAACTGGTGGCGAGCCTCTCCAACGAAACGCAAGTGACGGCCCGGACGCCGCCGACTTTCCTGTTTTCTACCAACGAAGACACCGCCGTGCCGGCCGAAAACAGCGTGCTGTTCTATCTGGCTCTGCGCAAAGCCGGCGTGCCGGCCGAGATGCATATCTACGAGCGCGGCCCGCACGGCGTCGGCCTGGCGCCCACGGACGCCGTCCTGGCCAGTTGGGCCGGGCGGCTAAAGGATTGGCTTGAAATTCGCGGCCTACTCCAATAGCGCTCCGGCTGCCCTGGTCGCGCTGCCCAGCCTGACGCCCGCCAGCGTCGTCGACATCCTGGTGGTCGCGTTCCTGATTTATCAGGCCCTGATGATCGTGAAGGGCACGCGCGCCGGCCACATTCTGATCGGCATCCTGATCATGGTGGCGCTGTACGTGGTGGCGCTGTATACCGGCCTGGAAGCGACGCGCTCGGTGCTTTCGTACATTGTGCCGTACCTGGCGCTGGCCGTGATCGTATTGTTCCAGTCCGAGATTCGCCGCACGCTGGCGCGCCTGGGACGCAAGCGCTGGTTCGCGCGCGGCTACCAGCGGCCGGAGTTCACGGAAGATATTCTGATCGCGGTGCGCCGCCTGGCCGCGGACAAAACCGGCGCGCTGATTGTGGTCGAGCGGGACATCGGGCTGCGCACCTTCATCGAAAGCGGCGTGCGGCTGGACGCGCAGCTCTCGAGCGATCTGCTGCTCGCCATCTTTCATCCGGGCGGCGCCCTGCACGATGGCGCGGTGATCGTGCAGAAGGACAAGATTACGGCCGCCGCCTGCTTTCTGCCGCTGGCGCTGAATCCGGCCGTGGCGTCCAGCTTCGGCACCCGGCACCGCGCGGCCATCGGCATCACCGAGGAAACCGACTGTCTGTCGCTGGTGGTTTCCGAAGAAACGGGCCGCATTTCCGTCGCCGCTTTCGGAGAACTCTCGACCGGCCTCAACCTGCGCGAAGTGGATGAACGGATCTGTACGCACTTCGGCGTGCGGCGGAGCGCGCCGCAACTGATTGAGGAATTCGCCGCCGATATCCCCATGGAAAACCATCGCGACGAAAGGAAGGAGGGCGGGCTTTAGCCCGCGCGGGACTTTAGTCCCGCTGACCTCATGAAGAACTTTTTCACGCAAAACGTCGGCTGGAAGCTGCTCTCCCTGGCAGCGGCGGTGCTCCTTTGGATTTCGGTTGCCAGCGAACCGGAACTGGCCACGTTCATTTCCGTGCCCGTCCAATACAAGAACCTTTCGCCGGGCGTGGAGATCAATTCGGATGTGGTGGAGACCGTATATCTGGAAGTGCGCGGGCCATCCGAAGCGCTGCACTTGCCCGAAGCGCCGCGGCGCTCCGCGGTGATCTTGGATATGGCCGACGTCGAGCCTGGGCAACGCACCTTCACCATCGACAGCGGCGATGTCCGGCTGCCGCGCGGCGTGCAACTGGTGCGCGCCATTCCGGCCCAAATCCGGATGATTTTCGAACCCGGCGCCACCCGCAGCGTGCCTGTCGAGGTGCAGTTTGCGGATGGCTTGCCGGCGGATCTGCAAGTGCTCGAGGCCGCGGTAGAGCCATCCGCCCTGGCCATCACGGGGCCGGCCAGCCGCGTGGCGCGCGTGGCGTCGGTCCACACCGATCCGCTCACCTTGAAGCCGGAAGTGAGAACCAGCCGCTATCGTTTGGAAGCATTCGTGAACGATGCCAGAGTCCGTTTTCAAGACTCGCCGCAGGTTACAGTCAAAGTTACAGTCGGAAAAAAGTAAGATGGCCAAACAACTATTCGGAACGGACGGCATTCGCGGCGTGGCGGGTGAGTATCCGCTGGACCCTGCCACGGTGCACGCCTTCGGCATGGCGCTCGGCAGCGACCTGCGGCGCGCGTCGCCGGACGCCGCCGTGCTCATCGGCATGGACACGCGCGAATCCGGGCCGTGGATCGCCGCGCAGGTGGCCGCCGGCCTCGCGCAGCAGGACGTGCGTGCGGTTTCCGCCGGTGTCATCACAACACCCGGCGTCGCTTATCTGACGCGCTCCGATTCGTTCACCGCCGGCGTGATGATCTCCGCCTCGCACAATCCGTACCAGGATAACGGCATCAAGGTCTTCGGCGATTCCGGTTACAAGCTGCCGGACGAAGAAGAGCATCTAGTCGAGCAGGAAATCTTCCGTCATGCCGGCAAGGCCCCCGGCGCGCCGCTGCCGTTGGTGCCCGACCCCGTGCTTGCCGAGCGCTACCTGGATTACCTGGCATCCACAGTGGCTGGCGGGTTCGATGGCATGCGCATCGTGCTGGACTGCGGCAACGGCGCAGCGTTCCAACTCGCGCCTGCGCTGTTCCGCCGCCTGGGTGCGGAAGTGCACGCCATCTGCTGTGAGCCCAACGGACGCAACATCAACCTGGGTTGCGGCGCGCTGCACGTGGAATCGCTGCGCGCGGCCGTGCTGGAATCGGGCGCCGGCCTGGGCGTGGCATTCGACGGCGATGCCGACCGCGCCATCTTCGTCGCCGGCAACGGGCAGATCGTGGATGGCGATGCGGTGTTGCTGATCGCCGCGCGCGCGCTGCAAGCGGCCGGAAAGCTGGATGGCGGCCAGGTGGTGGCGACGGTGATGTCCAACCTGGGCCTCGAAAGGGCGCTGGACCGCGAAGGCATAAGGTTGCTGCGCACGCCGGTCGGCGACAAGTATGTGCTTGAGGAAATGGTGCGCGCCGGCGCGGTGCTGGGCGGCGAACAATCCGGTCACGTGATCTTCCGCCAGTTCGCGACCACCGGCGACGGCCTGTTGACCGCGCTGCGCGTCCTGGAGATTGCGCGTAACGCGGGCATCGGCCTGGACGAACTGACAGCGGGCCTGGAAATCTATCCGCAGCGCTTGCAGAACGTGCGCGTGCGGGAGCGGCGGGCGCTCCACGAGATGGAAGTGGTGGCGCGCGAGATCAAAGAGTGCCAGCAGGAGTTCGGCGCCGCGGGGCGCGTGCTGGTGCGCTTTTCAGGCACCGAGCCGCTGGCCCGTGTGATGGTGGAAGGCCCCGATCTGGCGCGCGTGGACCAATTCACCGATCGCATCGCCACGGCCATTCGCAACGAGATTGGAGCATGAAAAGTGGGGCAGGCTCTCAGCC
>PMVV01000329.1 GCA_003166475.1 Bryobacterales bacterium | reverse complement strand
GGACCGCGCCGGCCAGCTTATGGAACGCTTGCGGGAGCACTGGGAACGCCTGGAGTATCGATCGCCGGATGGCCGCGCATGCTCGGTAACCGCCAGCTTCGGCGTCGTCCAGTACGCCGGAGAGAGATCCGCCAAGGCGCTGCTGCATACCGCGGATAAGGCGTTGTATTGCGCCAAAGGCGAAGGCCGCAACCGCATCCACCTTGTGGCCTGACCCTGTGGGGCGGGCGTCCACGCCTACAGCGGGTCTCCAGACCCGCTCCACCGACTCTCAGTTTGCGACTGCCGCAAGGTGGGGCGGGCTCTCAGCCTGCGGCGGCCTCTCAGGCCGCTCTTTGTCAGCGCGGGCGTTCTTTCAGCATCTGCTCGAACTTGCGCTTTTGCTCTTCATTCAAAATATTAAAAATGCGAGCTTTGCCGTCCGACAAAACGGTTTGATAATACTTCGCGAAGTCGTCCAGGATGCTAGCCATCTGGGAAGCCTGATCGGAAGTCAGATCCAGCCGCTTGGTCACACTCTTCAGGTATTCGGTCTTGGCGCTGTTGTCCCAAAAAGGGTGCGGATGCAGCGATTCGTGTCCCAGGTTCATGGCCACGGCGCCGGCCGCGGCCCCGCACAGAAACACCAGCAGCAACACCCCAACGCCGGCGAACTTGGGAGATTCCCAAAACTGGACCGCGGCGGGTTTCGTCAGCACATTATGGTTCATAGCTCGCCAGCGTCACCAGCATCTGACCGGCGTTCGGAGAGCCTGCGGCATCGGCCATCGCCGCCTCGGGGGTGGTTGGATTAGGCGCGTAGGCCCCTTCCCGCGACACCAGGACGGTGCCCAGCACCGCCAGCGTCAACAAGGAAGCGAACACCACCCGGCGCCCAAACGCGAAATCCCCAAAGGCTGTCCAAAAGGACGGGGCCGTCTGTTCCGCGACCGTTTGCATCACCTGCGCCACGAAACTTGGGTGCGGATCCACGCCCCCGGCGGGCTTCAGCGACGCCAGCAGTCCGCCGGACTCCTGAATCTCTTCCACTTCCCGGCGGCACTTGCCGCAGGTTTCCAGATGGGCTTGAAAGCGGTCCAGAGCCGAAGGCGGCAGGTCACCGCTCAAGTACTCCTCAAGATCGTTAATGATTACCGCGTGCATAGCTTCTTCCCTTGCGAAACTAGTTTCTTGCTCTTCCCCCGCGCGAGTCTTTTTGCGACTAGCCCGCTTCCGGGGAACCTGCTTCTCTCAACCGGCCACCAGGCCGGGCAATCTGTCCAGACGCTGCGCAGCCTTCACTAGTTTCTGCCGCGCCCTGAATAATTTCACCTTGATGGTGTTTTCGTTCATCCCCGTCATGCCCGCCAGTTCTTCCACCGAATGCCCTTCAACTTCCTTCATCATCAATAACATGCGCTCCTCTTCCGACACCCGGCTGAGAAGTTTCAGGACGTAATCCCGGCGCGCCAGGTCCAGATCCGCGGCCGGCTGGCGATCAATCGCCGGATCGGCGTTCTCCACGCGGCGCACTTCGTCTTCGCTCAGGTCGCTCTCGTACACCAGCTTGCGCACTTTCTTCTTGCGCAGGTAGTCGAAGCATTCGTTCACCGTGATCTTATAGATCCAGGTGATCAGCGAACTGCGGAAATCGAAATTCCTGATGGACAGGTAAACCTTGGCAAACACTTGCTGCGCAATATCTTCCACGTCGTTGCGCTGGCGTACGATGCCGTGGATGATGGAGAACACCTTGGATTGATACTTTTCCACGATCTCGCGGAAAGCCGCCTCCTCGCCCGCCTGCGCGCGCCGGACCAATGCTCCTTCCTGGGTGTTCAGGTAATCCACTCTGGTTTTTGTCGCAACCCCGATACCGAAGGCGGAGAGTGGTAGCGCGCCGCTCAGTGTTCCCATACACCGATTCCGACGCGGACCGCTCATCCGCGGTTTCAACTTCCAACCCCAAAAATAGCAGATTCCCGCAACTTAAGCGCTTGGGGGGCATCCATTGAGTTGGCTGTCCCGGTCCGCCTCCGCTATAATGGCGCGTAGCGGGACAAGTTCTCAAATAGGAGTCGCAACTTCATATGGTGCAAATGACGGAAAAGGCAGTCGGCAAAGTAAGGGAGATTTTGGATTCGCAAGAGCCCAAAGCGGCCGGACTGCGCATCGCGGTGGTGGGCGGCGGATGCTCGGGCTTCAGCTATTCGATGGCCTTCGAGAACCAACCCAACATGCTGGACAAAACTTACAGCTTCGGCGGTCTGAAAGTTTTCGTCGACCAAGCCAGCCTGCTCTACCTGGACGGGGCCGAAGTCGACTATGTCGAGACCCTGGAAGGCTCCGGGTTCAAGTTCAGCAATCCGCAAGTGAAGTCCACCTGCGGCTGTGGCAGCTCATTCAGCGTTTAGTATTACAACTGCTCAGAATCTTCGCAGTCTGGCGCCGATTCGTGGGGCAGGCTCTCAGCCTGCGGCGGCCTCTCAGGCCGCCTCTTTGGTTGCGGCNNATGCTGCTCTGTGGGGCAGGCCCTCGGCCTGCAGCGGCCTCTTGGGCCGCGCATTCTCGCCGCAATCAATGCGTCTGCACCGAAACCCAACTCTTCACCATCGTTTGGAACGTCTTCGGCACAAACGGCTTGGCGATGAACCCGGAAAAGCCTGCCCGCCACGCGGCGCCGGCCTTTTCCGCGCTGGCCGTTAGCGCTACGATCGGAATGTGGGGGTAGCCGTACCACCCGCGCACAACCCGGGCGATCTCCAGCCCGCTGCGATCCGGCAGGCCCAGATCCACTAACAGCAAACGCGGGCGAGTCTCCCGCAAAGCTAAGATGGCGCCCTCGCAACTATCCACGGCAAGCAGACCAATACTCGCCGATTCCAGCAGAAACCGCACCATGCTGATATTGGACGGATCGTCCTCGACCAGGCATACGTCAACGTGTTTGGCTGTCCCCCGCGCCTGCCGGCGGGCGCTCCAGGCGGATTCCAACTCCATCGGATTCATGGTCATCGCGCGTACCAGGCGTCTCACCTCGGGGTCCGGATGATCCACCGGCTGCCGCTGTTGCTCATTAAGAAGAAATGTGTCCATATTGTCACCCACGAGCCTCTCATCGGCAAAATCGTCGGCGGATTGCGCGCGCAACTTAGTCTTAGTGGGGCAGGCCCTCGGCCTGCGGCGGCCTCTCAGGCCGCCCGCAACTCATTAAACCTAAACAATTTCCGCGAAAACACCTTCGTTCGTACAATAGTCCCCTGCCCCGCGGAACATTTCCCGCAGGGCTACGAGGTTGGTGGCGAAGGCGGCGAAAGCAACAACACGTTCACCGCCGAAAATACGTCCACTGCACCCCGCGCGGCGCAGATCAGGCTCGGTAGTGGGTTCGTGTTGACGCTGAAACAGTCCGGCTACCCAACAATTTCGTGCCAGTACAGTCCATCGTCCGCGACGATTCACGTAGGAAGCAGCGGGGCCAACGTTAACAATGTGTACGCCACCGTGGTTATTCCCTAGGGCCATGACGGCTGCATCGTCTATGCGGCAACATCAACAGCGCCATGGATATCAAACCTATCCCCCGGCGACAAATCAACCCACCAACGAGGTCGGGATTGCCGAGCCCACATTCACCGTAGCGGCCAACTGATTCGGCCCGCACTCTGGGGCAGTCGCCTGCGCATGCGGGAACCGCCGGGAGACGTTATACGCAAAGTGCAAGAGGTAACCCGTGGACAAGCGCAGCGACCCCCGCCACAACTTCGATGCCAATCCGACGCTGGACGAGCCAATCGCACAGCAGGGAAAGGGTCCCATTACCGACGTGCAAGCCCTGCACGGGAATTTCTGGCCCGAGGATGAACGAATCGAGGACTTCCTGGCGGCCCTCCACGAATGGCGCGGCCACAAGAAAACCGACCCAGCCGCATGAGTAGCGTCGTCGTTAGAAACGCGGTCTAAAACGCGGCGCATTGACCCTCCTTCAGCCCGGCCGTATTACCGCCTCCAGTGATCGAGCGGTTATCCTGGCATTGCAGGTTATTAGTAACCGTGTTGTCGAAAACCTGCGTTGGGCCGGCATTGTTTAGGTCCTCCAAGTTGCCAAGAACAGTGTTACCGAAGATCGCGGTAAATCCCGTGCTGTCCTGGACCTCGAGATTACCGTTTATCGCGTTGCCCGCGCACGAAGGGGAGGCCGATCCGATCTGAACACCGGTCCGATTGTTCCGAAACCACAGATTGCCTTTCACGGTTGCCCTGCAGACTTGGCTGGGTGCCGTGCCAGCGCCGCACCGTGTGCCACCGCAAAATCGGCCTATCGCAGGATTGCTCGGATGTGGCGATAATCCGATCGAAGGCCGCGCACCAAGGGGCGCGTGATTCCGCAGATCGTCGAAGCGCGGCCGGGGGACGGCGCCCTCGTCGTCAAGATTACCGTCGATCGTGGTGTACGGACCGATTGAGAAAGTGCCACGGCCATCCACATGCACATTTCCGCTAACAGTGAAATTGCCGATCGTAAGGCTACCGCCGTTCTGGATGATATCGCCAGTGACCCCGCCGCCCACCAGGACGCAGGTCTGACCGTCGCGGACAGTCACATCGCCAGCGAAAGTGCCATTGTACGTGCCATTGCAAGCGGAGCCGGATGGCAGCAACGCCAAAGTCCATGTCTCCTGAACGGCATTCGACGCCACCGTTCCGATGCTGGCCTGGATGGTATCCGGGCCGGCGCCGTGCGTACCGGTGTAACTGAACACCGCTTGTCCGTTCCCGCCCGTGATCGCGCCGCCCACCACTCCCGCGTTCGGACCGCTGGTGACGGTGAACTTGACGATGGCGCCGGGAACGGCATTCCCATTTGTGTCCGTCGCCGTCGCGGTCACCGTATCCGCCGTGCCGGCCAAGTTGGTCGCCGTCGCTGGCGCCAGAACGAGGGCTGCCGGGGAGACCGGCAAGGAGGCCGGGGCCGGAGCGTCGACCGCCGCCATCCCGCTGACCGCGTTGCCATTGGCATCGCTGAAAAAGTTCGCGGCGGGTTGGAGCGTATCCAGAAAATATACTTCGCCGGTGCCGAACGGACCCCCCGCTGTGGCAGTTGCTACGTCGAATATAACCGTGATCGTCTGCTGAGGCTCGACCGTAAACAAGGAGGTCGACACTGAGCCTGAGATCGGACCAATACCGTACGTATTAGCTATCCAGATCGCAGAACCGGCCGGTTCGCCTTCTAGGGCAACATAGCCCCCGGCGAGGGCTGGTCCGGGAAAGAGGTTGTCCAGAGTGTCGATTACCGTTGCGCCTTGAAACGCCGTTGTAGACGGGTAGTTGGCCAGCAGGAACTGTCCGGCCGTTTCGCCGCTTGCCTTCACTCTGCTGGCGAACGTCGTACCGTCAAAGATATGGATCGCCCCGGCCACCGACCCGTATCCGGTGTAGCCGTCCTCTTGCAGGAAATATCCACTGAGCACGGCGTTGAGTTTCATTGTCAAGGGCGCGCCTGTATTGTTGATGAAGTTGCGGAACGCCAAGCCCCGGGCGGCTCCATCGCTGCTGTCGGCCGAATAGGATAAGGCGCCAGAGGACAGGCCTGCCGGGTTAACCGTGGTGATCGCAGTGATCTTCGGGTCCGCCGCCTGGAAGCCTGAGGTTGTGGACTCTACCAATTCCGACTGCACCTTGCCTAGATCGCCGAAGATGTAGATGGTGTTGTCTGGCCACTGGCCGCCATCCTGGAACACACGTGCCGCAGTCCCGTAGGTTGGTGTTGGCGTCGCGGTCATGGGAACAGACAGGCTGAAGATTGTTCCAGCGTTACTGGACCCTCCACCTTCCGTTGTCCCGTAGAAGCTCCCGTCTTTGCCCTGAACCAGCACACCGCTAGGGTTAGCGCCGTCCGCTGAGTTGAAGCTGTGCAGGGTCGTCAACTGGCCCGCCGGCGTTATTCTAAAGACAGTTCCATAGCCGTTGGCCCCACCGCCGCCGGCTGTACCGTAGAAGTTCCCGTCGGTGGCTTGAATCAAACCACCACCGGGGATAGCGCCGTCCGTTGAGCTGAAGCTGTGCAGGGTCGTCAACTGGCCCGCCAGCGTTATTTTGAAGATAGTGCCATAGTTGCCGTAGGCCCCGCCGGCAGAGGTTGTACCGTAGAAGTTCCCATCGGTGGCTTGAATCAAGCCGGCGTCGAGGTTAGCCCCATCGGCACAGCCAGGCAAGGCGCAAAAGGTGTAAAGAGTTGTGATCGCGCCGGCCGCAGTGATTTTGAAGATCGACTCGGTAGCTGTCCCGTAGAAGTTTCCGTCCGTCCCCTCAACCAGAGGGGCCGTCGGGTTACCCTCAGGTCCTGGGAAGCTGTAGAGGGTTGCCAGCGCGCCACTCGGGGTCATCGTGAAGACCGTGCCGTAGCGCTGGCGCCACCCCACTCGGCTGTCCCGTAGAAGGTCCCGTTGGCAGCCTGAATCAGGCCGGCGGCTGGATTGGTGCCATCAACCTTCGCGAAGAGATGCAGCGACTCAAACGTGCCGGCCAGGGAGATCCTGAACGCCGTGCCGCACCCGGGAGGGTCGCCAGAGACGGGACAGTTGTCAGCCCCGCCACGCCAGGTTGTCCCGTAAAGATACCCGTCAGTGGCCTGCACTAACCCGCCATAGGGGAATTCGCCCTCAGCCTCGCCCGTGGAGGAGAAGAGCGTCGTCAGCGTGCCAGATGGCGCGACCTTGAAGACGATGAAGCCGGAATCGTCGTCGGCTGTTCCGTAGGAGGCGGCTATTCCGTAGAAGTTGCCGTCTGTCGCTTGAATCAGTCCGACGGGGCCGAAGCTGTTCCCGCCGTTAAAACTCGCCAGAGTTGTAAAGGTCTGCGCAGGTAGGGTAATCGCTGTCGTCGCGCACAGCACAAAAACAGCACACGACCTCTTCCCCCAGCCCAGTCTGCACAAATGGGTAACGATTCGTTTCATTGGTGCGCCGCGCTTCTACACGGATTGTTGGCTAGGAGGGAGGGAGGGAGAATCTTCAGAGTGCCCGACCTAGGTTCAGACGGTCTGAGGAGCGCAGCGGAATTGCCCAGTCGCCAATCAGTATGGGCCGATGCGTCGACACCCTTGTCAAGCGGTAGTGCCTGAAAGTTTGATTACCGGGGCCAAGCCGAATCACATATCCGGCCAATCCGAG
>PMVV01000216.1 GCA_003166475.1 Bryobacterales bacterium | reverse complement strand
ACGATCAGGGCCGGCGCGGTGGCGGCTGCCGGAATGGCGCCCACCACCGGCGCGACGAACAGGGCCACGATGAACATGGCGCCGGTCACGATGGCCGTCACTCCGCTGCGCCCTCCCGCGGCCACTCCCGCCGCGCTCTCGATATAACTCACTACCGTGGAGGTGCCGGTCAGCGAGCCGACAATGGTGGCGGAAGCGTCCGCGTACAGAATGCGATCCACCCGCGGGATCACGTTGGCGTGGTTGAACAGGCCGGCGCGCTTGCCCACCGCCACCAGCGTTCCGATATTGTCGAACATGTCGATGAATAGGAACACGAAAACGATCTCGAAGAATCCCAGCCGCAGCGTCGCCCCCACGTCCAGCTTCAACGCGGTCGCCGAAAGGTCGAGGAGGCTGTAATGTTGCGGATGCCACACCACCAGGCCGGTCGCGATTCCTACAACGGTGGTGAGCAGTATCCCGATCAGCATGGCTGCCGGCACACGCCGGGCGAGCAGCGCGGATGTCGCCAGCAAACCGAAGACAGCCAGCAGCGTGTGCGGATCGCGCAGGTTGCCCAAGGTCACCAGCGTGGCGGGATGCGGCGCAATCAAGCCCGCGTTACGGAATCCGATGAAAGCGATGAACAGGCCCACTCCCGCCGCCACCGCCGCATACAGCTCGAATGGAATCGCCGCGATAATCAACTGCCGGATGCCTAACGCGGTCAGGATCAGGAAGGCCACTCCGGACACGAACACCGCGCCCAAGGCCGCTTGCCAGGGAATCCCCATGCCCTTGACGACTGTATAAGTAAAATAAGCGTTCAGCCCCATGCCGGGCGCGAGCGCAATCGGATAGCGCGCCACGATGCCCATCATGAAGCTGCCAAACGCCGCCGAGATGCAGGTGGCCGCCGTCACCGCCGCCAGAGGCATGCCGGCCTCGTGCAGGATCTGGGGATTCACCAGGACGATGTAAGCCATGGTGATGAAGGTCGTCAGGCCTGCCAGGATTTCCGTTTTCCAATTCGTGCCGAGGTGCTGGAACTCGAAGTAATCTTCCAGCCGGGCGAGGATGGGCATCTCGGGTGAATATAACATGCGGGGGAGATACACGCGCTCCCAGACAACAAGGTGAGTGTCCGCGGCGAGGATACGGAAGACAGCAAAGAGCGATCGGCGATCCGTTCAATCCAGGAAGCAGCCTTCGGCCGCGGGGCGAGCGGATCGTCATCGTTCTCGGACATCCCGATTACGATCCGCGCTTTGGCTTTTCCAGCGACAAGGCGCGTTATCTCGAAAGCCCCTTCCCTCCCCGGGCCTTCATGGCAATGGAACTCAGCCCCGGCGCTCTCGACGGCATTCGCGGCAGCGTCAGGTACCCGGCCTCGTTTGGACTCTGAAGCAGCCGTGCATGCCGCCGCAAGAGCCACCGCGCCGCAACGCGATAGCATGGGGGGAGAGGAATTGCATGTTCACATGGATCTGCCCGCAGTGCGGGCGCGAGGTGCCCCCATCCTACGAGGCGTGCCCGGACTGTGCGGCTAAAGAGAGGTCCGGCGCGCAACCGGCGCAAACCGCCGCCCATCCTGACACGGAAGGCGCCCCGCCGGGCCCAGAGAGAACCGCGCCCGAGCCGCCCGCCTACACGCCTCCAGCCGTGGCGCCGCTTCCACCCGCGCAGTATGCCGCCCCGTCAGCGCACGCCGGCCTGCCCACATGGCTGCTCACCCTCCTGTTTGCTTTCGCGTTCTTGGGCGTGGGCGCTGGAGTGTACTTTGTCGTGCACTATTTCCGCGGTGGGACTCCGGCGGCTGCCACCACGCCTGTCGAGATTGTCCCGGCGAGGACTCCGGCCAAGCCGAATCCGCTGCAAAAGTATGTCGAGGTGTCCGGGATCCGCTTCGTCGAGACGCCCGCCCATGAGACCGAAGCCCGCTTCGTGGTGGTCAACCATTCCGGTGCGGACATCACGGATCTCGCGGGCACGGTGAACATCTGGGGCCGCACCGCCAAGGCCGAAGAGGAGGCCGCCGGCACTTTCAATTTCAAGCTGGAGTCGCTGAAGCCTTACGAGTCCAAAGACGCGGTCGCGCCACTAACCACCAAGCTCAAAGCCTACGAGTTGCCGGATTGGCAAAACGTCACCACCGCGGTGCAGATCACTTCGCCGCAGTAGTGCCGGTCAGTATCCCGGCGAGGGCATTTTGCCGGTAGTCGAAGATCTCCTGCAACTGAGTCCGCACGGCCAGCCGGTGCGCCAGCCTGCCCAGCGGCCCGAAAGGCAGCGCGTAATCCACCCGGTCGCAAACCAGCGTGCCGTATTCGGTAGGTTTGAAATCGTGCCGGTGATGCCAGTAGGCGTAGGGTCCCGCGGCCTGCTCGTCCACGAAGAAGAATGGCGGTTCGTACTCCGTAATCGCCGTCGTCCATTTCAACGGCAGCCCCAGCCAACGGATCTGGTAGTCGATCCGGGCGCCCTGCCGCATCTGAATGCGCTCCGGCGATGCGATGCGGAAGTTCAGCCATGGCGGCGTGATGCGCGCCAGATTGTGCGGATTCTCGAAGAACGCGAAGGCTTCCTGCAGCGATACCGGCACCGACATCGAGCACTCCAGGCGGTAAGTTCGGAACGGCATGCTATGCTACCAGCTTAAACTAACCGATGACCTCCAAAGTGAAACGTCCGAAGACCGCCGCCGAGCGCCGCGTGCGCGTGAACCAGATCCTGCGCGGGTTGGACCAGATGTACCCCAATGTGACCTGCGCGCTGCACCACGGCAACGCATGGGAACTGCTGGTGGCGACCATCCTCTCCGCGCAATGTACCGACAAGCGGGTCAACGAAGTCACACCCGGCCTGTTCGCCAAGTACCCCACTCCGCGCGACTTCGCCGCGGTGCGTCCGGAGGTTCTGGCGCAGGATATTCGCAGTACCGGTTTCTTCAATAACAAGGCGAAGTCCATTGTGGGGGCGGCGCAGAAGGTGTTGCGCGATTTCGGCGGCAAGGTCCCGCAAACCATGGAGGAGATGCTCTCCGTCCCCGGCGCCGCCCGCAAGACTGCCAACGTGGTGCTGGGCACAGCCTATGGAATCGCCGTGGGTGTGGTGGTGGATACGCACGTGCAACGCGTCTCCCGCCGGCTGGATTTGACCAAACAAACCGACCCGGTCAAGATCGAGCAGGACCTCATGAAGATCGTTCCGCAAGATCGTTGGATCCTTTTCTCGCATCAGATCATCCACCACGGCCGCGCGCTCTGCCAGGCCCGCAAGCCGCGCTGCGCCGAGTGTCTGCTCGATCCGGTCTGTTACGCCAAAGATAAGACTGCCTGACCCGCNNGCCGCCGTGCTGGGTCTGGGTATCGCCGCGGCAGCTACCGGCGACACTGTCAGCGCGTCGGACGCCGCTATCGCCAAGAAGCTGACGCACGAGATCCGGACGTATCCGCGCTACAGCATGTTTGACAACATCAGTTTCTTCGTGGACGAAGGCCGGGTGGAACTGCTCGGCGAAGTCAGCCAGCCGTTTAAGAAGGCCGATCTCGGGCGAATCGCCGAGCGCGTGCCGGGCGTTACCAGCCTGAGCAACGAGCTCAAGGTTCTGCCGCTATCTCCTATGGACAACCGGCTGCGGATGCAGGTGGCCCGCGCCATCTACCGTGACCCGGTCCTGTCGCGCTATGGCATGCAAGTGGTGCCGCCCATCCACATCATCGTGGACAACGGGCACGTAACTCTGGAAGGTGTAGTCGGCACCGATATGGAGAAGAACGTAGCCGGTCTGCGCGCCGCCGGCGCTGGATTGAGCTTCGGCCAGGTTACCAACAACCTGCATGTAGAGAACCCCAGCCACAAGAGCTGACGCTGTGGCCAAACCGCTCCCTGACGTCGCGGCTCGGTAACGCAGTGAAGTTGCCGAGCCGCGCACGTCAGTAAGCGGTGAAGTCACCCGCGCATTACAAGTTGGCCCACCACGTCCTCGCAATGCGCCACATATCGGCTCACCAGTTCCTGCAACGGGATCGGCTCCGCAATGCCGATGCGGCAGGGCGTATCCAGCTTCTCCTCTGGAATGCGGAAGACCACGTGAAGGATCAGGCGGTTGAGCCAGCCCCACATTTCCACCAACCCAGGCCAGGGCAGATCGTTGTAATGCTGCGCGGATAGCCAGGCATCTTCGGGGTATCCGCTGGCGGTAAGCTTCGGCTCGGTGAGCGCGCGTGCGAACCACTGCTGATGCGCGGCCGCCCAGTCGATCAAGTGCCCCAACGCCTCCTTGCGAGTCCATCCTGCCCGCTTCAACGGTCCACCTTTCTCCTTGAGTTGGCTGCCGGCCCTCAATAGCAGTTGCAAATCCGCGGCGGCCTTGCCCAACGGCTCGGCGGCGACACCGGCGGGAAGCGCAGTTATACTCTCGGGCAGCCCAGGAGGAGCCGGAGGCTCCGCCACCACTTCGCGATAGCTCGCGTACTCGATCCCGAATTCCCGTAACAAGACCGCGGCCGTCGATGTCTCGAGACGCAGCAGCCCGAGAAGCAGATGGCCACAATCGATAGAGGAATGCTGCAGCGCCTTGCTCTCCTCATCGGCATAGACTAAGGC
>PMVV01000162.1 GCA_003166475.1 Bryobacterales bacterium | reverse complement strand
CGCCTTTCAGGCGGCTCCTGCTTTCACGGCGCGCCCCGTCGTGGTCGCGGAGGTGAGGCGCCCTCAAAACGCCATACTAACTGGGCGATGTACTAGAGATAGCCAGATCCTCCAGCCCCTGTCCCGTAACGCGTGAGATCTCGAAGAAAGCCAGCCCGCGCTCGGCCGCGATCCGCCGCAGCCTGTTGTCCACAAGCGCGGGATACTGCGCGGCCCATCACGGTGGCAAGCGGGACGAGCGCGCCCCGCCCCCGCAGGTCGCCAGATCAGAACCAGAATGAGGCGGCGTTGACATATCGGCGCAAAAGAGCCAAGCTGTAAACCTAGACAATGGCCGGCGCACAGCTATATCTGGCCATGGGGCTGCCGTCTTTTGTGGCCTTGGTGGGCATCCTGGTTAACGTGGGGTACTTTGTGGCGCTGAACGGGCGCATGACCCGCGTGGAGGATAAGCTCGATGTGCTCACCGGTAAGGTTGCCGAGATCGACAACCGGCTGGTGCGGATCGAGGACAAGCTGGGGATCGTGCCGCGGTAGAGACTTAGCCTCGGCCCTCAGAATCGCTACGTTAAGCACCCCTGCTATTCGGGTTCCTTCGCTACCAAAACCCGCTCCGCCATCGCATAGCGCAGCTCATCGAGCCCCTGTCCCGTAACGCTCGAAATTTCAAAAAACGCCAACCCGCGCTCCGCCGCAACCTGTCGTAACGCTTCCACGCGAGCCGGATCCTGCGCAGCGTCCATCTTGGTGGCCACCACGATCATCGGCTTGGCGGCCAGGTCTTCGCTGAAGCTAGCCAACTCCGCCATCACCGTCTCGAAATCGTGCGCCGGATCGCGGCCGCTCGCTTCCGACACGTCCACCAGATGCGCGAGCAAACGCGTACGCTCGATGTGCCGCAGAAACTGGACGCCCAGCCCGTGCCCCAAATGCGCGCCCTCGATCAGCCCCGGAATATCGGCCACCACAAAGCTGCGGTAATCGTCCAGCGAGACCACCCCCAGTTGTGGCTCCAGCGTGGTGAAAGGATAGGCGGCGATCTTGGGACGCGCCGCGGAAATGCGCGAGATCAGCGTGGACTTGCCCGCATTGGGAAACCCCACCAGGCCCACATCGGCCAATAGCTTGAGTTCCAGACGCAGGCGCAGCTCCTGGCCGGGCTTGCCGGGCTCGTGCTCGGTAGGCGCCTGGTGCGTGGATGTGGCAAACCGCGCGTTCCCCTTGCCGCCGCGCCCCCCGCGCGCCACCAGGAATCGCTCGCCGGCCGTCGTGAAATCGTGCAGCCGCCCGCCGGTCGCCTCGTCGTACACCACCGTGCCCACAGGCACCTTCAGGTCGATCGAGTAGCCTTCGGCCCCGGTGCAATCGCTGCCCTCTCCATGCCGGCCGCGTTGCGCCTTGTGCTCCGGATTAAAACGAAATTGGATGAGTGTGTTCTGGTGCTCGGTGGAAACCAGGAAGATGTCGCCGCCGCGGCCGCCATCGCCGCCGCTGGGCCCCCCGCGCGGGACATACTTCTCGCGACGAAAGGCCAGACAACCGTTGCCGCCGTCCCCGGCCTTCACCAGGATGCGAGCTTCATCGATGAACATGGGGATGGCGAGCCGGATCAGCTACCAGAATTCTGACTTCTGACTTCTGCCTTCTGCCTTTTAGGCGACTGCCTTCACGCTGACGAATTTGCCCTGGCGGCCGCGGTCGCGATACTCGACCACGCCGGTCACCTTGGCGAAAAGCGTGTCGTCCTTGCCCCAGCCGACATTCTCGCCGGCCTTGATCGGCGTGCCCCGCTGGCGGACGATGATCGACCCGCCCGGCACCAATTGACCGCCGAAGACCTTCACACCCAGCCGCTGCGCGTTGGAATCGCGCCCGTTCTTGGAACTGCCTAATCCTTTTTTATGCGCCATACTTCACCTAAACCAGAATGTCGCCCACCTTCACTTCCGTGAAGTCCTGGCGATGACCTATCGTGCGTTTGTACTGTTTCTTGCGCTTGAACTTGAAGACCAGCACTTTCTTTCCCCGGCCGTTGCCGACGATGGTGCCCTTTACGGTAGCTTGCGCCAGGTCCGCGCCGGCCACCAGTTGGCCCTCTTCCTTGAACACCGCCCGCAAGGGCAGTTCGATTTCGGAGCCGATTTCGCCTTCCAACTTCTCCACGCGGAGTACGTCGCCAGGGGCAACCCGGTACTGTTTTCCGCCGGTCTCGATGATTGCGTGCATGAATAACCTCTGAATTTCGCGCCAGGACACACTGAGCGTGTCGGAGCTTGTGGCCTAAGATATCAGTGTACAACACCCGGACCGTCCGATTCAAATCCGCGACGCGCGGGAGCAGTGGGGCGGGCGCCCTCGCCCGCGGACCGGCGCCCTCGCCGGTCCACCGGCCGCAGGCCGGCAGGGTCCGCCATGATATTCTGTAACCACTATGCTCAGATCGCCATTTTACACGAGGGTTGCCGCCGCGGCGCTTCTGGCCGCAGCCGCCTCGGCCCAACAACCGAAAACACCGGCCGAGCAGATCGCCGGAGCTTTCGCCTACATCAACCGCCAGGTGCTGGATATGGCCAAGGACTTCCCGGCGGACAAGTACGACTACAAGTTGCGTCCGGAGATGCGGACTTTCGGCGCGGTGATCGTGCACATCGCCTCGGGCAACGTCTATGCAGCCAAGGCCGGCCGCGGCGAGAAGGTCGAGTGGGACGAACTGGACGCGGCCAATTACAAAACCAAGGAACAGGCCGTCGCCCTGCTTGAGAAATCCATCGCGGATGCCACGGCCACTCTGAAGTCGCGCCCCGCCGAGAGCTTTCACCAGTCCGTGCAACCGTGGCTCTCGGTCATCGAGCACGCCGGCGAGCATTACGGCCTGTTGGTGGCCTATTACCGGGCAAACGGAATGGTGCCCCCGGCGTCGCGCAAGAAGTAGGCTCTGCATTATCTTTGGAGTATGGCACCACGCAATATTACCTTGAGCCTCCCCGACGATCTGATTCGGAAGGCCAAGGTGCATGCAGCACGGCGCAACAGCAGCGTGAATGCCCTGGTGCGCAAGTTGCTGGAAGAGGCCTTATCGCATGAAAGGCGGACGCGGGCCGCGGCTGACGAACTGCTGGCCATAGCCGCCCGCGGGCCCTACTTTGATCGCGATCCGCGTTCCATACGCCGCGAAGAGATTTATGAACGTCGCTAGGCATTCTTCGATACAAGCACTCTGATGTACCTGTGCGGGGGGCGATCCTTAGAAGCAGACCAAGGCCGCCGAGTTATTCAGTGCCCAGGCTCTCTCTGGGCTAGCAGTGGTGAGTACTCAGGTCGTCCAGGAGTTTTATGCCGTCGCCATGGCGGGCCGCATCGTCCGGGGCTTCCACAATCTTCCGCTGGTTATCATCGACGCGAGTTTGCTCCTGGCGGCCTTGGCGATGGACGAGCGTTACCGGATTTCTGATGGCCGGAGCGCAAGTCTTGTATACAGAGGAGCTGAACGACGGGCAGCAGTACGGTCAAGTGGTCGTGCGGAATCCGTTCCGCCAGGCTGTGACACGCCAGCCGTGAACCTCCGCCGCCTTCGGTTACAATCGCTCTGTGACAAACCCCAGACTCGCGGTGTTGCTTGTTTGCGTGGCCGCCGCGCTGACCGCCGCCCCGCCCGAAGTGTCCAAAGTCGAGCCGCCCAACTGGTGGATCGGGCATTCCATCAATCCCGTGCGCCTGCTGATTCGCGGACGCAACCTGGAAGGCGCGCGCGCCGTGGCCGACGCCCCCGCCCTGCAAATTGGCCTGACCCGCGTGAACGCCGCCGGAACTTACGCGTTCGTGGATGTATCGATTGCGCCAAATACCACGCCCGGCCCGCACCCGTTACGCCTGATTACAACCGGCGGCGAGGCAACCGCGCCCTTCGAGGTGCTCGAACCGCTCCCGCGCACCGGCCGCTTTCAGGGCTTCTCGCCCGACGACATTATCTACCTCATCATGCCGGACCGCTTCGCCAACGGCGACCCCTCCAATGACGACCCCGCCGTGTCGCACGGTCTGTTCAACCGGCAGAAGCCGCGCTACTACCACGGCGGCGACTTCCAGGGCATCGTCGACCACTTGCCCTACCTCAAGGATCTCGGCGTCACCGCCCTTTGGATCAACCCGGTGTACGACAACGTCAACCAATTGAACCAGCGCGAGCGATACCACAACGAGGGCATCACCGACTATCACGGCTACGGCGCGGTGGATTTCTACGGCGTCGAAGAGCACTTCGGCACCCTGGCCCAGTTCCGCGAACTGGTGGACGCCGCGCACCGCCAGGGCCTCAAGGTGATTCAGGACCAGGTCGCCAATCACACCGGACCGTATCATCCGTGGGCAAAAGATCCGCCCACGCCCACCTGGTTCCACGGCACCGAATCGCATCACGTAGCCAACACCTGGCAGACCTGGACCCTGATCGACCCGCATGCCACCGCGGAACTCCGCGCGCCCACCCTCGATGGCTGGTTCATCGACATCCTGCCGGATCTCAACCAGGACGACGAAGAGGTGGCGCGCTACCTCATTCAGAACACCCTGTGGTGGGTGGGTATCGCCGGTCTGGATGGCATCCGGCAGGACACGCTGCCGTATGTGCCGCGGCGCTTCTGGCGCGAGTGGATGGCGGCCATCAAGCGCGAGTATCCCGATCTGCGCGTGGTGGGCGAGATGTTCGACGGCGATCCCGCCATGGTCTCGTTCTTCCAGGGCGGCCAGGCGCGCTTCGACGGCGTGGATTCCGGCGTGGATACGGTTTTCGACTTCCCCACGTACTTCACCATCCGGCATGCCTTCGCCGAGGGAAAGCCGCTGCGCGACGTGGCCGTCATGACCGGCCACGACTACCTTTATCCGAATGCGAGCCTGCTGGTGACCTTTCTGGGGCTGCACGACGTGGGGCGTTTTATGAGCGATGCGGGCGCCACCGCGCAGGGCCTGGACCTGGCATTTACGTTTCTGATGACCGCGCGCGGCATTCCCATGATCTATTACGGCGACGAGATCGGGATGCGGGGCGGCGGCGATCCGGACAACCGGCGCGATTTTCCGGGCGGCTGGCCGGACGATGCGCGAAACGCCTTCACCGCGGCGGGCCGCACGCCGGAGGAGCGGGCCATCTGGGATCGTGTGCGGCGTCTGACCCATCTGCGCGGCGAACTGGAGCCGCTGCGCCGTGGGCCGATGGTCAATTTGTGCGTCAGCGATCAGACTTACGGCTATGCGCGCACGGGGCCGGCAGGGCCGGTGGTGGTGCTAATGAATAACGCCGCCGCCACGGCCGATGTGAGTTGCAACCTCGCGCCGCTGGGATTGGCGGAGGGGGCCAGCCTGGCGGATCGCCTGGGTGCGGCGCCGGAGTTGCACGTCGCCAGCGGCCAGGTTCACGCGCGATTGCCGGCGCGGACGGCGGGGATTTACGTGCGGCGCTGACGTGCAGGGCAGCCTAAGTCTAAGAGGTCGCCGGGCCCAGCATGGGCGTTAATACAATACGCGTGCAGGGGCAGACTTCACGGTGTCCCGAGCCCTTTTCGGCCTCTTCGTCCGGGTCTTTCCGCGAGTCGGTGCGCCCGGGGGGACCTGCACCAACCGTCCGAATCGCGGAGGCACGGCGGCTGCACTGACGATCGGGCCGGCAGCCACTAGCCTTTTCCGGCGAGCATCCACTTGCAGATTCAGACCTTCCAGAGCGCGCGCACCGAGCAGTTGGAGATCGCCTCGTTCGGCGAAAACGACTTCGTCCACGGTCTCGGACTTATCCACCATAAGCACGGCGTAGCCAACTGACCGCGTAACGATCTGGCCGTTCGCCAACTGAAATTGGAGATCCTTCTTGCGCCGCTCAATCCCGATCGCCTCCAAAGCTGTCGCGTCGATCCACGTGGACTCGGCACCCGTGTCAACCATCAGGCGCCGAACGGCGGTTGACTTGGAAGTCACCGGATTGAGGACCCGGCAGCCAACGTAAAAAAGTCCCATCTATCCGCAATGATAACGCGAGGAATCCCGGCCCGCGGATTTGACGCAATCTGGCGGCCCGAACAGCGGACGCTGCGAAAGATCATTTTCGCAGGCGAAGTCCGAACCCACGGATGGCCAATCCAACCGTCGCGCGTTTCCCGTCAGCTTGATCTCTACCCACCCTCCGGATGGCGCATTATCCAGGACTTCGCTGCGGCCGCGTCCTCGATCCCAACGTAGCTCGGCCACTATCGCGAGCAGCTACCATGATCAATGTGCGCGGGCTCGGAACATTTTCATCCTTCGTTGCGGCACGAAGGACTACGTGCTATTCGTGCCGCAGAGCCGCCAGCGGATCGATTCGGGACGCTCGCCTTGCCGGCGCAAGCCCGGCGAGAATCGCGGCGCTTAGGAGGACGACACCGGCCAGCGCCAGGGTTCCCGGATCATTGGGCTGGGTCTCGAACAGAAACGATTTGACAAGCTGGGACGCGATCAACGCGGCAGGCACGCCGATCGCGAGTCCCACCGCCGCCAGTAGTAGAACGCGGCGCAGAACCATCCATTCCACCGCGCCGCGTTGCGCGCCCAGAGCCATACGGATTCCAATCTCGCCGACCTGCCGCGCGACGCCGTAGGACATCGTCCCGTATAGTCCCACGCACGCCGTCAGAAGAGCGAGAACCGCGAA
>PMVV01000250.1 GCA_003166475.1 Bryobacterales bacterium | reverse complement strand
CAGGCTGAGAGCCTGCCCCACCTGCCCCACCTTGACAAACAAGACAATCAGGTCTAAATATGCCATTATATTAAACGAGGGAAACCTGAATGGTTACCAACCTGCCTTCCATCGGCGCCCCATTCGTTTTGGAGGCCGCCGGACTGGCGCAGCTTTTTCCTTCGCTGCAGCGCCGGGGATACCAAGTGGTGGGTCCGGCGGTCCGCGGGAGCGCCATTGTCTACGACGTCCTGAATACTTTTGATGAATTGCCGGCGGGCTGGACCGCCGAGCAGGAAGCCGGACAATACCGGCTGAAGCGGCGCAACGACGGCGCGCTCTTCGGATACGCCGTCGGCGCGCACGGCTGGAAGAAGTTCCTGTATCCCGCCGAGGCGCGCGTCTTCGCGGCCCAGCGCAACGGCCATGGATTCCGCATTCTGAACGACGATGCGCCGTCGCCGCGCTACGCCTTCCTGGGTATGCGGGCCTGCGAATTGGCCGCTATGGCTATCCAGGATCGCGTGCTGCTCGGCGAGCACTACAGCGAACAGGTGTACCAGGCGCGCCGCCATGGCGTCTTTCTGGTCGCGGTGAATTGCACCGTTTCCGCGCCCACCTGTTTCTGCGCCTCGATGCACACCGGACCGCCGGCCCAGGCTGGATTCGACCTGGCACTGACCGAACTGGTGGATGCGCAGCGGCACATCTTCCTGGTGGAAGCGGGCACGCGGCAAGGCGCGGAGGTGCTCGCGGAGTTGGGCGCCAAAGAAGCCGACGCCACCGCGCGTCAGGATGCGGAAAAGGCGATCAAAGCGGCCATGGCGGAAACCAAGCGCAAGCTCCGCACCAGCGGTATCCGGGAGATGCTATACGCGGCCTTCGAACATCCGCACTGGGACGAAGTGGCGGCACGGTGTCTGGCTTGCGGCAATTGCACCATGGTCTGTCCTACCTGTTTCTGCACCACGGTCGAAGACGTCAGCACCGTGGATGGCAGCCACGCCGAGCGATGGCGCAAGTGGGACTCCTGTTTCACCCAGAACTTTTCCTATATTCACGGCGGCAGCGTACGCATGTCCATCAAGTCGCGCTACCGCCAATGGCTGACGCACAAGCTGGCTGCCTGGATCGATCAGTTCGGCAGTTCCGGCTGCGTAGGTTGCGGGCGTTGTATTACGTGGTGCCCGGCAGGCATCGACATTACCCAGGAGGTGGCCACGCTTTGGGAGCAGCCCGCTCCGGCCGCGGCTCCCGCCGATTTGAGGAGAGTACCATGACGCTGGAGAACCTTGCCAACACCCTTCGCGAGCATCCGTTTCTGCAGGGCTTCACTGCGGAACATATCGACAGGCTGGCTGCCATGGCCAGCGAAGTTCGCTTTGGGAAAGGCGCGCTGATTTTCCGCGAAGGCGACGAATCCAGTTTCTTCTACCTGTTGCTGGCGGGCAAAGTGGCGCTGGAAACCAATACGCCCGGCCGCATCGTGCGCATCGTTACGTTAGGGCCCGGCGAGGAGCTGGGCTGGTCGTCGTTAACCCCGAGCCACAGCAAGCAGTTTCAGGCGCGGTCTTTGGAAGAGACCCAGGCACTGGCTTTCGACGGGGCCCGGCTGCAGCACGCCTGCGAAGAGGATTGCCGCTTCGGATACACGCTGATGACCGCCATGCTGCGCGTGGTGGCGAACCGTCTGCAGTCGACGCGCCTGCAACTGCTGGATATGTATTCGCCGGTTGCATGAAGGAGGGCAGGCTCCCAGCCTGCGGCGGACCCCCAGGCCGCCCCCTTTTTGACGTAGGAGGCTAATATGCCAGTAGCCGAATTAGAACGCGAACAAACTACAGGCAGCGAGATGACGCCGGCCATGGCGCGCGTGGCGCAGGTGCGCAAGGAAACATACGACACCTTCACGCTGGCGCTGGAGCCATCCGGCGGCGAGCCCTTTCCCGGCTTCACGCCCGGGCAGTTCAGCATGTTGTACGTGTATGGCAACGGCGAACTGCCCATTTCGATTTCGGGCGATCCGGAAGACCGCGCGCGGCTGCTCTATACGGTGCGCTCGGTGGGCAAGACCACTCAAGCCCTGGTGAGCAGCCGGCCGGGCGACGCCGTGGGCATGCGCGGCCCTTACGGATCGCACTGGCCGCTGAAAGTGGCGCGCGGCAAAGACGTGCTGATTGTGGCGGGCGGCATCGGCCTGGCGCCCCTCCGTCCGGCCATTCATTACATCATGCGACACCGCGCCGACTACAACCGGCTGATTGTGTTGTATGGCGCGCGCAGCCCGCGCGATCTCATCTTTCGCAAACAACTGGAAGACTGGGGACGCCTGCCCGACACGCAGGTGCTCTCCACGGTGGACTATGGCGGCTTAAGCTGGCGCGGCCATGTGGGCGTGGTCACCGGCTTGTTCCGCCTGGTGAGATTGCAGCCGTTTCATACCGTGGCGATGATCTGCGGGCCGGAGATCATGATGCGCTACGTAATCTGGGAGTTGGAGGCGCGCGGCATGCCCCCCGGCGACCTGTATCTGTCCCTGGAACGCAATATGAAGTGCGGCATCGGCTTCTGCGGCCACTGCCAGTACGGCCCCAACTTCATTTGCAAAGACGGACCCATCTTCCCCTATCACGAGGTGCGGTCCTGGTTTGGAAGATACGAGCTGTAGGTGCCTTCAATGAAATCCAAATCTGTCCCGAAAGACAAAACCACCGGCCACCAGCCACCAGCCACCAGCCACCGCCCTTCAGTGGCTGTGTTCAAATTCGCTTCCTGCGACGGCTGCCAGCTCAGCCTGCTGGATGCCGAAGACGAATTGCTGGGCGTGGCCCAGGCGGTGGATATCGTCTATTTCCCGGAAGCCACCAGCATCATGCTGAAAGGCCCGTACGATATCGGGCTGGTGGAAGGTTCCATCACCACGCATCACGATGCGGAACGCATCCAGCAGGTGCGGCGGCTATGCCGGACCCTGGTGACCATCGGCGCCTGCGCCACGTCTGGCGGCATTCAGGCTCTGCGCAACTGGAAAGACGTAGGCGGCATGGTGCGCATGGTGTACGCCAATCCCGACTTCATCCGCACGCTGAAGATGTCCACGCCGGTGGCCGAGCACGTGCCGGTGGATTTCGAGCTGCGCGGCTGCCCCATCAACAAGCATCAGTTGCTCGAGTTGATTAGCGCCATGCTGGCCGGACGCAAGCCCAACATCCCGACCTACAGCGTGTGCCTGGAATGCAAGCGCCGCGGCAACGTCTGCGTGGCGGTGGCCCGCGGCGCAGCCTGCATGGGACCGGTCACGCAGGCCGGATGCGGCGCGCTTTGTCCCGGCTTCGACCGCGGATGCTACGGCTGTTTCGGCCCCATGGAAAGCTCCAATACGGCTTCCCTCACCGAGCAGTTCCGTGTCCTGGGCCGCAGCGACGACGACATCGTGCGCGCCTTCCGGAGTTATAGCGCCTGGGCCTGGCAGTTCCGCCAGGCCGGAGAGGAGTGCGAAAAATCATGAGCGCCAAGGCGACAACCGGCAACAGCCGCAGCATAAAGGTGGACTACCTCACGCGCGTGGAAGGCGAGGCGGCTATCGCGGTCAAGCTCAAGGGCGACCAGGTGCAGGACGTGCAGTTCCAGATCTTTGAGCCGCCGCGGCTGTTCGAAGCCTTCCTGCGCGGGCGGCATTACCTGGAAGTCCCGGACATCGTCGCGCGCATTTGCGGGATTTGTCCCATCGCCTACCAGATGAGCGCCGTGCATGCCCTGGAGCGCATTCTCGGCATTACGGTGGACCCCTCCGTGCGGCTGTTGCGGCGGCTGATCTATTTGGGCGAGTGGATCGAGAGCCATGCGCTGCATGTGTTCATGCTGCAAGCGCCGGATTTCCTAGGCTTCCCCGACGCCATCCGCATGGCGGCCGACCATCGCGAACTGGTGGAGATGGCGCTGCGCTTGAAGAAGATCGGCAACCAGTTGATGATCGTGCTGGGCGGCCGCGAGATCCATCCGATTTCGGTGACGGTGGGCGGGTTTCACAAAGTTCCCACCAAGGCCGCTCTGCGGGCTATGGTGGACGATTTGGCCTGGGCGCGGGATACGTCCATCGCCGCCGCGCGCATCGTGGCAGGCCTGGAGTTTCCGGACTTCGAGCAGGATTACGAGTTCGTGTCGCTTTCGCATCCCGACGAATACGCCCTGAACGAAGGCCGGCTGGTGTCTAATAAAGGTTTGGATATCGACGTCTCCGAGTTCGGCAGCCAGTTCATGGAGCAGCACGTGAAGCACTCGAACGCGCTGCACTGCCGACTGCGCGAACGGGCGTCCTACCTGGTGGGGCCGTTGGCGCGGTTCAATCTCAATTTCGGCAAACTGCCGGAAGCGGCGCAACAGGTGGCCGCCGAGTGCGATGTGGCGCCGCCGTGTTTGAATCCGTTTCGCGGCATCGTGGTGCGGGCCGTGGAGCTGGTGTTCGCTTGCGAGGAGGCGCTGCGGCTGATCGCACAGTACGAGCCGCCGGCCGCGCCGCGCGTGGAAGCCCCGGTGCGCGCGGGCATCGGGCACGCGGCCACCGAAGCGCCGCGCGGCGTGCTGTATCATCGCTACGAGATCGACGATCGCGGTTTGGTCCTGAACGCGCAGATCGTGCCGCCCACCGCGCAGAATCAGAAGCGCATCGAGGACGACTTGTGGCATTTTGTGCCGCAGCTCGCCGCTCTGCCGCTGGATAAGATCACGGCCAAGTGCGAGCAGGCCGTGCGCAATTACGATCCGTGCATCTCCTGCGCCACGCACTTCGTGAAGGTCGAGCGCGTGCCCTGATATGCTGGTGCTCTGCTGCGGACATCCCGATCGCGGCGACGACGCAGCCGGGCCGTTGGTGGCGCGCCGCCTGCGGGAGATGGGTGTCGAGGCGCGCGAGGAGTATGGCGACGCGCTGTCGCTGATCGACGCGTGGCAGGACGCGGACGATGTGGTGCTGGTGGATGCGGTGGTGACCGGCAAACGTCCGGGGACGGTTTCGGTTTGGGACGCGTTGACGGCGCCGATGACCGGCCGGCCGCGCGTGGGTTCGTCGCATGGGTTGGGTTTGGCGGAGGCCATCGCGCTGAGCCGCACCATTGGGGGGCTGCCGCGGCGGCTCATGCTGTTTGGGATCGAAGCCCGCCGTTTCGAATTGGGCGAGCCGCCCTCCAAGGCCGTGCTGCGCGGAGTGGAGCGCGCCGCCCGAAAAGTTTATGAATATTGCGTTGATCAGAGAAGGCCGGCCGTTTGATCGCCGTGTAGCGCTCACGCCGCCAGTGGTGCGCCATCTGGTGGAAGCCGGACACGCCGTGTGGGTGGAATCGGGCGCGGGCGAAGGCGCCTGGTTTCAAGACACCGAGTACGCCCGCACCGGCGCGCAGATCGTCTACTCGCAGGAAGATGTGCTGCACCGCTCCGACATCGTGGCGCGGATTTCCACGCCCGTGCTGTCGGAGCTGCGGCAGTGTCCGCACGGCATGATCCTGATGGCCTTTTACCATATGGCCGTGGCCGACCGCGTGGTGGTGGACCGGCTGCTGGAGCAATCCATCACCGCCATCGGGCTGGAGATGATTCAGCACGACGACGGGACCTTGCCGGTGCTGCGGGCGGTCAGCGAGATTGCCGGCCAGATGACCGTTCCCATCGCCGCGCACCTGCTGCGTTCCAGCTCGGGCGGACGCGGCGTGCTGCTGGGCGGTAGTCCCGGCATTCCGCCCGCGAACGTGGTGATCCTGGGCGCCGGAGTGGTAGGCGCTTGGGCCGCCCGCACCGCCTGCGCGGCCGGCTCGCGCGTCACGGTGCTGGACGTGGATGCCGACAAGCTGCGCAAGCTGATGGAGCGCCTCCCCGCGGTGGAGACCGGCCTGGCCGAAAGCGAATCCGTAGCGGCATGTGTGGCCGCGGCCGACGTGCTGATCGGCGCAGTGCTGGTGGCCGGCAAGCGCACCCCGCACGTGGTCACGCGCGCCATGGTGGAGACCATGAAGCCGGGCTCGGCCGTGATCGACGTGGCTATCGATCAGGGCGGTTGTGTCGAGACCAGCCGTCCGACCACCATCGCCGAGCCGACCTTCGTACACCACGGCGTGACGCACTACTGCGTCCCCAACCTCACCGCCGACATGGGACGCAGCACCAGCGTGGCCGTGGCGCAGGCCATCCTGCCGTATATGCTGCGTATCGGAGACCTGGGCATCGATAAGGCGATCGAGCGGGTGCCTGACATCGCCCGCGGCGCTTACACGCACCAGGGTAAGTGGATCGGCCGCGCGGCGGAAGCTGCCGGGCACGCGTAGGATTAAGCTGCGGAGTGCGGGGCTGAAGCCCCGCGCGGGATAAATCCCGCCCCCCAGAAACTCGAGTGGGCCTGGAGAGACTCGAACTCTCATGTCCGAAGACGCCAGTTTCTAAGACTGGTGTGTATGCAATTCCACCACAGGCCCATGGCACTCCGGGGCCGATTCGAACAGCCAATCGTGGGTTTGGAGGCCACTTGCGTCACCATCCGCATCCG
>PMVV01000187.1 GCA_003166475.1 Bryobacterales bacterium | reverse complement strand
GACGGTGCAGGAAGGCGCGGGGGTGGGGAAGCGGGAGCGGTGGAAATAGAGCCTTGCTATATGCCGTTCGAAATTGACTTCCTTGCGTCGTACGACCGGAAGGCCCTCATCCGGGAATTGCAGCGGATTGCCGGTGCCCTCGGAAGGGCGACGCTCTCTCGGCGGGAGATTGACTCTCATGGGCGCATAAGTTCGACCCTAGTGATTAAGGTACCCATGTGGCCGTGGCGCAGAGGCCCTGCGGAAACAGTGCATGAAGCGGCTCGAATTGCAATCAACTTACGGTCGCTGTGGTCGAAGCGGCCAATGCAGGTTGCACTACTGGCATTCGACGCTGCCGTGAGCTTCCTTGGTGCAGCCGCAATTTGCAGCCCGCATCGCATCGCCGGCCTTTCGCTGTATGCTTGCGTCGATGCGATCCACAGTGTAAATCCAAAGGGTTCTACACGCACAGGACTTGACGTAGCCGTGTTCCGTCAGAGCAAGATGCTTCAATTTCTCCAACGAGTAAGTCAGTAGCCCTGGTATTTGGGGATTTGGTTCATCTAGTCCGGTGCCGAAGCTATTCTCGTTCACTGTGCCTTCGCCCCTCGTGAACAGCAGGTCTACCAACGCATAGTCAAGCGGTTTCTGCAGATCGGGTTTGTAGTGAGGGTGAGCGCCGCTCCATACGCCGTCAGTGCAGCCATCCCAACCGTCACAGACAGTGCGTAGTACGCCTGAATCCCGTCGCAGCCACAAGATGCGACGGTCGCCCACTCGCCAGAAACCCAATGGTCTGGGGCCATCGTAGCCACCGGCAAAAGTAAAGTAATAAACCTCAATCGCCTTTGGAAGTGACCCACCTTTCAGCACGTTCTCCACCCGCACGGTAAGCCTACGTAATTGCAGAGGATATGTGGGATCTGAGTGCATTGGAATGGGACGACGCACCAAAGTATCCGCTTCGATGACTCCGACAACGATGATTGATGCAGACGGTCTTGGATTGCGCTGGTTGCCGCACTGGTCTATTAGGTGGAGCGGCAACGGCTGAACCGCAAGCCACATTAAGAAGAAAGCCGTTGCCAGAACCGGAGCCACGGCCAAAACTTGGGTCGCCTTCTGAACGGTCCTCCGCTTGGTGGTCAGCGTACTTTTCATCGCCTTGCTTTTAATTGTCGCACCGCTCCAGTCCGAATGCTGCCGTAATCGGATTCCCCTGTCTGGTTCGGCCCCGGCGCTCATGTGCGGAACATCGGGCGCTGAGCCGGTGTCTAATCATGCGAAACGATGTCGGGGCCGGTAGACGATCCGAAAGACGCCGAGATCTTCGTGTGAGTAGTTGGGAATGGGGCGGCTGTGGCGGATGGCCGGTCTTGTTACATCAACGCGCGCCCTTGTGGTACGTTCCGGGCCGACGGTCCGTGAATGATAGGGAGGTCAGGTCAGGGGATTTGACCCGGATGGTTTCCCCGAGCATCGTGATATGAGTACTGTAGATAGTCGGGGGTTCCACTCAAGCGATCCGGGAAAACCACCAGAATTTTATAATCCGGGAGCGTCGCAGAGAAGCTTACGAAACCCTGAGACGAGCCCAGGGCGAAAAGCGCACGACCGAAGCTTCGGGTGGGAGGCGTGCCGGTATGCGGCGCAGGAGGGCCGACTGGCGGAATCCGGGTGGCGTAGCTTCGCCAATCGCCCGTCAGTTCTTCGGCATTCGTCCCAATGAGCGCTGCCTCGGCCGGATCGGTGAGATCGGAAATCGCACCGAGACTCACAATGATCGGCAGAGTCACCAAAGGACGGCTGGGTTGCGGGACTGCTCCCCCTGAGGTCGATGGCGAGCCGAATAGCGCGTGCCTCAAATAGAGCGACCAATCGGTTCTCGGCCAGGTAGAGGATTTCGAACGCGGGCGCCGCCATGCTTGCCGGCGAGAATCGGCTCGGCGTAGTTGCAGTGTGAAGCGTTGACAGCGCGGTCGCCAAGAATCTCGGATCGACCGCACGATACCAGGTACCGCGCATTCCGGTTCGAGCCAAACTGCTACATCGGGAGATGTTCACACGGCGCCAATGTAAAGGATGGAATGAAACAAGTTTCTGACACTTTCCAGGTCACCGGCTAGAATTCGGTCTTGCGGGGTGTCTCCCCCCAGCAATTGGTGGGGAGTAACCAGCCAGTCACTACCATATGGCAGCGCGTTGCGGATTTCCGCCCGCAACGCTTCAGCTTCGTCATCCCGCAAGTGCCCGGCAGCCATCTACCCTGAGGATAGCGCAATTTCCAGCCTTGCGGTTCACAGGCTAAAGCCTGTGCTACCTACTTTGCGGCCATCTTTCTCTGAATCAGGAGCGCCTGCGCATTCAGATTATTCAACTGCCGCAAATCCTCCTCCGCCATGGCGATGGAATCCTGAATGCGCGCCAGGTCGGCGCTGCCCGCGGCGGGCGCGTCGGTGCGCTGCGCCTGCAAGACGCCCGACATCGACCGGTATTGCTCAGTGATCTGTTTGTAGCGGCGCAAAATGCTATTCAGATAAACCTCGCGGCGCTGGTGAATACCCTGGAGCTCCGTCGCAAGCTGCTGGAGTTGTGCGATTTTCTGCGCGTCGCCGCCGGACTGGTCGCGCAGCTTTTGATAGGCGATCTCGACCTGCGTCGCCCGGTCGCGGCTGCTCTTCAATTCCTTCTGCAGGGTATCCACCGCCTGGTTGGCGGCCGCCAGATTCTCCTGCAAATCGGCTTCCGAGCCGGACAGCCGCTTGTTGTCCAGCCTAAGATTCCGGATTTGGGCTTCCGCCTCATCCGCGCGGGATTCCAGGCGCGCGATGGATGCATTGGCGTCGGCCAGGCTCAGCTTCAGCCGTTGCATGGCGATGGCGTCTTCCGGGTTGATCGCCGGGTTGGGCGTACGCGGCCCGTTCTGGGTCTCGACCACGGGCGCTGGCGCTGGCGCGCCGGCCGGGGCTGAACCGCCGCGCGACAACTCCGCTACGCGCCGCCGCAACCGTTCGGTCTCGGCAGACACCTGGGCCAGTCGCATGGCCTGCGGCCGGTTCGCATGCGTCTGCCAAGCCACCACCACGGCGGCAACCACCAGCACGATGAACAACGGAATCCAGCGTTTCACTGTCACCGTATTTACCTCTCTTTCAGCACGAAGCGCGTGCGGTAGGTCAGGCTGAACTTGCCGCCCGCGTCCAGATGCAGATCGAAACTCTTGGAGCGGAGCTCCGGGACGGCCACCGTCACGCTATAGGATGACGTAATCAGGCCCAGCGCCCGATGAACCGCATCGGCGATCTCTTCGCTCGACCGGCAGAAGATGGCACTGCCGCCGGCGGCTTCGGCAAGCTGCTTCAACCCGTTCTGATAGGCCTCGCCTAGCCGGTCGCCGCGATACCGCAGATGCACCACGAACAGCGGCGTCTGCCGCTCGGCCAACACTGCCGCCACTTTCGAAATCTTGTCCTGAATCAGGGCCTCCGGGAAGCGGCGGCTCAAGTCGTGCGTGTCGCTCGAATTGATCACCGGGTTGGTGAAGTCCTCGCGATAGTTTTCCGGCTCGCTGTCGGTGACATAAAGCACAGCCATGCGCACACTCGTTTTGGCCAGAATCGAATCCGCCAGCCGCGTCACGGTTTCCACGGTATCCAGCAGTCCCGCCTTTCCGCTCACCGGCACGTCGCGCACCGCGGACACGGCGGCGGCCCGCTCCGCGCCCGGATCGGCCAGCACTTTTGCGCCATCCTGCGCGCGCATGACCGCTACTGTAGCGCGTGGCGGCAGCTTCCCGATATCCGCCGCTAAAGCGTCCTTGGCCGCCTCCGCCAGCGAAAGGTCGCCCGCCAGATCCAGCACCGCGACCAGCATCAGGTCGTCGCCCGGACCTTTCACATCCACCACGCGCGATTCCGCGCCGGCCAGCGTCGCACTCAAGTCCTTTGCCGCAAGATGGGCAGCCGGCTGCGCCCCTTCCGCCGCGTCCGCCCAGACGGCCACCTTAACGGTGCGGCCCGTGGGCTTCGGCGGCGCCGCCGCAACAAGAGTCCACGCGAACAACAGCGCCGTCACCATCCGCGTCAAAAGCTCAGCCTCAACCCCAGTTGAATGACTCGTCCGCCGCGCGAACCGATGATCTTCCCCGCGTCCAGATTCGGCGTGGCCACCGATCCGATCACATTATCCGGATCGTTCCAGTTGGCGTGATTCATGAAATCGAAGGCCGTTGCATTGAACTCCAGCGTCCGTTCCGCGGCCAGCGCGAATCGCTTGTTCAGCGACATGTCGAAATTCTGCCAGCCGGGATTCAGCAGGTTCGAAAGCGTGCGCGACACATTGCCAATGGTGAAATCCGGAGGCTGTACAAAAGCCGCCGGGTTGTACCAGAGCGCCGGCCCTTGATTGGACACGTGCTGGTCCACGCCCGGCACCACATCCACCTGCAGCGCCTGTACGACGCCGCCCGTGTTGTTGAACAGCGGCGTCAAGTATATCGGGTCGCCGCTGGCAACAGTGCCGGCGCCGCTGATCGACCAACCATCGATCACGTACCGCCGCCAGTCTGGAAAACGCAGGTACGGCTTGTTGGCCCCGAACGGCAGCTCGTAGGTGTAGCTCAGATCCAACCGCTCGGGACGATTGCCCGCCGTCACCGACCATTCGTCCTGGCGGTTAAAGAAGTCCTGCGTTCCATAAGGTCCCGAATAGTCGTCCATCTGCTTGTTGAACTCGAAATAGGCGTTGACCGAAATTCCTTTGGAAGACCGCTTCTCCACCCGCACATAGCCGGCGTCCCGCTGATAGCGCCCCACCGGATACTGGCCGTACACATTGAAGCCCTGGTACTGCGGATAAGGCCGCAGCGACTGGTTGAACGCCAGATCGTTCAACTGATTGCCGTACTGCAGATCGGCAAGCGGAATGGCATTGGGATTGGCCGCGCCGTTGCCGACCAGCAGGTCCTTGCCGCCGGAGTACGCAAACCCGATGGTCACCACGGTGGATCCCGGCAACTCCCGCTCGATGGATAGCGACGCCGATTGATAAGTGGGCAACCGGTCGGACATGTCGACCAGATCCGCAATGGTGTTGTTGGCCGCATCCGGCTGCAGATCGGGCACCGGAGTGGAGGGCGCGGGTACGCCGCTGCGCATGGTCAGCGCCGGCTGCAACTGCGCGTCCGGCGAAAGAAACGTCGCATACTGGTTGAACCCCTGCGTGCCAAACTGGCCGGAATAAATCGGAATGCCCGAGTAATCGCGCGCGAAATTCGCCCGCACTACGGTCTTCGCGTCGTCCAGCGGATTCCAGGCAATGCCCAGGCTGGGAGACACGCGCACCAGGGCCGGCTGGAACGCGCTGCCGAAGCCGCCTTGTCCGGCCACCACCAGGGCGCCCGGCAATCCGTTCGCCGGGTTGATGGCGCTCAGGTCGATATTCGACTGCCGGTCGTATTTCTCAGTGCGCGGTGTGAACAGATGCACGGTAAGCCCGACATTGATGGTGAGGCCCTTCATCGCCTCGTAACGGTCGCGGAAGGCCAGCGAACCCTCCGACCGCCGGAAATAGGAAGGCTGGGTGTCGAGGGTTTCCTCCGCGAAATACGGCGTGCCCAACAGAAAAGTGGCCAGCGCATCGCCCGTATCCACAATCCCCGGCACACTGGTCAGCCCTTCGTTGAAGGTCAGCAAGCCGGCCGGATACTGCGGCCAGAAGCTGTTCACCTGCTGCCGCGTGTACTGTCCCACGACCCGCAAGGTGTGCTTGCCGCGCTTGGTGGAGAGTCCGTCCGTCCAGGTATAAACATTGCGCGCGTTGCGCGAAAACGGATAGGCTTGCCCCATGCTGAGGTACGGACCCAATTGCATCACCGGAAACCCGCCGCCGCCGATACCGGTGAGGCCCATCTGGGCGGCGTAGTTGGTTTGGTCCCCGGTGTCGCCGCTGGTGGAGACGCTGGAATTCGCTTCGAAGGTGAGCGTGTTCACGGTGCGAGCGGAAGCGGTGAAGACGTATCCGAGCGAACCGCGGCGCGTTTGAAAGTCGCGGTTGGAAGGGCCGGGATTGGCGGCCGTGGGAAACCACTGGGCAGCGCCCAGCGTACCATTGGAAAACGCCAGTTCCACGGTGACGCGATGGCGCTCGCGCAGCGACCGGTCCAGCTTGCCGATCATGCCGTTCGCCGTGTTGGTCTCGGGTGCGTCGATAAAGTAGTTGTTGTGAAAGAACGGCCCCACATCGGTGTTGGGCGCCGGATAAAACTTGAGGGCGTTCAGGGCCACCGGGTCGAGCCGGTTCGCCGGGACGATGTTGCCTGGAAACGGAACGCGCGTGTATTCGAGGTTGGTGGTGGATATCGGCTGCGTCGGATCGTAGCCCGGATTGGGTTGCGTGCTGGCGGGATCGTAAATCGGGATCACGTTGCCCGCGTCATCCACCACGTCCGAGTAGTCGCCGGTACGCTGCGCCATGGTGGGGATGGTCTGCAAGTAAGTGCGGGCGATATCCTCGCGCACGCCTTCGTAGGAGAGCGAGAAGTAAGTGTTGCGGCCTTCGAAGAGATGCGGCAGCACGGCGGGCCCGGCCACGTTGAACCCGAACTGGTTGCGGCGCAGCAGTCCCTTGTTGCCGCCATTCTGGCGGATCTCGTGCGGCACGGCGTCCAGCGCGTCGTTGCGGAAGTTCTCGAAGAGGCGACCGTGCCAGTCGGCGAGCGGGCTGTGGCGGCCGGCTTTTGGCGGACTATCGGCGCGCAAGCCTAAACTGCGGGTCTCGGCTTTGAACTCCTCAATGGCGCTGTTCATCTCGGCGTCCGGCGGCGCCGGAGCCGGTTGCTGTTGCGCGCGTGCGGCCGCCGCGGCGCAAAGACACACTGCCAGCGCGTATCGGCAGAGCGGCATACGTTTCAGTGTAACAAGTGTTAGGATTCCCAGCCTCGCCAGGGTTAGGGGTGGTGTCCCACGTTTTTAGTCGGGAGGGTATTCGATCGGGCCTTTCTGCTTTTTGGTGTTCGTACCGGCGAAGACGGCCTTGTCGCCGTCGTGTACGCAAAATACCCGCTCACCAGCCTCGGCCTTGAGTCGCGCTGCAATGGCTCCTCCATGAAAGAGTTGAGCGTCTTCGTGAGCGTACTTCGTCTGTGCGCGCTTAATGCTCTCGCTGGCCTGCTGAACTAGGCGGTTCGCTTCGTCGAGCGTGATCTCTCTCCAGCCGTCCGCCGGAACACGCTTCCAACCGTATCGCAGCGGCTCGGCGCCCGTTGCTGCTACTTCTTCGTACCTCGTCGTTCCGTACCTTTCATCGAAAACGTAGCACGCTTGCATGACCGATCACGTACCGTGTTAACCTCGCGAAATCCGCTACTGGAGGCGGATTCTCATGGCAAAGGACACGAGAGAGGCCGTTGCATTTCTCATGTGACGGGACATTCCCTTGCCAGGATCGAGGCTCTGCAAAGCGCCTTAGGACACTACCGGTGAGGGCGGTCCGTTGAGCGCTGCACGCCATCCGGTTACCATGGGCTATTATGCGGCCTGTTCTGCGACGACGCGACTTTCTGGCGCTGGCGGGCGCTGTCCCGCTGGCTGCGGCTGCGCCGGCGCCGGCTTCTCGGCTGGCGGCCGATCCGCACCGGCCCCAATACCATCTGCTTCCCGCCGCCAATTGGATGAACGATCCCAATGGGCCTATCTACTGGCAGGGCAAGTTTCATATGTTCTACCAGTACAACCCCAACGGCGCTTTCTGGGGCGACATGCACTGGGGGCACGCCGTCAGCGAAGACATGGTGCACTGGAAGCATCTGCCCATGGCGCTGGCACCCACGCCCGGCGGTCCCGATAAGGACGGCGTCTTCAGCGGCTGCGCGGTCGTCGACAACGGAGGCGTCACGGCGATTTACACCGGCGTGAATCCGGAAACGCAGTGCGTTGCCACTAGCGGCGGGGACCTGACGGAGTGGAAGAAATTCGCCGGCAATCCCGCGATCGCCGCGCCGCCGGCCGGCCTGGAGGTCACCGGCTTTCGCGACCCCTGCGTGTGGCAGGAGGGCGATACCTGGCTGATGGCGGTGGGGTCGGGTTTTCGCGGAAAGGGCGGCGCGGTGCTGCTGTACGAATCCAGAGACCTGCGCCGTTGGAACTATTTGCATCCGCTGGTTACGGGCAGGATGCGGGCCGGCGCCAACGCCAAGGATCCGGTGGATTCGGGCGAGATGTGGGAGTGCCCGGACTTCTTTCCGCTGGGCGGCAAACATTTGCTGATCGTCTCGACCGAGCGCGTGGTGAAGTATATGCTGGGCAGCTACGCGGATCGCCGCTTCCGGCCGGAGACCACGGGGGGCATCGACTACGGCTCGTACTACGCGGCGCGCACCATGACCAATACGGGAGACCGGCGCATCCTGTGGGGATGGCTGACGGAAGGCCGCAGCGCCGAGGCGCAGCGCGCGGCCGGCTGGAGCGGCGTCATGTCGCTGCCTCGGGAATTGAAGTTGATGGGAGCCCAGGTGCAGATGCGCCCGGCGGCGGAGGTGGAGACGCTCCGGGGCAAGCGCCTGGGGGCCGATGCAGCGGGCGATTGCCTCGAGGTTCTGGCGGAGATCGATCCGGGCGACGCGGTGAGGGCCGGACTGAAGCTGCGCGCCGCGCCGGATGGGAGCGAGCGGACGCTGGTGTACTACGATCGCGAGCAAAAGCGCGTGTGCGTGGACCGCAGCCAGTCGAGCACGGACTTGAGCGCGGATCGCGGAATCCAATCGGGGCCGTTCCTGCTGGGCCGCGGCGAGCCGTTGCGCCTGCGCATCTTCCTGGATGGGTCGGTGATCGAGATCTTTGCCAACGACCGGTTTTGCCTGACCGCGCGGGTGTATCCGGCGGGCCGGCGGAGCACGGGTGTGGCATTGCATGCGGACGGCGGCACGGCGAAGATGGTGTCGTTCGAAGCTTGGGAGATGCGGCCGATTTCGCCGGACCGGCTGACGTCGTAGGGAGCTACCGGAGATCGTCAAGCACAGCCTTAAAGAGCCTCTCACAATGGGGAGCGGCCTTCCTCACCAGTGCGGGGTTGATCGACTGCAGTAGAGCGGGCGCGTGCCTGGTCTTGTGATATTTGCCCTTCGTAGTGTCTTTGGTGGCGGCCTTCAGACCGTCGATAAGATCCTGCTTGGAAATCTCCTCGAAATTCGGGTTGGCCTTCAACGCCGCCTTGCGGAAGCCGCTCTTGTAGTATGCTTCCAGGGCATCTTTGTCGGCGTGGAACCAGGATTCCATCATCTCCACCATCCAGAAGATGGAATCCGAAGCATGCAGGTTCTGGTTCCAAGGGCCTTCGCTGTCGCGGAGCAGGATGTTCCGCGCCGCCGGATGTTTTCTCATCGCGATGGCAAAGTCCCGCTCGGGAGTCCCGCCGGTGGCGACGATCGAGACCTTGCGTCGCACCGCATCCGCCCGTGCCCGGATATCCCTGAAGAACGCGGCAAATCCGGGCTTGAGGCTCCCGTCGCCGTCGAAATAGATGCGGATCTCACTGGGCATCTACCAGCGGCCCCCGCCGATTTCACCTTTCCGCCAAAGCTCGCCAAGGGTGTAGTGTTCCAGCCACTCATCCAGTTCGTCTTGCGCGAGCCGCTTGAATTGAGTGCCGTTGTCGAAGTCACGTTCGCAGACCAGCACCGACTCAGGGCGATCGGTAAGCGCGTCGACGAGCGCTTCGGAATGGGTTGTGATAATTAGTTGGGTACGCTCGGACGCTTCAACAAGGACCTCGGCCACGAGGCGGAGCGCATCGGGGTGCAGCCCCAGTTCCGGCTCTTCGATACAAACTAGCGGCGCCGGCTTGGGATGAAATAGCACCGCCAGCAGGCAGAGAAACTTCAACGTGCCGTCGGACATGCGGGTAGCCGACAACAGCTCCGACAGTCCGTTCTCAAGCAAGGACGTGCGCACCAAGCCTTCGACCGCGTCCACCTTCACACCGTCGAAGCGATCGCAAAACCGGTGCAGATATTCCTTGATCCGATCGTGCGCGCCAAGAAGGTCCACTTGACGCAGCACAACCGCGAGATCATCGGCGCCATCGGATAAGTAAGCTTGGGATTCGACTGTCGAGCCGTGTCTGGCCTGCGACGAGGGGCCGGTTCTGAACTCCCGAAAGATCTGGATCCACGCAAACTGCGTGCCCACTTCGGTGACGGGGGTCGTATCTATCGGACTCTTGAACTCAGCGAGGACGGAGCTGTTGTTGCTCATCGGACCGGTCTGCGCCTGGGGGCCGAACGTCACCTGGTAGGTAGAGCGGTCGAAATAGAAGTCGGCGTCCGAAGCGCGGTGGACCCCGGCCAGGCGCTCGTTCAGCACGCCGTGCGAGAATTGCAGACGGTAGACAAGGGGACCAAATTGGGGTCGGCGAGGAAGTATTAGCTCACATTCAATTTCGGCGAGCTGCCTGGGATCACTATCACCGAGCCACAGCCACTGCCGGACTCCCCCACCCCGCAGAATCTGACCTTCGATCCCTGTCGGTGCGGCCTGCAACAGGCTGATGGCCTCGATCAAATTGCTCTTCCCAACCGCGTTCGGGCCGATCAGAACGTTCAACTTGTCCAGTTCGACCGTGGTCTCCTTGAACGACAAGATCTTCTTCAGCGTCAGGCGTTTGATCAGCATGCGTCTCGCTCTATATCTTACGCTAGTCAGCCCGGATTGGCTGCCCCTCTGAGCGAAGTCATTTAGATCTGATTATACTGTTAGTTAATCATGAATCCCGGATATCAAATCGTAGTGTGCGCGGGCATTGTGCCCGATCCCTTGCAGACGCTGGAACCGGTGAGCGGACCCGCCGGTCCGGCGCTCAAGAACGAGAACATGCTGCCCGCCATCCTGGACCCGTGGGCCGCGCATGCGCTGTACGAGGCGGCGCACCTGGCGTCCGAATCGCCCGGCAGCAAGGTCTGGCTGGTGAGCCTGGGGCCGAAGGCCAAGCTGCAGCAAGTCATGATGACGGTGGCGCAGAAGGCCGCGTTCGAGTTTGTGGCGGTGGATGGCGCGGCCGGCGGATTCACCGAGGCGCACGATGTGGCGGCGGCGTTGGCCGAGGCCGTCCGGGCGGTCGCCGGTCCGGACATGGCGCGCCTGCTGCTGTTCGGCGGCTGGGAATCCGCTTCGCGTGGCGCGGGCGCCACCTTGCAGATGCTGGGCGAGCAACTGGGGATCGTGGACCAGTTCCAGGGCGTGGACGAGTTGCGTGTGCGGCCCGACGGCGCGCTGGAGATCCTGGAGCGGGTGGAAGGCGGGCGGCACCAGTTGTCGGTGTGCGCGGGTCCGCCGGTTGCGCTGGGATGGGCGACCGGCAACCTGCCGGAACCGCGCAACAATCCGCAGATCGGCATGGCCAACCTGCGCGGCGTCATGCCCGCGCTGCAAAAAGCCAAGCCGTTCCGGCCGGCGGCGGACGGGGCGCGCTTCCTGCGCGCGGCCGCCCCCAGGCAGCAACGCGAGACGCGCGTGGTGAAGGACCTCGCGCCTGAAGAAATCGCGCGCGAAATCGCGGCTTGGATCGCACGGGACTGACCAATGGAAACTATCCTGTTTCTCACCCATACCGAAGCCGACGGATCGCTTTCGAAACCCGCTCAGGAGACGCTGGCGGCGGCGATTGCGCTTGGCCATGATCTGCCCGGTGCGAGCCTCACCGTGGGGCTGGTGTCGGCGGGCGATGCGCAGGCCGCGGCCGATTCGATCGGGGGCTGCGGCGCGTCGCGCTTCCTGGCGGTGACTGGCGACGACTTCGCCACGGCCCGTTACGCTACGGATGCGGCCGCCGCCGCCCGGTTGACCGAAGCGGCAGGCGCCACGCTGGTGCTCGCGCCGGGCACATCGCGCTGGGCGCGCTGCTTGGCGGGCGTGGCGCAACGCTTGCATGGCCGCGCCGATACGCATGCGACCGCTGTAGCCGTGGAAGGCGGCGCTCCCGCCGTGACCCGCTGGTATTACCGCCAGAGGATCGAGGGCGTCTCCCAGCGTGCCGAACGGCCGTGGTTCATCCTGCTGGAGCCCGGAGCCGGCGAGCCTTGGCAAGGCGCCCCCGCGCACGCGGCGCTGGAGCGCGTACCAGTGGAGGTGGACGAGCGTCTGCGCCGCACGGCGTTTTCCGGCTGGCGCGCGCCGCGCATGGATCAGCAGACCATTCGTCCAGAGGCCGATCTGCTGTTTGTGGCCGGCGCCGGATGGACCAAGAAGCAGGCCGACGGCCAGGCGCATCCGGCGGATGCGGCGCGGCTGATCCTGGGCTTCCTGCAGCTTGCGCAAGCGTCGCTGGGCGGCAGCAAGTCGCTGGTGGACCTCAGCGGCGAAGGACAGGCGGTGCTGCCCTTCATGACCCATCTGAACCAAGTCGGACAAACCGGATCGACGCCGCGGCATCCGAAAGGGCTAGCCACCTGCTGTCATGGAGAAGAGCCGCACGTGGTGGGCTGGCGGTTCATCAACGATCGGCGGGCCATCAACCTGGACCCGAATTGCGGCTGGGCGCGGGGCAAAGCTGACGTACTATACGTAGCGGACGCTTTCGCCGTCATGGAGCAGTTGAACCAGTTCCTTGCGGGCAAAGGGCAGACCGGGGCAGTCTGACGCACCCCGTTACTCACAGCCTCAGCGGGCGATTGCCGTAATGCGGCGGAATCTGCCTGCATATTGTGCGTTACAGGACTGGACTAACTATAGTTAATGGGATCTAACTTACTTTCCTGAAACAACTTGCTGGCTTTTTGGCAATAGTGCTGTATCCCGGTGCACTTTGTTACGAAGTCTTTACGAACATTGAAGTTTGTCTCGAATTCGGCGTTCGTTTCCACAGCTTTTTCCACAGTTCCTGTTGGAAAAGTATCCCTCCCTGCCCGCAGGCATATACCACCCAGCCGGAGTGGGGGTCATTCGTAGCGCAACGCCACCATGGGGTCCACCCGCGCCGCGCGCCG
>PMVV01000119.1 GCA_003166475.1 Bryobacterales bacterium | reverse complement strand
CCGTTTCAAGTCTCGCTGATACCCGGCGGCGATCCTCCCGGCAGGCGCCCGATCCGGGTCGAGGCGCATGCGGACGGCACTTTCGTCGTTCCGGATGTGGTCCCGGGAATTTGGGACATCGGCGTGAATCCGGTGCCGCGGGGTGGCTACATCAAGGCCATGCGGCTGGGCGATCGGGATGTGCTCACCGATGACATGATTATCGATGCCGGCACGCACGAGCCGCTGCACCTGGTGGTCAGCGCGCGCGGCGCGGTGGTCGCGGGTACGGTCGCGGTGCCGCCTGGCGTGGCCCGGTCCGCGCGCGCGGTGCTGCTGTTGGCGCCTGTTGGCAAGTATGCCAACGTTTTGAGCTTCTATGGCCGCGCGTCCTCCGACGATGCGGGACACTTCGAGTTCACCGGCGTTACCCCGGGAAGGTACAGGTTGTACGCCTTCGAGGAAATGGATTCGTCGGCCTACCAAGACCCCAATTTCTTGAAACCGTTTGAAACCCTCGGCGAGCCCTTCGACGTGGCGGAAGGCGGGCGGGTCGAGCGGCAAACGCAGCTCATCCTGGCCGGGACTGAGCCGGCGGCGAATTGACGGCCATGAAGCGCGCACTCTGCATCTGCTTACTGGCCTCGGCCGCGATGGCGCAGATTCGGCGCATTCCGCCAGCGCCCCCGGCGGAGCCTTCCGCTCCGGCCGGCACAGGCAGCATCGAAGGGACCATATCCGACGCCGTCACCCAGGCGCCGCTCCGGAAGGCCCAAGTGTTCCTCGGCGGATCGGTGGCCGCTCAACTGAATGCCGTCACCGATGCAGCCGGCCGCTTCGCTTTCCGCGATCTCGCCGCGGGCAACTTCTGGCTGACCGCGTCGAAACAAGGGTACAATCCGCCGCAGGCGATCTTCGCCGCCGCACCGGCCAACCAGGTCGAGCTGAGCGATGGCGAACACAAGAAGGGCGTCGCCATCTCGCTCATGCCCGATGGCTCGATTGAAGGGCGCATCGTCAATGAAGAGGGTCTTCCGGTGCGCGGCTGCGGCATGAGCGCCGCCCAATTCGTCTATGAGCAAAACCGGCGCACGCTCAGGAGCCACGGATCGGCCTCCAGCGACGACAAGGGCGAGTATCGTATCGGCAACCTGGCGCCGGGCCGCTACTATGTGTTCGCCCACTGCCGGACTGCACTGCCCGCCGCGCATCCCCTGCTCGCGCGCGGCGATCCGCGCATCCCGCACGAAACTTACCTGCCGCAACTCTACGGAGGGGGAGTGGATCCCGCCGCCGCCACCCGGCTCACGGTGGTAGCGGGCTCGAGTCTGGATAGCATCGATTTTCAGTTGACCCGCGTGCCCGCATATACTCTGCGCGGCAGCGTTGAGGGAGGCGATCCCGATGCGCGCGGCGGCCCTGTCAACGTAATGTTGATGCCCGTGAACCGAACCATGCGCAGCCTGATGCAAATGAACGCCATGGCGGACGCCGCCAGCCGCACGTTTCAAATCCAGGCGGTCATCCCCGGATCGTATCTTCTGACCGCTTTCAGCAACCGCGGCGAGCACATGTTCGCAGCCGAGCGGCCCATGGAAATCGGTCCGGCGCCCCCCGATCCGGTGCAGATTTCTCTGCGAAGCGGGGTGGACTTGAAAGGCAGTGTGCAATTCGATTCCGACGATCACCCGCCTCTGGAGAATGGCCAGATCTCGCTGGCGTCCATGGACTCGCCGTATTTCATGCGGCAACTGCAGGCCCAGGTGGATAAAGACGGCGCATTCACGTTAACCGGTGTGATGCCTGGCCGCTGGCGTCTGATGGCCAACTTGCCCGGCTACTTGAAGTCGGCCTCGTTGGCTGGTCAAACCGTGCCGCCCGGCGGTTTTCAGATTGCCGCGGGCGCCACCGGGCCGTTGCGGATCACGCTGGGGAGCAAATGGGCCGATGTGCAGGTGGAGATCGAAAACGCGCCCGCCGGCCAACAGGTTTCGGCGGTGATTTTTCCGGAAGACTCCGGCCGCCTGGGCATCGGCCTGGAGCGCGCCGGCGTCATGGGCAACGGCTCTGTGGACTTTGGACCGCTCGCGCCGGGCCGCTATCGGATGTTCGCCACCGACAGCCCCAACCCCTGGCCCATCCTGCAAAGGCCGGACTGGCTGCAGGCGCTGGCAAGCCGCAGCGCGGCCATCGATGTTCCCGAAGGCGGGCACGTAAGTACGACCGTAGAGATGATCCCGCGCGAGGAACTTATGCACGTGCTCGAAGAGAACAACTGATTGCTGGAGGGCGGGCAATCATGCCCGCAGCCGCCTTTCAGGCGGCTGGTTTTCATCACATCCGGTGGCCCGCAGGATCGTGAAGGCAGGTTGCCAGCCTGCAGGCCGATTGTCAATCAGCCTTTCCGTCGCCTTTAGTCGATCACACGTCGAGATAATAAACTCCCCGTCCGCATCCTCCACCAACCAAGTCATTTACCAGCCAACCAGCCTCCTTGATACGGTATTTCCCCGCAGCGCGCTCTCTATGATTGAATCGGAAGGTGAATTTATGTTGATTTCAGACAAACAGCAGGAAGCCAACCGGCAGAATGCCCAGCACTCCTGCGGTCCCAAAACTCCGGAGGGTAAGGAAGCCGTGCGCCTCAACGCCCTCACTTACGGCCTGCGCGCCCTGGGCCGCGCTCGAAGCCGAGTGGCAGCCCCATACCGTCACCGAACGGTTGTACTGGAACAAATGTCGACCTCCCAACGGTTGCTCGCGCGCATTGCCAGAGGCGAGAGCAGAATCTACCACGGAGGGCGCAACGCACGCGCCTGGCGCGCTCCTTCACCTCGGCCATGCGGGAGCTGAAGCAGCTGCAAAAGAAGCGTCAGGCGCAGCCCCAGCCACAGCGGCAATCCAAGCAAACCGTGCAGGCACAGGCGCCGGCTCACCCCCCCAGCTATGTAATGTCGGAGGGCGGCGATTCCCATCCGGCCTTCTGCGCCCCCGTCACGCCCGATACTCGTTAGCAACCTGCCCCCCTGATCTTTGACAACCGGACAAACGACTCCACCTGATGCGCGACCACTCTCTCTCCACCAGTCTGCTCCCAACCCGCGATACCCGCCTGCCTGCCAGCAAGGCCGGATCGAAAACCAGCACCCAGCACCCAGAACCCAGCACCCGCTTTAGATTCCAATCACTTGGGCTTTGTTTGTCCAGGTTGCACTGCTGCCGCGCCGCTTTATTTCACCCTCCACTGTTGAATGCCGGCCGACCAATTGGGCTGCATGGTAATCTCCAGGCGCAAGCCGCTGGTCGAGACCGGCTCGAAGGCCACCCGGTTATAAGCGTCCTTCTCGACGCCGTACGGTTCGCGGGCGAGCACCGGTTTCCACTCGCTCCCCTCGCGATACAGCAGCCGCCACGAGGCCGGCACCCGCACCTCGCCGCGGCCCGTGTCGTCGAACCAATAGACCTGGCACTGGGAGACCGTGGCGGGTTTGGCGAAAGCGTACTCCACCCACTCGGACGTGCCCTTGCGGGGCCACCAATCGAAGTACGACGCGGGATCGTCCGACGACGCGGGTTCTTCTTGGTCGTTGATGGTCCGCGGATCCCGCCGGTTCTGGCCGGACACCGTTACTTGGGCGGTACTGGCAACGGTCGGATAGGGCTGCGGTCTGGCATGCGCTTCGCCGGTCGGAAACCACACCATCATCTGCCCGCGGCCGCGGTTGGCCCACGCGTAATAGGGGATGGCGGTGAACTCTTCCGGGGTCCTGGCGATCTTGCCTTGCGCGTCGTAAGCCAACGCAGTCGCCTTGCCGCGCACCACGACGACGCCCTTCAGCATGGCCGGTTTGAACTCGGCCCGCAGCGGCGCGCTATCCGGCAGCACCAGATTGCGCACCTGCCCTTTGGGATTGTCCGGCCATTCGGCGGCATACACGATGGGACCGCGCTCGAGCGCCACGCGCCCGCGATCCGCCGCTACCCGGTCGTTCGCCGCCACGCGCCGCACCGGCATCGGCAGATTCAGCTCAATCGTGTCGCCGGGCCGCCACGTGCGCGTCAGTAACGCGTACCCTTTGTCCAGCTTCAGGGCAACCGGCCGGCCGTTGACTTTAAGGGTCACAGGAGCCGCGGACGCGTCCGTGAAGCGATACAGATCGCTGGCCACCGGTTGGTTGCGCGCCCAGCCCGGAATGCGCACGTGAATCGTCAGCAGGGCGGCGGCATCCGGATTCACGGTCATCTTCACGGCGCCGTCCCAGGGGTAGCGCGTTTCCTGCGCGATTTTCAACGTGTGCGCGTTGTCCAGGCGGATGTCCGCGCTGCTGGCGACGAACAGATTCACCCACACCGCGTCGCCGCGCTGCGCATAAATGTAGCCCGGTACCGAGGCCATGAAGCGCGTGATATTCCCCGGACAGCACGCCACGCCGAACCATGGGCTGCGCTGGTCCTTGTCCGCCAGGCCCGTGGCCTCCAGCGGGTTCTGATAGAAGAAGGTCGTGCCGTCCAGCGATACGCCCGAAATCAAGCCGTTGTAGAGCGTGCGCTCCATCACGTCGATATACTTCGCGTCGGCGTGCAGCAGGAACATGCGATGGTTCCAATAATCGTTGCCCACCGCCGCGCAGGTTTCGTTATAGGCGCTGATGTTGGGCAACTCGTAGTCGCCGCCAAAGGCTTCGCCATCGGCCCGTGCGCCCACGCCGCCGGTGATGTGCAGTTTCTTCGCCGCCACGTTCTCCCAAATGCTATCGAGGGCGCGCACGTACGCCGCATCGCCGGTCAGCGCGGCGACGTCCGCCATTCCGGAGTACATGTACATGGCGCGCACGGCGTGTCCCCCGGTGACGGCCTCGGTCTGGTCCACCACTTTCTGCTGCGCTTCCACGTAAGGGTTCCCGGCGCCTTGCTCGCTCGAATCCGGACCGCGCGAATCCAGCATGAACTTCGCCAGGCGCAGATAGCGCTCGTCGCCGGTGG
>PMVV01000283.1 GCA_003166475.1 Bryobacterales bacterium | reverse complement strand
GAGCCACTGAACAATCATGATAGCCCGCGCCAAATTGTGGGGCAGGCAATCCTGCCTGCAAGCCGGCTTTCAGCCGGCTGGACCCGCTGGAAAGCGGGTCCGCAGCCTGAGAGGCTGCCCACACAACTTGGCAGGCGGCGTGCATTGCCTTAAGTCATGAAGGAAGAGATGGCATTCCTCAAATATCGCCGTGAAGTCGTCCGGGCTTGGCCGGAGTCGCCCCGTAAAGCGGTGTTTATGACCGGCATTGAGACCCGTATCGTCAGCATGCAACTGCAATTGCGGATGTTTGCCGCGACCGCGCTGCAGCTCGCGTCTGCCCACTGACCGTGGCGGAACGTTCCGAATTGGAACGCAAGCGGCCTGAATCAGTACAAACCCTTCACCAGCCCGCCGTCCACCGCAATCGACGCGCCGGTGATGTAGGTGGCTCGCTCGGAAGCGAGGAATACCACCAGGTCCGCGAATTCTTCGGGCCGGCCCACCCGGCCAAGAGCGGTCTGCCGCGCCCAGCGGGCTTCGATCTCGGCCGCATCGACGCCTTCCTTTTCAGCCAACCTGTGGCTGAGTTCCACCAGGCGCGCGGTGGCCGTGTAGCCGGGGCACACATTGTTCACCAGCACGCCGTAGCGCCCATATTCATTCGCCAGCGTCTTGATCAGCCCGCTGACCGCGGACCGCACGGCATTAGAGAGAATCAGCCCTTCCACCGGCTGCTTCACCGCCACCGAGGTAATGGCGATGAACCGGCCCCACTGCTGCCGCTGCATCACCGGCAGCGCTTCCTTGGCGAAGTAGACCGTGCTCATCAGGTTCAGATCGGCCGCCGCGCGCCAATCTTCCATGGTGGTTTCGGCGAAGCTCTTGGCCGGCGGACCGCCCGCGTTTGCCACGCAAATATCCAGGCGGCCGAAGCGCTCCACCACCGCTGCCACAAACCCGCGCACCGCGTCATAGTCCGTAACGTCCAGCGCGCGCGTCATCACTTCGGCGCCGGTCTCGCGGCGAATCTCCTCGGCGGCGGCATCCATGGGCGCGGAGGCGCGCGCACAAAGTGCAAGTTTGGCGCCTTCTTTCGCGAGCCCCCGCGCCACGGCTTGGCCCAACCCACGGCTGGAAGCGGCCACCACGGCAACGCGATCCTTGATTCCCAAGTCCATGATCGTGAAACCCGGCGCCGGCGTCAGCCGCGCCGCAGATAATCGTCCTGGCCCGTCAGCCAATCCGTGCGTATGGGGCTGAAAATGTCCAGATCGAGCGTGTCTTCCAGCGCCACCGCGCGGTGCGGCACCTGCGATGGGATGCGCAGCACCTGGCCCGCGGAGACCACCACCGTGCGGCCTTCGATTTCGAACTCCAGCGCGCCTTCCAGAATGTAAGTGATCTGCTCACTCTCGTGGTGGTGTTCGGGAACCACCGCTCCCTTGGAGATGAAGACTTGCGCCACCATGGCCTTTTCGCCCGCGATGACCTTGCGCCACATGCGCGGATTCAGGACTTCTTTATCGAGTGTTTCCCAAGTGTAATGTTCCATTTGTTTCGGTCCGACCACCATTGTACCTGTCGGTAACACACCAATTGACAAACAATTGATCCCGGCGGAGTGAACCCCGGGGCGGCACCTTCGTCTTAACGTGTAGACAAACAAAGCCCGCCTCGTGGCGGCGCATGAAAGGAAGAACTTGTGAACCTACAAAAGCGATTCGCACTCACTCTGGCGCTTGTCGCTCTCCTCGGCCTGACCGCCGCGGGAGCCAGCGCCCAAACGATAACCAAAGGGACTTTCGCTCTGCCCGCACAGGCATACTGGAACGACATTCTGTTGCAGCCCGGCGAGTACACCTTGTCGCTGGACCGCGGCAGCTCTGGCGCCGAACTGGTCTCCATCCGCGGCGAAGGCTTCGCCGCCATGCTACTCGCACCGGCCGGTACCGACGAATCCTCCGGGCACAGTTGTCTCAAGTTGGACGCCGTCAATGGAACCTATGTGATCCGGGAACTCGATGCGGGCCGGGTCGGCAGATCGTACAGGTTCGGCGTGTCCAAGAAGGCCCGCAACCTGACGCTTCAAGGCTCCGCCACGCAGCCTGTCACAGTTCCAGTTGCCGGCATGTAAGGAACCATCAACGGTCGCGCCTCGGTAACACTACCGGCATAACACTACCGAGCCGCGACCGTGAGGGAGCGGTTTCCGCTATTCCGACTTCTACCTGCCCAGGCCGATCCTCCGCAGCAATTCCTGCAATCGCGGCTCCTCGCGCAACGCATCGAAGCGCGGATCCACTCCCAGCCAAGTCAGCCAGACGTCCCGTTCCGCATACGCCCGGCCCAGCAATTCCAGGGCGCGCGCGCGGTCTCCCATACCGGCATAGACCAAAGCGAGCCAATACGGCGAGACATACCGTTGCTCGGACAAATTCTCCAGTTCGCCTAGCATCGCGGCAGCCTCACTCAATTCCCCCGCGCAGGCATATGTGTGAGCCAGCGCCGCCAACACCGCCGGTTGATCGCCCGCACAGGTGCGCGCGTTGTGCAACTCCACGATGGCATCCTCGGTCAGACCCAACTGCGCGTACGCCAGCCCCAGCGTATATTGCGCCGCGCCGAACTTAGGCTCCATCGCCAGCACTTTCCAGGACTGTTCCGAGGCGCCCTGAAAATCCCGCGCCACATAAAGGCCCCACGCAACCCCCACGTTCACCATGGGCGACAGAGGATCGATTTCCTCCGACCGCCGCAATTCGCGCAGCGCTTCTTCGGCCTTGCCGGTGGCCGCCAGATACGCGCCATACTGCTGATGAGTCATCGCGCAGTTGGAACTCAAAACCAAAGCCGTGAGATACTCCGCCTCCGCGCCGGCCCAATCCCATTCAAACAGCCGCTTCACGCTGGCGAGCGAGGCGTGCGCGTCACCCAGATCCTGCCGCGCACTGAGCGCGTTCAACGCCATCTCTTTCGCGCGCGGATAGATCTCGCCCGCAGGCGCCATGTTCAGCAGCGCGGACAAGCAATACGCGTCCGCCAGGCCCGCGTAGGCAAAAGCGCAATTCGAATTCTGTGCCAGAGCGGCGTTGAAATGCGCGACGCCCTTGTGCAGATCCTCTTCAGTCAGCTTGTGGCAGAAATAGCGCCCCTTCAGACAGTCCTGCGGCGCTTCCGCGCCGGCAGCATTCGAGCGGACCACTTGGATGCCGGCCTCCGGCTGGGCACTGCCCGCGCCGTGCACCACTTTCACGGGAGCCATGAACATATATCCGAGTCCCGTCCGCGTTTCGATGAAGCGCGCATTGCGCGAGGTATCGCCCAGCGCGCGCCGCAGAGCGTTCACCGCCGTATTCAGGCTGCGGTCGAAACTCACGTGCATGCCCGGCCAAAGAAGTTGCGCCAGATCGGTGCGCAGCACCAGTTGGCCTCGTCTTTGCAACAGGAATTCGAGAATCTGAAACGGCTTGCGCTGCAGTTTGATGCGAATCCCGTGTTTGCGCAGTTCGCGGTTTTCGAAATCCACTTCGAAGGGTCCAAAGCACAGCTTCCCTGTGACACTCATGGGTTTTGGCGCGGGAAATGACATGATCGATTAAACCGTTTCAAATCCGCTGCTTACGTCATCACAAACAATTGACGCCCTGCTGATAAACTTCGCCTGCAGTTCGCCCATCTATCACATAGACGAAGCAAGCACCTCAAAGGGTTCACTCGGAGAGGTTCATTAAAGGAGAATAACCATGAACGTACGGAAACACTTAACCATCGGCCTGGCGCTCGTCGGTTTAGCGCTCGGCTTAACCACTGTGCAGGCCAACGCCCAACCGGTACTGAAAGGCACTTTCGAGCTGCCCGCAGCCGCGTATTGGGGAAACACGCTGTTGCAGCCCGGCCAGTACACCATCTGGATGAGCACAGAAATGCAGGATCTGGCGCACGTGCCGGCCATCCATCTTAGCGGGGAAGGGATCAACCTGACTTTTCTCGCGATTGCCAAGCCGGACAAGGAATCCGGACGCAACTATCTGGACGTCGCCAACATCGACGGCACCTATGTCATTCGGGCATTCGATGCCGGCTTGATCGGCGAGTCGTTTGCGTTTGGCGTGACCAAGAATGTCAGGAACAAGGCGCTGCGCGCGAGCGCCGAACTACCGGGCATAGCCGTGCCCGTTGCCGCCGAGTAGGTAGGACAGGCTTCAGCCTGTCGACGCACGCAGTGTTGCGTGCGTCGAGTTGCGGGGCCCGGCCACGTAGCCGGGAAGTCCCAGCGTTCATCGGCGCCAGCCGGTTGTCAACTGTTGCAAGATTCGAGACGAATCGCGGGCGCGCACGTTGTTCACGCCGCCAGCCTAAAGTCACTCAGCCCCGAAAGCCTGCTACTCTTCCATTCGCCCGCTAACAGTTTATAAGAACTATCCGCCGCAGTCCGAGGACAAACAGCCGGCCAGGAAAAGTGCGCGAGTTGTTTTACTTCGCCGCCCTGGAATACTGAACGATTGCAAAACCAATGTACCCGCCGGCGACCGTTGGTGCTCGAAGTCTTCGCGCGCCAGCTCAGGACCCGCACATCGCCAAGCCGGGTAGCCGGCTCGCCTCGCCCGCAAAGCGCGGCCAAGCACGATGTGTTACTCTTAAATTTCTCCACGTGCCGGCTCGAGTGAGCGAAGCCTTCGTGCTCCGCAGTTACCCCTTCAAGGAAGCGGACCTCGTCGTCAGCTTTCTGACGCGCGACCAGGGAAAACTGCGCGGTGTGGCCAGGCGGGCGCGTCGTCCGAAGAGCGCGTTCGGCGCCGGATTGGAGCGGCTCTCGCAAGTGCGCATGTCGTATTTCCAGCGCGAGACCAGGGAACTGGTCAACCTGGATACCTGCGAACTGCTGGTTTCCCAGTTCCGGCTGCTGTCGGATTACCGGGCGGCAGTGGCGCTGGATTATTTCGCGGAAGTTACAGATCAGTTACTGCCACCGGCCGAACCGAACGACCGGTTCTTCCGCCTGCTGACGACGGTGCTGGAACACATGCGCGCCCCCGATTCCACTGGCCACGGGGGCGTCTGGTGCGCGGTGACGTACTTCAGCTTGTGGGCGGTACGGCTATCGGGCTTTCTGCCCGACCTGAATGTTTGCCTGGGTTGCGGCAGCCTGCTCGCCGATCGCGAGACGTGGGAGCGGGCGTTTTTCATCCGCAGCTGGGACGGATTGTTGTGCGCCGAATGCCGACGGACGGCCGGCGCGGGCAGTTGGGAATTGAGTATGGAATCGAGAGTGATGGCGGAAGAGATGCTGCGCAAGCCGGTCGCGCAAGTCGGCCAGGCGGGCTGGGCGCGCGAAACGTGCGCTGACCTGCGCCGCTTCTTGGTCCAGCAAATCGAAGTCCATATCGAGCGCAAGCTGCTGACAGCGCCGGTACTGGAAGCCGAATAGAGCATGGAGTCATTTCAAGAAATCATCTTCAAGCTGAAGGCCTACTGGGCCGCCCGCGGTTGCATTATTCAGGAGCCTTACGACGTGGAAGTGGGCGCCGGCACCATGTGCCCGGAGACTTTCCTGCGCGTGCTGGGGCCGCGGCCTTACCGGGTGGCATATGTCCAGCCCAGCCGCCGGCCGGCCGATGGACGCTACGGCGAAAACCCCAACCGCCTCTACAAGCACTCGCAATTGCAGGTGATTCTTAAACCCTCGCCCGCCGATGTCATCGAGCAATATCTGGGCAGCCTGGAAGCGGTCGGCATCGACCTTCGGCAGCACGACATCAAGTTCGAGGAAGACAATTGGGAGGCGCCGACGCTGGGCGCCTGGGGTGTCGGCTGGCAGGTGATGCTGGACGGCCTGGAGATCACACAGTTCACATATTTTCAGCAGTGCGGCGGCATCGACCTGGATGTGGTGCCCGCCGAACTGACCTACGGACTGGAACGCCTCACGGCCTTCCTTCAGGTAAAGGATAGCGTCTACGACATCGAATGGGCGACGGGCTTCAGCTACGGCGATGTGCGCCTCGCCGACGAACTGCAGTTTTCGGTTTACAACTTCGAGATGGCCGAAGTGGATACGCTGTGGAAGCTCTTCGACCTGCACGAAGGCGAGGCCGCGCGGCTGCTGGCGGCATATCCGAAATCCACCGAGGAGGCAGCGCAGAAGGCCCGCTTCCCGCTGCTGCCCGCGTACGACCAAGTGCTGAAGTGCTCAAACCTGTTTAATACGCTCGATTCGCGCGGCGCGATCAGCGTGACGGAGCGGGTCGGCGTGATTCAGCGCGTGCGCAAACTGGCGGTCGGCGTGGCGCACGCCTGGGCCGATCAGCAGGGGGAGGCGCAATGAGCCTGCCTTTTCTGCTCGAAATCGGTACGGAAGAGATTCCGGATTGGATGATTCCAGGCGCGCTGGAGAGCCTGGGCGAGCTGTTCGCGGGTCTCGGTATTCCGGCGTCGGATGTGAAGCTGGATGCCACGCCGCGCCGCCTGGTGTTGCGCGCGCAGGGCCTTCCCGAGCGCCTGCCCGATACCGAAGAGCGCGTGATGGGTCCGCCGCGCGCGGCGAATCCCAAAGCCGTAGAAGGCTTCGCCCGCAAGCTGGGCGTGCATCCGGAGGATCTGGCCGTCGAATCCACCGGCAAGGGCGAGTACTACACGTATCTGCGCAAGGTGGGCGGCGGCAAGGTAATCGACATTCTGGCCGAGGCGCTGCCCGGAATCGTTCTGAAGATCGCCTTTCCCAAGACCATGTACTGGACGGGCAAGGGCGGCCCGCGGTTCATTCGGCCAATTCGATGGATCGTGGCCCTGCTCGGCTCCGACGTGGTCCCATTCGAACTCGCCGGAGTCCAATCCGGCAGCGAGTCGTCCGGCCACCGGCGACTGAGCCGCGACCGTAAGGGAGCGGTCCCCGTCACCATCGACACCTACGAACAAACCCTCCGCGACAACTTCGTAATCCTATCCGCCGACGCCCGCCGCCAAAAAATCGAAGACGAAATCGCAGCGCTGCACATCCGCCTGAAACCCGATCCCGCCCTCCTCGAAACGCTAGTCTACCTAACCGAGTTTCCCAGTCCCATCGTGGGAGAATTCGATCCGCAGTTCCTCGCACTGCCCGAGGAAGTCCTCATCACCGTGATGCGCCACCACCAGAAATACTTCTCGGTGGAGGACGGATCCGGCCATCTCGCGCCTCTGTTCGTTGCCGTGATGAACACCAACGCCGATCCCGAAGGCCTGGTCCGCCGCGGCAACGAGCGCGTGCTGCGCGCCCGCTTCAACGATGCGCGCTTCTTCTGGCAAGCCGATCAGCGCAAGAAACTGGCGGACCGTGTGGCGGACCTCGCCCACGTAACCTTCCAGGCGAAGCTTGGGTCGTATCTGGAGAAGACCGATCGCGTGGTGGCCCTGGTGAAAGAACTCGGCGGCGACGAATGCGCCCAGCGCGCCGCGCGCCTCGCTAAGGCCGATCTCACCACGGAATTGGTGAAGGAATTCACTGAACTGCAGGGTGTCGTCGGCGGACTTTACGCACGCGCACAGGGCGAGCCGGACGAGGTCTGGCAGGCTGTCTACGATCACTACAAACCGGAGAGCATGGAAGATTCGATCCCGCGCCACATGGCCGCCCGGCTGGTCTCGCTCGCCGACAAGCTGGACACCTTGCGCGGCTGCTTCCGCGTCGGCATGGCGCCCACCGGTTCGCGCGATCCGTTCGCGTTACGCCGCGCCGCCCAGGGCGTGGTCAAAATCATAGTCGAAGGCGGCATGTCCGTTCCGCTGCTCGCCCTGATCGCCGACGATCCCCAGCTCCCCGAATTCTTCGCAGAACGCGTCAAGTTCTACTTCCGCGACGTCCGCGGCTTCGCCTACGACGAGGTCAACGCCGCCATGGCCGCCGGCTGGGGCGATCTGCCGGAACTGGAAGCGCGCCTGCTGCGTCTGCAAGAAATCCGCCCCTCGCCCGATTTCGAGCCGCTGGCCGCTAGTTTCAGGCGCATCGAGAACATCCTGCGCCAGGCCGCGTTCACCGGCGGCGCTTTCAGCCCCAGCCTGCTGGAGCCCGGCCCCGAAAGCGATCTTTTCGATGAGATCAATCGGTCCGCCGGGCAACCAATTGAATCCGTGATCGGAGCGCTGCGGCCCAAAGTGGACCTGTTCTTCGACAAGGTGCTGGTGAATGCGCCCGACCCGGCCGTCAGGGCCAATCGCATGGCCATGCTACACGGCCTGCTGGAACAGTTTCGAACGTTTGCCGATTTTTCGGAGATTGTCACGAACTCATAGGAGAATATTATGAACAAACATGTTTACCAATTCGGCCCAGGCGGGGCCGATGGCGACGGAAAAATGAAGGATGTACTCGGCGGCAAAGGCGCCGGGTTGGCCGAAATGTGCCGGGCGAATCTGCCGGTGCCGCCCGGCTTCACCATCTCGACGGAAGTCTGCAACATCTATTTCGAGAACAAGAACCAGGTTCCCGACGAGATCCATAAAGAGATGCTGCAGGCGCTGGATAAGCTCCAGAAGCAGATGGGCCAGACGTTGGGCGACACCGAAAATCCGCTGCTGGTCAGCGTGCGGTCGGGCGCAAAGTTCTCCATGCCCGGCATGATGGATACCGTCCTCAACCTCGGCTTGAACGATAAGACCGTACTGGCGCTGGAGCGCAAGAGCGGCAATCCGCGGTTCGCCTACGATTGCTACCGCCGCTTCATCCAGATGTTCGGCAACGTGGTGCTCGACATCGAAAAGCACGATTTCGACCATGTGTTCGACGGCCGCAAAAAGAAGGTGAAAGCGAAGTTCGACACCGACCTGACCGCCGAAGATCTGAAGGCCGTCATCGTCGATTACAAGAAGCTGGTCGAAAAGAAAACCGGCAAGCCGTTTCCGCAGGAAGCCATCCAGCAACTCGCCATGTCGCGCGACGCCGTGTTCCGCTCCTGGTTCAACGCCCGCGCCATCTACTACCGCAAGATGAACAACATCCCGGATAACCTGGGCACCGCGGTGAACGTGCAAGCCATGGTCTTCGGCAACATGGGCGATACTTCCGCCACCGGCGTGGGTTTCACCCGCAACCCATCCACCGGCGAGAAAGCCTTCTACGGCGAGTACCTGGTGAACGCGCAGGGCGAAGACGTGGTGTCGGGCGTGCGCACGCCGCAGCCCATCTCGACGTTGGAAGCGCTGATGCCCGCGGCCTACCGCGAGCTTCACGAGATCACCACCAGCCTGGAACAGCACTATCGCGACGTGCAGGATTTCGAGTTCACCATCCAGGACGGCAAACTCTACATGCTGCAAACGCGCAATGGCAAGCGCACCGGTCCGGCCGCGGTACGCATCGCGGTGGACATGGTCAACGAGGGCCTGATCAGCAAGGAAGAAGCCGTCCTGCGCGTCGATCCTCAGCAGCTCGATCAGCTTCTGCATCCGGTGCTGGATCCGGCTTCGAAGAAATCGCTGGCCACCATCGCCAAGGGACTGCCGGCATCGCCGGGCGCCGCGGTTGGCCGCGTGGTTTTCACCGCCGATGAAGCCGTGAAGCAGGCCACTGCCGGACCCGTGATCCTGGTGCGCGCCGAAACCGAGCCGAACGACATACACGGCATGGAAGTCGCCAAGGGCATTCTCACGTCGCGCGGCGGCATGACCAGTCACGCAGCCGTGGTTTGCCGCGGCATGGGCACCCCGTGCGTAGCCGGCGCGGGCGACGTCGACGTCAACGCGCAGCGCAAGGAAATGAGTGTGACCGTGGGCGGCAAGAAGATGACGCTGAAGGAAGGCGACTGGCTGTCGCTCGACGGTTCCACCGGTGAGGCCTTCGCCGGACAGGCCAACACCATCGACGCCGATCCGTCGTCCGGCATCATGGCGACGTTCATGGCTTGGGCGGATGTATTCCGCGGCAAGTTCGGCGTGCGCGCCAATGCCGACATTCCGCGCGATGCCAAAGCTGCGCGCAAGTTCGGCGCGGAAGGCATCGGCCTGTGCCGCACCGAACACATGTTCTTCGCCGAGGATCGCATTGCGCACATGCAGGCCATGATCCTGGCGCAGGATGAGAAGAGCCGCCGCAAAGCGCTGGCCAAGCTGCTGCCCATGCAGCGCGCCGATTTCGCCGGGCTGTTCAAGGCCATGGACGGATTCCCGGTGCTCGTCCGCACGCTCGATCCGCCGCTGCACGAGTTCCTGCCCAAACGCGAAGTGCTGATGGTCGATCTGGCAAAGTTGCCCGCCGCCGACCTCAAGGCCAAGAAGGAGATGGTCAGCCGCTACGAGCGCCTCGGCGCCACGGTGAAGGATCTGAAGAAGGTCCTGACCGGGCTGCTGGAGCGAGTGGAACAACTGCACGAGTTCAACCCCATGCTGGGCCTGCGCGGCTGCCGCCTGGGCATCATGTATCCGGAGATCACCGAAATGCAGGTGCGCGCCATCTTTGAAGCCGCCGTGCAGGTGGCCAAGAAGGGCGTGAAAGTCATTCCGGAAATCGAAATCCCGCTGATCGGCTCGGTGGAGGAGTTCGCCAACCAGAAGAAGATCGTGGTCCGGATCGCCGAAGAAGTGCTGGGCAAGGCCGGCCTGAAAGACTTTAAGTACAAGGTCGGCTGCATGATCGAGATTCCGCGCGCCGCACTTACTGCCGACTTAATCGCTAAGGAAGCCGACTTCTTTAGCTTCGGCACCAACGATCTGACTCAGACTACCATGGGACTCTCTCGCGACGATTACACGAAGTTCCAGAAAGTGTACGAGGACGCCAAAGTCTTCAAGTACGATCCTTTCGCCGTGCTCGATCAGCAAGGTGTGGGAAAGCTTGTCGAAATGTGCGTGAAGCTTGGCCGTCAGACGCGTCCGGATCTTGAAATCGGGATCTGCGGCGAGCACGGCGGCGAGCCCAGCTCGGTGCAGTTCTGCTACCGCGTGGGACTGAACTATGTGTCCTGCTCGCCCTATCGTGTGCCGATCGCCCGCCTGGCGGCGGCGCAAGCGGCAATTTCCGGCGATAAGTCGGAAACCATGCGCACGGCGTAAGTCAACCACCAACGTGGGGCAGGCCATCGCTTCTTGTGGCCTGCCCTTCCCTCTTCCGGCAGCCGGCGCGATAATCTATCCATGCGCGTAAAGCTATCCGCGCATCTCCCCGCCCCTAGCAACGCACCGCTCATCACGACGAACTGAGCATGGTACAGTTGCAGTATGACGTTTCCAGCACGGATAGACGTGAAGTCCGCCGTGATGATGGGCAAGCCGTGCGTGAAGGGCACCCGCATTCCAGTCCATCTGCTGCTTGAGAAAATGGCTGCGGGCGAGTCCTTTGAACAACTGCTCGCCGCCTACCCGCAACTCGCGGCCGAGGATTTGCGCGCGTGTTTGGAGTACGCGGCGGCGCTGGCGGCTGATGAGGTCGTCCTGGCAGAGGCGTGAGATTCCTGCTGGATGAGAACCTCTCGCCGCGCCAGGCGGAAACCCTCCGTGCGCTGGGGCACGATGCCGTATCGGTCGCGGAATCCGGTCTTGCCGGCGCCGACGACTTCGCAGTGCGGCGTGCAGCTATCGAGGGCGGGAGGATTCTCATCCCGCTCGACGGCGACTTCGCCAATGTGCTCCGGTTTCCGCCTGCGGCTACGCCTACGGTTGCACCCGCCTAAGGAAGAAGCAATCGCCGCGGCTCTTCGCTTCGCGATTTCGCGGCTTGCCGGCATGCGGCTGGACGGCAAGCTCGTCGTAGTCGATGAATTGAACGGAAGATTTGGATTCGTGGCTAAG
>PMVV01000194.1 GCA_003166475.1 Bryobacterales bacterium | reverse complement strand
TTATCGACGAGAACCGGTTGCCCGATGGCACTCGACAGTCCCCCAAAGCGCCGCTGGCTGGTCGCAAAGCTGATCACCGCGACCGGCGCTGCGCCTGGACGGTCGTCTTCGGAGTCGATCGGACGTCCCGCAGCCGGCGACACGGCCAGGCCGCGAAAATACTCGCCGGTGACGTACTCCGTGCTGGCGCTCGAGGCCTGACCGCGGATGGCCAGGGTACGGTTTAGTCCGTTGAAGTATCCGAAAAGCGTGGAAAAGACGGGATTCCCGTCGCGAAGGGTCTCGAACGCGCCGTACGGGAACATGCCGCTGACCATGGCGCCTTTGTCGCCCGGCCACGCCATGCCCTGTACCCCGTGCATGACGTGGACCGACTCCTTGCCGCCGTCCCGGGGCGGCCGGCTATGCCAATTCAAGACCACCAGCGACTCGGGATCGGCCACCGGCAGCGAGCGCAACAGGATCGACTCCATGAAGCTGTAGATCGTAGTATTGGCGCCGATGCCGAGCGCCAGCGACAACACCGCCATGGCGTTGAATGCCTTGTTGGCGGTCATGGTGCGACAGCCATAGCGGATATCCTGGCCAAGTTCCGACCAAAACCGCTTGATCCAAATCTCCCGTGACTCTTCGTGCTTCAGGCCGACGTTCCCAAATCGCCGGCGCGCTTCAGCCTTGGCGCACTCCGGCGTCATACCGTCTGCTTCGAGTTCCGCGGCTTCTTCCGCAAGGTGGAGTTCCATTTCCTCGCGCAGCGCCTCGCTGCGGATGGCGCTTTCTGTCCAATACCTCAGCCGTCGTAACATGTCCGTCACTCCGCTCCCATCACGCGCGCGATCGCCAACGTGAGTTTGGCGTACTTCCGGGTCTCAACGGCCAGTTGTTTGCGGCCAGCCGCCGTGATCTTGTAGATCCTCGCCCGCCGATTATTCGAGGTCACGCCCCAGACACCGTCGATCCAGCCGTTTAGCTCCAGGCGCTGGAGAGCGGGGTACAGCGAGCCCTCCTCGACCAAGAGCTCGTTGTCGGACGATTGTTGAATGAACTGGACTATGCCGTATCCGTGGAGATCGCGTCGCGACAGCGTTCGCAGAATCAACATGTCCAGCGAACCGGGCAACGAATCGTTCTTTTGCGCCTTGCGTCCCATACCAAGAATTCTTAGCTTACAGCGACGAGATTACGCGAGTCAAGTTCAGATTGGCGAGCCCTCGCGCGAGTGGTCGGGTCGCTGCGGTCGTTTGGGCCACAAGCGTTATTTTTTGGCACCTATGGCCTGCCCCGCATTGCGGCAGGCCGCAACTCGGAGGAGCGGGTCTGGAGACCCGCTGCAGGCGTAGACGCCCGCCCCACATGTCCGGAATTCTAGTGGCCCTGCTCCATCAGCCCGATGACGCCCAGCAGCGCACCCCAATGATAGTAGGCGTCGCTGCTGGTCACGTCGTTGCCCGCGCCGGTGATCGAGTTGTAGTTCTCGTAAATCGCGCGGTCGCTCAGCCACGACTTCATCAGCAGCTTGTGCGAACGCTCCGCCAGATCCGCGCGTGCCGCCCCCAGATCGTAATTCCGCATACCCAGGTACACCAGAAAATTCATCGGTCCCCAGATGCGCCCGCGCCAGTAGTTCTGATCCTGGTAGCCCTGCACGTTGCGCGCAATCGATGGCATCACCCATTCGCCATGAAACTCAAGCGGGTTGAAGTAATGTTCCCGCATCATGCGCGCGGCCTGCTCCGCCGTGGCCACTTTCGCGATCAGCGGATAGAAATTGGTCGGCGAAAGCCGCGGCGAGCTCTCGCCGGTATCGGTGCGCTTGTTCAGGTAGATGCCCGCCGTCTCATCCCACAGCGTGCCCAGCGCCGCGGCATACTTATCCCCGCGCGCGAGCAACTCGCGCTGGTCCGCCGTCTTGCCCAACACGCCGGCGATTTCAGCCAGTGCGCGGCAATCGGCCACATACAGACCGTTCAATCCAACATCGGCCATCTCCAGCCGGTCGGTCGTCGGGTTGAATGGCACCCCGTCGTACATCGGCGAGTTGTCCAGCCCCGACTCGAACAAGGCCGCTTGAAAACTGTGGAACGTGCCGTCCACCAACTGCGGCACGTTGTCGGAACCCCAGGCCAGCAGCCCCTTGGTGTCGCGCGCTCCCGGCCACCAGCGATTCCAGCGCAGCAGTTCGTCGTAGACTTCGGCCAGAAACCACGTCTCCTTGTGGCGCTTGTAGATCTCCAGCACCATCAGGCTGCCCACCGGCGGCTGCGAGCGATCGTCGCTCTGTATGCCGTAGGCCGACGACGAATTTGGAATGAAGCCGCGGCGGGTGATGCCTTTGGTCACCTCCACCGCGTTGGCGAAGGCCAGATCCCGGTTGTAGAGGCCGTACATGAACGACGCGAAATACGTGTCCCAGTCGAACAGCACGTAGCCGCCCCAGTTAGCGCTCCACCCGCGGCTCACCGGCGAGATGGCGCGGTCGTTTTCCGGATCGTAAGTCAGATTCCATGCCAGGATCGTTTGCATCGCGGTGAAAACTTCGCGCGCTTCGCCGTAGTCCGCCAGCCTCTTCATGTGCGCCGCGCGGTGCGTCTCGACAATCGCGGCCACCTGTTCCAGCGACTTCTCCGGCCCTGTGTACACCGCGAGGCGCCCCTCCAGCGCCACCGAAAGATAGGGCGCGTTGGAGGTCAAGAACGGGTCGTTCACTTCCGGCGCCGTGGTGCGCACTTCAAAGGCGCGGCCGCCTGGGCGCCCCGGCTGCGCCTTCAACACGCCGCCATCGCGCCGCACGGTCCCCGGCCGGTTCCAATAGTAGCCCGTCTCCACGATCAGGTGCTCGGCCCGCAACCGGGCGCGCTTCTCCACGTTAATCAGGATGTATTCCTCGCCGTTCTCCGTAGCGCTCTGGACCAGCGCCGCGTTCTTGGAATCGGCGCCGCCGGTGTTCCACTCCATCGTGAGTTCGGTGTACGAGCCGTCGTCGGCGTGCGGGCCCAGGCGAATCTTCTCGAGGCGCCTGGCCGTCGCATTGGCCTGGAAAAACGTGTTCTGGAAGTTATGACCCATGCCGGCGCTCTTCAGGCCGAGGGTCAGCGCGAAACCGTCCGGCAGATACACGTGTGCCAGCACGCTGTTGGCGCTCCACGTGTTCCACCCGCGGCACAGCTTCTGTTGCAGCGCGCGATACTCGGCCGTGCGCAGCGCGCGCGACATGTGTTGCGCCGCGGCAGGAAACGAGGCCGCGATTAAAAGAGAAGTCAACAGCTTATGCATGGCGGCAAACCTTCTTTGTGGGGCAGGCTCTCAGCCTGCGGCGGCCTCTCAGGCCGCCTCTTTTGGCTCCAGCATGCTGCGATGCGGCGCCGGCGTTTGCACTGCGGGTATTCTCTCTCACTCTGGGCCAACGGCGCTGGGAGTGATCAAGAGAAACCTTCCGCCAGTGCCCATATGCCGCGATCCACTCGGCGCCCTTCGGCGGAGGCGACGGCAGCGGCAAATCCAGAATCGAGAAGGGCACAGCCAGATCGTTCTCCATCATCGTGTAGAACCCGGCCGCCTGTTCGGCATCGCCGCGCCAGGCTGAGTCTCATGTCACCTCCCGACTCCCCGCACTACCCCATCTTCTCCACCTTCACCTCCCCGATCTCCCCCTTGGCATACCGCGCCCGCAGCACCTTCTTATCCAGCTTCCCCACGCTGGTCTTAGGCACCTCCGCGATGAAGGCCCACCGTTCCGGCAGCCACCAGCGAGCCACCCGCGCCGCCAGGAAATCGCGAAGCTGTTCCAGCGTCGCCGCCGCTCCCGGCTTCATCACCACGCACGCCAGCGGACGCTCGTCCCAGCGCTCGTCCGGCACCCCGATCACCACCGCCTCCAACACATCCGGGTGCGCGATCAGGTGGTTCTCCAGCTCCATCGAAGAGATCCACTCGCCGCCGGATTTGATCACGTCCTTGGCGCGATCCGTGATCTGGATGAATCCCTTCGCGTCCACCGTCCCGACATCGCCCGTACGCAGCCACCTGTCGTGGAACTTCTCGGGCGCATCATCCAGATAATAGGACGAAGTCACCCATGGACCGCGCACTTCGATCTCGCCCACCGACTCGCCATCCCACGGAAGCTCCTGTTCGCCGCTCATCAGCCGCAACTCCACGCCCACCACCACCCGCCCGCTCTTGTTCAGCCAGTCGATCTCCTGGTCCTTCGGCGTGCCTCGCGGCGGGCGCGCCACAGCCGCCAGCGGGCTGGTCTCCGTCATGCCCCAGCCTTGAATCACGCGCACCCCGTGCCGGTTGAGGAACCCTTCCTGCATGCTGCGGGGCACCGCCGCGCCCCCACACACCACGCACCGCAGCGACGATACGTCGATGCCGTTGGCGTCCACGTAGCGCAACACCTCGTTCCAGATGGTAGGCACCGCCCCCGATACCGTAGGCCGCTCGGCCGCGATCATCCTGCCGATCCGCTCGGCTTGCATATAGCGGTCCGGCATCAGAAAATCGGCGCCGCACATCCAGCCGGAATACGGCAGCCCCCAGGCGTTGGCGTGGAACATCGGCACGATGGGCAGAATCTTGTCGTCTTCCGTCAGGCCAATGGAGTTCGCCATCGACGCAGCCGCCGCGTGCAGCCAGGTGGAGCGGTGGCTGTAAACCACGCCCTTCGGATTGCCCGTCGTGCCGCTGGTGTAACACATAGCGGCCGCCGCGCTCTCCGCCACCTCCGGCCAGACGCGCACCGGCTCCGCGGAAGCCAGAACATCTTCGTAGCGCAGCGTTTCGCGCGGCAGGCCGCCGCCCTCGCCGATTACGATATAGCGCTCCACCGTGGTGAGTTGCCCGGCGAACTTAGCCAGCAATGGTACCAGCGAGGAATCTACAATCACGATGCGGTCCGCGGCATGGTTGATGATATAGATCAGTTGCTCGGGGAACAGGCGTATGTTGATGCAATGCAGCACCGCGCCCATCGAAGGCACGGCAAAGTAGGCTTCCAGGTGCTCCTGGTTGTTCCATGCGAACGTGCCCACGCGGTCTCCCGGGCCGATGCCCAGTTTTCCGAGCCCGGCGGCCAGCCGGCGCACCCGTTCGCCCACCTGCGCATAACTGGCGCGGCGTATATGTTCGCCGGCGTAAGTCGCCACCTCGCTAGCCGCGTGGATGCGTTCGCCGTGCTCGAAGATGCCGCGAATGGTCAAAGGGAAATCGGGAATGGTGCTGCGAATGTTATTCATGCCGATCGGTTCGAGCTAGTGTATCGCATCCAGCCACCAACCACCAGCCACCAGCCACCAACCACCAGCCCCGCCCGCCCCATCGTTTACAATAGAGAAATGACCACCCGCTGTCTGCGCGCCCTGGCCATCGCAGCGCTCGTCGTTTTCGGAGCTGCACTGGCCTGCGCTCAGGATTGGACTACTCTCGAATCCTTGCCCGCCGTCGACCTCAGCGCCCTCTCCCCTGCGCAAAAGGCCACCGCCCTCAAACTGATCCGCGCCCGCGACTGCACCTGCGGTTGCGGCATGAAGGTGGCGGAATGCCGCGTGAAAGATCCGAACTGCTACTTCAGCAAGGGCCTGGCATCGGTAATCGTTGCGTCCCTCAAGGCCGGCAAGAGCGAGAAGGAAGCGCTGGCCGACGCGGAAGCCTCCCGTTTCGCGCATCCGCCTGAGCACAAGCTCCTGGAAGATCCCATCGAGATCCCCACCGCCGGCGCGCCCGAGACCGGACCTAACGACGCCCCCATCACACTGGTCGAGTTCTCCGACTTCCAGTGCCCCTACTGCACTTTGGCCACGCCCCAATTGCAGGCGGTGTTGAAGGCGTATCCCACCCAAGTAAGGCTGTTCTTCAAACAATTCCCGCTGGACATCCATTCGCAGGCCGCCCTCGCCGCCGCCGCCGCGGTCGCCGCGCAAAAGCAGGGCAAGTTCTGGCAGATGCACGACGCCCTGTTTGCCAGCCACAGCGACCTGCGCCGTCCTACGATTCTGGCTCTGGCCTCGGCCGTCGGGCTGGATGTAAAGCGTTTCGAAGCCGACCTCGACTCCCCCGAAGTCCGCAAAGCTGTGGAGCACGACCTGGAAGACGGCCAGAACGTCGGGGTCATGAGCACGCCGACCATCTTCATCGATGGCCAGCACTACAACGGCAATATCAGACTGGATGTCCTGAAACCGATCCTGGACGCCGAACTGAAGCATCCCGCCAGCCCCGCCAGAAAGTCGGTGTCCACTCCGGCGGGCGTCTCCCGTTGAACGGCCATCGCCACGTGATCAAAACCGTCATCTTCGATCTGGGCAAGGTCCTGATCCCCTTCGATTTCGCCCGCGGCTACCGCGCCATGGAAAAATTCTGCGATTATCCCGCCGCCGAGATTCCTAAACGCATCGCCGCCACCGATCTGGTGCACCGCTTCGAAACCGGCCTGGTCGAGCCGCGCGATTTCGTGGAACAACTCAGCCGCATGCTCGGCCTGCGCGTCACCTACGAGCAGTTCTGCGAGATCTGGAGCAGCATCTTCCTGCCGGACACCTTGGTCCCGGAAAGCCTGCTGGCAAGCCTCGCCGAGCGCTATCGCCTGCTGGTGCTCTCCAACACCAACGCCATCCACTTCGACATGGTGCGCCAGAATTATCCCCTGCTGCGCCACTTCCACGATCTGGTGCTTTCCTACGAAGTGAAAGCCATGAAGCCTTCGCCGGCCATCTACCGCGAGGCCATCGCGCGCGCGCAGTGCCGGCCGGAAGAGTGCTTCTACACCGACGACATCCCCGCGTATGTGGAAGGCGCCCGCCGCGAGGGCATCGACGCGGTGCAGTTCCTATCCTGCGCCCAACTGGAGCGCGATCTCGCCGCGCGCGAGATCCGCTGGTCATCATGATCACCGACCTGGTGCAGATCCGCCTGCTCGGCGAAAAGAAGCGGGACGAAAACGAGCGCTTCCGCCGGCACATGAAAAGGCACGACCATTCCGATCGCATCTTGCGCCGCATCGCCGAAGGCATCGAGGAACAAATCGATTGCACCGTGTGCGCCAACTGTTGCCGCGTGGCCACCGTCAAGGTCTCCCAGCGCGACGTCGAGCGCCTCGCGCGCCATCTCGGCATCGCGCCCGCCGCGTTCCGAGCCGAATACACCACCCAGAGTGAGGACGAAGGCGCCATCCTCCGCCGCACCGAGGAGACCGGCTGCGTGTTTCTGGACGGCACGGCATGCACGGTCTACGATGCCCGCCCCGAGACCTGCCAGCGCTTTCCGCACGTGGTGCGCGGCAACGGTTCCATCGCCAGCCGCATGTGGCAGTTCATCGACCGCGCCTGCTATTGCCCCATCGTCTACAACGCGCTGGAAGCCTTTAAAGTAGAAACCAACTTCCGCCGCTAAGTGGGGCAGGCCCTCGGCCTGCGGCGGCCTCTCAGGCCGCCTCTTTTGGTTGCGGCTGCGCTGCTCTGTGGGGCAGGTTGGCAACACTTGGCAACCTGCAGGCCGATTGGCAATCGGCCTTTCCTTCTTAGCTGCCTGGGCCCCGCTT
>PMVV01000299.1 GCA_003166475.1 Bryobacterales bacterium | reverse complement strand
TGCCACGCCGGCGGAGAGCGTGCTCGCGCCGATGGCTGCCGCTCCGTCGTAGAAGGTCACCGTGCCCGTGGGTGTTCCGGCGCCCGGCGCTACGGCCGCAACAGTCGCCACAAATGTCACGGGAACTCCGAATGGAGACGGATTCTGAGAGGAAGCGCCGTCGTCGTTCCGGCCTGGTTCACCAGTTGGTTGACCGGTGTGGATACGCTGGGAGCGAAGGTAGTGTCTCCGGAGTAGCTGGCCGTGATCGTCCGCGGGCCAGCCGTCTGGAACGTTAACAGGCAGGAACCGTTGGGTAGGATGCCGGTGCAACTCTCACCCGGAGTGGCCGTTACCGTGACGGAGCCGGTAGGCGCCGGCGGGGGCGACACGGTGAAGTCGACGGTCACTGCTTGCCCCACGGAGCCGGAATGACTTTCAACGGCCGCCCGCCATCGGCGGAGACTACCGCCAAGGTCGACGGCTCATACTGCGTATTCAGATGCGAATCCGCATTTGGCGCAGACGATCGTTGTTTGTCGTCTGCGCACCGTGCTCGAACTCGGCAGGCCACGAAAAACGATGGCCTGCCCCACAGCTAATCTGCTGTACAGTTATTCCTTGGACACTGCACGCTAGCGGTTCTGTGTGTCCGCTTTCGGAACCGGACGTCCCGAAAGACGGACGCGGCGCGGCGCCGTCAACCGACCTGCGATAATCGGCACAATATGCTTTATTGTCGCGATGTCAGCAAGCGATTTGGGGAATTCGCCGCCCTCGATAATATCTCCTTCGACCTGGCAGGCGGCATCTGCGCGTTACTGGGGCCCAATGGCGCGGGCAAATCCACGCTGCTCAAGATTCTGACCGGCCTGCTGGCGCCCGATCGCGGCGAGGTGCTGATTGCCGGTTGCGACGTCGCCAAAGAGCCGCTGCGCGTGAAGCGCATGATCGGCGTGCTGCCGGAAGACCTGGGCGTGTTCGATGCGCTCACCATCGAAGAGCACCTGGAACTGTGCGGTCCGGTGTATGGCCTCAGCCGCCANNTGCTGCACAATCCGCGCGTGCTGCTGCTCGACGAACCGTTCGAAAGCATCGATCCGTCGTCGTCCGTAACGATTCGCGACCTGCTCATTGCCGTTTCGGGGCGCGGCATCGCCGTATTCCTGACGTCGCATGCGCTGGCGATGATCCCCCAGTTGGCCACCGACGTCATGATGATTCGCGACGGGCGCATCGTCTTGCATTCCGCGGCGGCGGAACTGGAGCGGCCGCTCGAAGAGTTGTACTTCGACCTGGTCGAGACGCCGCTACAGGAGGACTTGCCGTGGCTGCGCTCGGCGCAATCCTGACAGCGCTGCGGCGCGCGGTGGGGCGCGACCTGGCAAGTTCCGTCAAGGCCAACAACCTTCTGTTTCTCGGGTTGCTGGGCAGAAGCGCGGCGGCGCTCTTCGTGCTGCTGGGGTTGCTGCTGCTGTTTCCGCTTTCGTCCGATCCCCTGGGCAAGATCCCCTCGGCGCGGCTGGCGCTGTGGCCCCTCTCCGGGTGGCAGCGATTGGGTCTGCGGCTCGCCAGTCTGGCGCTCAGTCCCGTCGCGTGGATCGGCGCCCTGATTCTGCTGAAGACCAGGCGGCCGGGATTGGCGCTCGCATTTTGCGGGCTGGCGGTGGGGATGCAGTTCATGCTGGCCTTGCGGCGCCGCATGGTCAAGCGCGATCGCCATTGGGATCTGTTGATTGACCTGCCGCAGTTTCCCGGGCGGCTGGGCGGACTGGTGCGCAAGAATGCGCGCGAGATGCTCTGCCTGCTCGACCCCTACGCAGCCGCGCTGTTGAGCCTGGGAGGCGGCGCATACAGGATCTTCGCTGCGCACCCCGATCCGGCGGCATTTACGATCATCGGCCTGTTGGTGGCGTTGGCGATGAGCACCTGCGCGCAATCCCTGTTCGGCCTGGACCTCGATTCGGGTATCACGCGGTACCACCTGATGCCCGTAAGCGGGTGGGAGATTCTGCTGGCGAAGGACATGGCGTTTTTGGCGATCCTCTTGGTGCTGCTGTTGCCGCTCGATCCCTGGCCGGGCATGACCTTCGGACTGGTAGCGCTGGCCTTCGGCCATCATTCTTCCGTGCTCGCGGGGCTGCCGCAGCAGCGATGGCGTTTCGCGAGCGGAAACCTGCCGTTCGGCGCGATGCAGACGGCCGCGGGGATGGCAGTTGGATTTGTGGAACACCAGCGAGGGCTTTCGGTGCTGGCGCTGGCCGCGATGGGCTATCTCGCGTCGGTGTATTATTACGGGCGGCGCTGGGAGCGCGGGTGATGCCCGCGCGCCGTGGGGCGCGACCTGGGAACGCTCGCGTCCATCAAGGTCAGCAACATCTTCCTGTTTGTCGCCTTGCTGATGTCCGGGGCGCTCAACTTCGGCCAGCCGCCCAAAAGCGCGTGTCCGTTCTTTGTGCTGCTGGGATTTCTGTTGCTGTTTCCCCTTTCCTCCGACCCGCTGGGCAATATCCCTCCGGCGCGGCTGGCTTTATGGCCACTCACGGCCGAGCAGCGATTGGGGCTGAGGCTCGCCAGCCTGGCGCTCAGTCCGGTGGCGCGTGGATCGGTGTCCTGATTCTGCTGAAGACCGCGCGTCCGCCGATGGCGCTCGCCTTCTGCGCGCTGGCCGCTGGGATGCAGGTTGCGGCGGACGGCACGCCACGAGGCGCGATCCGCATTGGAACCTGCTGCGCTACATCCCGCAATTCCCCGGTCGGCTGGGCGGACTGGTGCGCAAGAATTTGCCATCCTCGGCCTGCTGGTGGCGTTGACCATGAGCACCTGCGCGCAATCCCTGTTCGGCTTGGATCTAGGTTCCGGCATGACGCGCTACCATCTGCTGCTGCCGCTCGATCCCGCGCCGGGCATGACCTTCGGATTTGTCGCTCTGGCCCTCGGCCATCATTCTTCGGTGCTGCTGGATTTGCCGCAACAGCGCTGGCGCTTCACTGGCGGCCGCCTCCTGCCTGTGGGTGCGCTGCAGGCCGTGGGCGGAATGGCGCTGGGGTTTCTGGAACACCAGCGGGGATTGGCTGTGTTGGTGGCGGCCGCGGTTGCATATCTGGTGTCGCTACATTATTACGGCCGGTGTTGGGAGCGCCGGGCCGCCGCCGGCGCGGCGTGCTAGATTATGCTCGTGACACGACCAATGACCATGGGAGTTATTGTCGGGAACAGAGGCTTCTTTCCCGGCCATCTCGCAAAAGAAGGACGCGAGGAAATCGTCAAGGCGCTCACCGGCGCGGGCATTGAGCCGCTAGTGCTCAGCCCAGAGGAAAGCCAATACGGCGCCGTGGAAACGCGCGTGGAATCGCGCAAGTGCGCCGATCTGTTTCGCGCCAACCGCGACCGCATCGACGGCGTGATCGTCACCCTGCCGAATTTCGGCGAGGAGCGCGCCATCGCCGATGCGCTGCGCCTGGCCGATCTGAACGTTCCCGTGCTGGTGCAGGCCACGCCGGATTCCGCGTCGAAGATGTCCATCAAGTTCCGGCGCGACAGTTTCTGCGGCAAGATGTCGGCCTGCAATAATCTTACGCAGTACGGCATCCCCTACTCCATCACCTCCCAGCACACCGAAGCGCCGGATTCCGATATTTTTCGCAAGGATCTGGAGTGGTTCGCGGGCGTCTGCCGAGTAGTGAAAGGCCTGCGCCGGGTACGCATTGGCTCCCTGGGCGCGCGCCCCGCGGCTTTCAACACCGTGCGCTACAGCGAGAAGATCCTGGAGCAGCATGGCATCTCCATCGAGACCGTGGACCTGACCGAGATTCTCGGCCGCATCCACCGCATGAAAGACAACGACGATGCCGCACAAGCGAAGCTGGCCGCCATCAAGAGCTATGTTTCGACGGGCGGCATTCCGGACGAAGCGCTGATCAAGATGGCCAAGCTCGGCGCGGTGGTCGACGGCTGGATGAAGGAAACCGAAGTGGTGATGAGCGCCGTGCAATGCTGGACCGCCATTGAAGAATACTTCGGCGTGGTCCCCTGCACCGTCATGAGCATGATGAGCAACGATCTGTTGCCCAGCGCCTGCGAAGTGGATATCTGCGGCGTGGTCGGGATGTACGCCCTGCAAATGGCCTCCGGCACGCCCAGCGCGCTGCTCGACTGGAACAACAACTACGGCGAAGATCCCGACAAGGCGGTCTGCTTTCATTGCAGCAACCTGCCCAAACATTTCTTCGCGGATGTGCGCATGGACTTCCAGGAGATTATCGCGGGCACGGTGGGCAAGGCGAACACGTTCGGCACCTGCGTCGGCAGAGTGAAGGCCGGGGCGATGAGTTTTTGCCGCGTCTCCACCGACGACCGCAGCGGCAGACTGCGTTCCTATGTCGGCGAAGGCGAGTTCACCAACGATCCGCTCGACACATTCGGCGGCGCCGGCGTAGTGCGCATTGAACGGTTACAGGATCTGCTGCGCTACATCTGCCTGAACGGCTGGGAGCATCACGTGGCTGCGAATTTTTCTTCCGTGGCGGGGATGGTCTACGAGGCCGGGACGCGTTACCTGGGCTGGGACATGCACTGGCACAAGAGCTAAACCTTGGAGGCGGGCTTTAGCCCGCGCGGGGCTTCAGCCCCGCCTGTAGCGCCCGCTCCACCGCCACCACAATCTCCACAGACCCCGGCGTGTCGCTGTGAACGCAAATCGTCTGCACACGCCCCTCGCTAACCAATCGCAAAGCCTGCGCCGCGGCCTCTCCCGGTTCAGTTATCAAAGCATCGGCGAATTTGCGCGATCGCAGACTGCCATCCGGCTCGTAGCGGCGGTCCGCGAATCCCTCGGCCGCGGTGCGGAAACCCATCGCGCGCCAGACATCCAGCATCGTGGACCCGGCCAGCCCCACCAGCACCAGCCCCTCCCCGTACCGGGCGACTCCCTCGCCAATGGCCCGCGCCACATCCGGATTCTTCGCCGCCACGTTGTATAGCGCGCCGTGCGGCTTCACGTGCGCGAGACCACCCGCGATGGCGGCCAGCGCGCCGATCTGCTGGCACACGGTCTGCGCGATCTGCTCCGCGGAAAGCGCCATCTCCACGCGTCCGAAGTTGGCACGATCCGGATAGCCCGGATGTGCGCCCACCGCGACGCCATGCCGCCGCGCCATCTCCACGGTGCGCTGCATGCTGGCCGCATCGCCCGCATGCCCGCCGCAAGCCACGTTGGCCGACGTGATGTGCGCCATCAACGCCTCCTCCAGCGCAGCATCCGGCAGTTCGCCCATGTCGCAATTCAAATCGATAGTCACCGCGTCACTCGACTTGGAAGCTCTGGTTCACCGGCGTCGCGGCGGCCCAGTCGTCGTTGCCGGGTTGCACCGCGTGGATCGTGCAGGTGCCTACGGCGGCCAGCGTCACACTCGCGCCCGATACCGTGCATACGGCCGGAGTAATCGCTCCGAAGCCCACGGCAAGGCCCGACGAAGCGGTCGCGCTGACGGTGAACGGCGCGGCGCCGAATGCCTGATTCGGCAGTGCGCCAAAAGTGATGGTCTGGCTCCCTCGCGTCACCGGGAAGCTCCGGTTCACCGGCGGCGCGGCGGCCCAGTCGTTGTTGCCGGGCTGCGCCGCGTGGATCGTGCAGGTGCCCGCGGCGATCAGCGTCACCGTCGCGCCCGATACCGTGCATACGGCCGGAGTAATCGCTCCGAAGCCTACGGCAAGGCCCGACGACGCGGTCGCGCTGACGGTGAATGGCGCGGCGCCGAATGCCTGATTCGGCAGTGCCCCGAACGTGATGGTCTGGCTGCCTCGCGTCACTGGGAAGCTCTGGTTCACCGGCGGCGCGGCGGCCCAGTCGTTGTTGCCGGGCTGCGCCGCGTGGATGGTGCAGGTACCCGTGCCGACCAGCGTCACCGTCGCGCCCGATACCGTGCACACGGCCGGAGTGAACGATCCGAAGCCCACGGCAAGGCCCGACGAAGCGGTCGCGCCGACCGCGAACGGCGCGGCGCCGAATGCCTGACTCGGCAGTGCCCCGAAGGCGATGGTCTGGCTCCCTCGCGTCACCAGGAAACTCTGGTTCACCGGTGTCGCGGCGGCCCAGTAGTTGTTACCGGGCTGCACCGCGTGGATGGTGCAGGTGCCGGTTGCGACCAGGGTCACAGTCGCGCCCGATACCGTACACACGGGCGGAGTGAACGATCCGAAGCTCACGGCAAGCCGCGACGAAGCCGTCGCGCCGACCGCGAACGGCGCGGCGCCGAATGCCTGATTCCAGAGCGGCCCGAAGGTGATGGTCTGCGCCGCTTTAACTGTCTCCGTTAGCGTACCGGACGTGCCCGCCAGGAACGCCGCATTCCCGCTATAGGCACCGGCGATCGGATGCTTGCCCACCGCCAGCGACGACGTCGTATATCCGGCCGCGCCGCCGCTCAGACCGACCGTCCCCTCGGGCAGCGCCGTGCCGTTATCGGAAAAGGTCAGCGTTCCCGCCGGCAGGCCGAAGTAGGGCTCCGCCGGCGTGACCGACCCCGTCAACGTCACGGACTGCCCGGCAGTGGATGGATTCGGCGAAGCACTGAGCGCCACGCTGGTGGCCGCTTGCCCCCCCAGCAGTACCTCTGCCGTGCTCCCGCCGCCGCCCGCGGCTACCACGTCGGCCCGGCTATCGCCGTTGAAATCCGCCAGGGCCAGAGAGACCGGGCCGCTTCCCGCTCCAAAAGCCACAGGCGCCTGGAGCGTGCCGTCGCCATTGCCCAGCAGCACGCTCACGCTGCCGCTGCCCGCATCGGCGGCCAGCACATCGGCCATGCCATCGCCGTTGACATCCTCCACGGCTACCGACTGCGGGTTAGCTCCCGCCGCGTAGCTTACGGCCGCCTGGAAGGTCCCGTCGCCGTTGCCCAACAGCACGCTCACACTATTCGCCGCATTGTTGGCCACCACCAAATCCAGCCGGCCGTCGCCGTTCAGGTCGCCCAGCGCCACCGCCTGCGGATTGGCCGCCACGGGGTAGCTCACCGCCGGCTGGAAGGTGCCGTCGCCGTTGCCCAGCAGCACGCTGACGGTGTTGTCGGCGTAGTTGGCCGTCACCAGGTCGAGCTGGCCGTTGCCCAGGTCGCCGACCGCCAGCCAGTAGGGCGTCTTGCCGGTCGGGTAGTCGCCCTTCGTCGCGAAGGTCCCGGTGCCCACACCGAGCAGCACGCTGACGGTGTTGGCGCCCCAGTTGGCGACCGCCAGGTCGGGCCGGCCGTCGCCGTTGAAGTCGCCCACCACGATCGAGTGGGGGTCGGCGCCGGTGGTGT
>PMVV01000339.1 GCA_003166475.1 Bryobacterales bacterium | reverse complement strand
CGGCAAGACCAGCGATGCCGGCTGCAAGGGCAAGAACTCCTGCAAGGGTAAGGTCGGCTGCGCCTCCGACGGTTCCAACATGACCGACACTTCCATAAAAGTGTAGTCTGGCGTTGCGGTCGTGGCACGGCTCTGTCACTGGGGTGCCCGCGCCACGATCGCAACATTTTCCAAACAAGTGCCTGCAAATCGATTCAACGGGTTCACCGATTACGGGATCGGTGTGGGTCTCCGCATCCCCCACTACCGGCACATCCTGGAGAACAAACCGGTGGTGAGCTGGTTCGAAATCATCTCGGAGAACTTCATGGTGGATGGCGGCCGTCCGCTGGCCACGCTGGACAGAATCCTGGAGCAATACCGCGTCGTGCAGCATGGCGTATCGATGTATTTCGGTTCGGCCGAGCCGCTCAATCGCGATCACCTGCGCCGTTTGAAGGCCCTGGTCAAACGCACCAAAACGCCCTGGGTCACCGACCATCTCTGCTGGGGCAGCGTGGACGGCCGCTATACGCACGATCTGCTCCCCATGCCGTACACCTTCGAAGCCGCCAAGCTGACGGCGCGCAAGGTCCGCGAAGCCCGCTCCTATCTTGAGGTGCCCATCGCCGTCGAGAACGTCAGCAGTTATGCCGAGTTCCACCAATCGGAAATGACCGAATGGGAGTTTCTCAACGAAGTCGTGGAGCGCGCAGACTGCGGCATTCTTCTGGACGTGAACAACATCTACGTCTCGTCCCGCAACCACAGCTTCGATCCTTACGACTACCTGAACAGCGTGCCTGCGGAACGCGTGGCGCAGATCCACATCGCCGGCCACTCCAAGTTCGCCAAATACATTTTGGATACGCACGACCACCCGGTGATCGATCCCGTCTGGAAGTTGTACGAGCATGCCATTCGCCGCGTGGGTCCGACCGCCACATTGCTCGAATGGGACGACCGCATTCCGTCGTTCGACGAAGTGCATGCCGAAGCGCGCAAAGCCGAAAAGTACGTCGCCGCGCCCCAAGCCCAGCCTGTGCCGGTGGCGCCATGAGCCTGCTCGCGCTGCAAAAGCAGATGGCCGCCGCGTTGATGCGCCCGCTGGCCGCCGGCGACCACATCGATCCCCAAGCGCCGGTGGACTACATCAAGCCGAACGACCGCCTGACCTCGCTCGAGCGCCTGGAGATCTACAGCCGCAGCTACTGGTACCGCCTGCTGGATTCGCTCTACGAGGATTTCCCTGGCCTGCGCGCCGTGCTCGGCCAGCGCGCTTTCGAGCGGCTGGCGAAGGCATACCTGACGGACCGCCCTTCGGCATCCTGGACGATGCGGAACCTGGGGTCGCGCCTGGAAGAATGGCTGCGCCGGAATCCCACGTTAGCGGGCGACCGGTTGGATCTGGCGCTGGACATGATTCGCCTGGAGTGGGCGCATATCGAAGCCTTCGATGAGAAGGAGGAAACGGTTCTCGGTCCGGAAGATCTGCTGGAACTCGGACCCGGATTGCGCACCGGTCTGCAGCCTTATATCCGGCTCATCGAGCTGCGCTATGCGGTGGACGATTTGCGCGTGAAGGTGAATGCGGCATCCGAGGAACACGGGACGGCCAGCAACGCGGTGCTCAAACGCAAGGCCGGGGGCTTGGTGCGGCGCATCCACCGCATGCCCGCCCAGCACATCTTTCTGGCTGTGCATCGCCATGATTTCGTGGTCTACTATCGCCGCCTGGACGCCGAAGAATTCCGTCTGCTGGCCGCGCTGGGCAAGGGTGAGCCGGTCGGCAAAGCCGCAGAAGCAGTCCTGGAAGACAGCCCGGCACCGGTCGAGGAACTGCGCCGCCGCGTGGAAACCTGGTTTGCTGCATGGGCCGAAATGGGTTGGTTGTGCCGCGGTTCCCGATGAGACTCTTGACCAAACTCTACACCCTGCTAATCGCCGCAGCCTCCCATCTGCAGTCTCCCTTCCTGCTGCTGGTGCGCCTCTACTGGGGATTCCAGATGATGCAAACCGGTTGGGGCAAGCTCCACAACCTGGCGAAGGTGACCGAGTTCTTCACCAGTCTGGGCATACCGCTGCCAGGCCTGAATGCGCCTTTCATTGTCGGCCTGGAGTTTCTGGGCGGCATCCTGATCATGCTGGGACTGGGTTCGCGGCTGGTCGCGCTGCTGCTTACCTGCGACATGGCGGTGGCGTTCGGTAACAGCGGATCGGGAAGCGCTGTTCTCGATCTTCTCGGACCCGGATAAATTCTACGCCGCGGCCCCGTACACATTCCTGGTTGGGTTTCTGATCGTGCTGATCTTCGGCCCCGGCCGCGCCTCCCTGGATGCGCTCCTGAGCAAGAAATGGGGGGCGGGCTTAAGCCCGCGCGGGGCTTGAGCCCCGCTCCTACTCGAGCAAGTGCGCGTACTCGGCCGGGTCCAGCCCGAAGCGCTCCATCTGCCGCGGCAAGTCGGAACGCACAGCCTCCGGCGTAGTGGCGATCCAGGCCGCGATCACGGTCTCCACGCCCACCCGGCGCTTGCCATCGTCGTCGGCAAGACTCTCTGCGCGTTCGCGAAGCTGCGCCTCGGCTGCCTCTCTCAACGGGCGCGGCGTTTGAGCCAGGATTTGTTGCAGCAAGTCTTCGGCGGCATCGTTCCAGTTCATTTTCGCTATATTAACAGTCAAGCCCATGCTGCGCGACCCCAATTTGATCCCGCTCTCGCACCAGCACCACAACGCCCTCGCCATGTGCGTGCTGACGCGCCGCTCGCTGGGTGAGGATCGCTCGCCGGTAAACGTGGCCGAGCTTGCGCGGCGCGCCGTCGATCGCTACGAACTGGAACTCGCCAACCACTTCGAAATCGAGGAGCAAATCCTGTTCCCGGCCATCGAAAACGCCCTGGGGAAGCTGTCCCTGGTTGCGGACCTGGTCGCACAGCATCGCCAGGCGGAAGATCTCATCGCACAATTGCGCTCCGCGCCCACCGCGGCGTTGCTGGAGCGGTTGTGCGGCTTGCTCACGGAGCATATCCGGCGCGAGGAGAACGAGCTGTTCCAACTGGCTCAAGCGCGCCTGCCGGTACCAGTCCTCCGGGAGCTCGGCACGGCCATCGAGCGAAGAGTAGTACTGATTTGTCTCTGACGAATTGCATGCTTTTCTTGGCCGTGCTAATCTTACAGAACCACGCAAACAAACAAACGAAGCCACAGCTATATGTACAACTATCGGTGCGCGATGGAGGCTGCGCTGGGCGCTATTTTATTGCTCGCCGTGCCCTCCTTTGCGCAAGCGCCTAACGGCTGGCCCTTCGCCGGCTGCGATCTGAATAACAGCCGTTGGGCTTCCGCGGAAACAGTCCTGAATAATCAAAACGTGAGCGGCCTCACCGTAAAGTGGAAGTTCACCACGCAAAACGACGTTTCCGCGACCCCATCGGTGGATGCTACGGGAGGTTATGTCTACTTTCCCGATTGGTCCGGCAACCTGTACAAATTGAACGCGGCTACCGGAGCCACCGTCTGGCAGCACAAGATGACCGATTATGGATTGAGTTCGGCGGTGATGTCGCGCACCACGCCAACGCTCTACGGCACGATGGTAATCATCGGGGCGAGCTCGTCGCTGGCGACTCCAGGCCCTTACGGGTCTTATCTTCTGGGGTTGAATGCGAGCGACGGCAGTCTGTTGTGGATGACGGAACTCGATCCCAACCTGAATTCTCTCGCCACCACCTCCCCCATTATTTACAAGGGAATCGCTTACATGGGGGTGTCCTCCACGGAAGAAAAGCTGACCAACCCGACCTTCCGCGGAAGCCTTGTCGCGATTTCGCTAACCAACGGGCAGATCCTCTGGCAGACGTACTTCGTCCCAAATGGATATAGTGGCGCTCCGGTGTGGTCCAGCACACCGGTGATCGATGTCGCGCGCAGCCAGATTTACGTGACGACGGGCAACAATTATCTGGTTCCTCTGTCCGTTCAGTTGTGTGAGCAGGCCGCTCACGGGATCCCCAAGGCGATTCTGGCGTGCCAGGCGACGAACAATTACGAAGATTCGATTGTGGCGCTGGATCTGGCCACTGGAAACGTGAAGTGGGGAAGCCGGTTCTCGCCGGACGACGCGTGGATCACCGCCTGCACCGACGGGGGCAGCGCTTGTCCCGATCCCGCTGGAGAGGATTACGATTTCGGCGCCGGCGCGAACCTTTTCACGACGAACATTAATGGATCGGAGATCCCGCTGGTGGGGGCCGGTCAAAAGAGCGGCGAGTATTGGGCGGTGGCGACGAAGGGCGGAGCGACGGTGTGGCACACCAGTGTCGGGCCGGGCGGGAAAGTCGGCGGAATCCAGTGGGGCACGGCATCCGACAACCAGCGCATCTACGTTGCGATCAGCAATACGACCCAGAGCACCTACACACTGCAGCCGTCGGGGGTCAGTTGGAACGGAGCTTCCTGGGCCGCGCTGAACCCGGCTACGGGAGCGATTCTTTGGCAAGTGCAGGATCCCGGTATGAGCACCGTTCACCGGGGGAAACACGCCTTGGCGCTGGCTCCTGTCACGGTGGCGAATGGAGTTGCATACGTGGCTTCCATGTCTGGCTATATGTACGCGTTGGACGCCGCGACCGGCGCGACATTATGGTCGTTCCGGGCGCCAGGTTCGGTTAACGCAGCTCCGGCGATCGTAAACGGCACGCTGTACTGGGGCACCGGGTATCATAACTTCCCCGCTCTGGATCCGCTCGGAACCGCCAGCAATACGTTCTACGCATTCTCTCTGCCGGCGAGCGGCGCGAAGGCCCACTAGGTATATTTGGTGGGGCAGACCATCGCACTTTGTGGTCTGCCGCCTGCGGGGAGCGTTGGCAGGCGACATAAAACGANNTGCCCCACCGAAACATCATTAAGGGAACAGCATTGTGGCTAAGTGAGGAAGAGGCTGGTTATGCACGCTGGGAATAGTGTTGAAGCTCCGTTGACGCCCGGTCTGATTTTCGAAATGCTACAGGCGCATCAGCGCACGGCGGCTTTGAAAGCGGCGATCGATCTGGATGTTTTCCGGGCCGTGGGTGAAGGGCCGGGAGACGTGGCCTCCATCGCCCGCCATTGCGCGGCATCCGAACGCGGCATCCGCATCCTGTGCGATTTCCTCACGATCTACGGCATCCTGGTCAAACAGGACGGGCGCTACCGGCACACCCCGACGAGCGCCGCCTTCCTGGACCCGCGCTCGCCGTCCTGCCTGGCCTCGGTCGCGCAATTCCTGGGCAACCCGGCCATGCGCGAACCTTACGATCATTTGGCGGAAATCGTGCGCACCGGCCGCACGGTCATGCCGGGCGATGGCAGCGTGGAGCCGGAGAATCCGATTTGGGTCCAGTTCGCGGAAAGCATGGCGCCGATGATGGCTCCCATGGTGGGCCCGCTAGGCGCGGTTGTGCTGGAGGGGCACGCCGGCCCGATGCGCGTGCTGGATATCGCCGCCGGCCACGGCCTGTTCGGCATCGAAATCGCCAAACAGAACCCGCAGGCCCGCGTCACCGGTCTCGACTGGGCGCCGGTGCTGCGCGTGGCTCTGGACAACGCCCGCAAGGCTGGCGTCCACGACCGCTACGACATGCTGCCCGGCAGCGCTTTCGAGGTCGACTTCGGCGGGCCTTATGACGCGGTGCTGCTCACCAACTTCCTCCACCACTTCGATCGGCGGACCTGCGTGAACCTGTTGCAGAAGGTCCACGCCGCCTTGCTCCCCGGCGGGCGCGCCGCCACGCTGGAGTTCGTGCCTAATGAGGATCGCGTCTCCCCGCCCATGCCCGCGGCCTTCAGCATGACCATGTTGACCTCCACCCCGGCGGGCGACGCCTATACGCTGAGCGAACTGACGGCCATGTACCACGAGGCAGGTTTCGGAGGCATCACCGCGCACCCTATTCCCATGAGCCCTCACACGGTGGTCATGGGCCGAACGGGTGCTTGAGGTTTTGGGGAAACCGCTCCCTGACGGTCGCGGCTCGGTAACAGTCGCTGCGATTCGTGATCTGATGGGTAGGATCGTGAATACACGTCCCGTCCTCATTCCCGCCCGCATATCTCTTCTTCAGGCAAGCCTGCTCTTTGTCGCCGGTGGCGGCATCATCTCCCTGAGCGCCCAAGAGGTTCGCTACGGCACGGGGACCTGGGACGCCGACGTTTACGGAACGCATCGGGTCGTCGTCCGCGTGCAGGCCGCCGCCGACGCGGTGTGGGTTCACGTTCCCTGGCGGCGGCGAGACCACGAACCGGAGAAGAAGGAGATCCTGGTGGTCTCCGCACGCACGGAAACCCGCATTCGAAACGTGGCGCGCGTGGACGTGAATCGCGAATACGGCGACCTCGTCTTCCAACCCGTGGGCGGACCCGGCGATTACTGGCTTTACTACTTGCCCTACACCGGGAATGTCAAGTCGCCTTATCCGGCCCTCACCTATCGGGCCCCGGAACAAACGGCCGACCCCGCCTGGCTGGCCCAGCACCATCTCACGGAGCCTCAACAGGCGCGGCCCCGGTTAGCAGGATTTCCGCGGGCCGATCTGGTCGAGATCCAATCGGTGGATGAGTTCGACAGCTTCGCTCCCATGGAGCTCATCGCCACCAAAAGCGAAGTCGCGGACCTTCTGACACACAATCCGGACGCGGACTTCCTGGTGTTTCCCGAGGACCGCGATCACCCCATCCGCATGACGGGCGACCTTCCCGCTGGATGGGCGCGGCGCGCACCGGGCGAACCATTTCGGGGCACGGCGGCACGGGGCGAGTTCTACGTTTTCCAACTGGGAATCTGGGCGGCCCGAACGGATTTGCGGAACGTCCGCGCCGCCTTCACGGCTTTAGCCCGGAGGGACGGCGGCAAGGCCATTCCCGCCGGCGCGTTCCGCTGCTTCAACCTCGGAGGTGTCGACTGGCAGGGCCGCAACTTCATGCGGCAGGTGGATGCGGCCCGCGGGACCGTGCGGCCGCTCTGGTGCGGTGTGCAGGTTCCGCCCGACGCCGCGCCGGGCGCATACTCCGGCGTCGTGACGGTGACCGCGGACGATCGGCGACCGGTACCGGTGAGCTTCCAACTGACAGTCGCACCGGAGTCCATCCGCAACGCAGGGGACGACGAGCCATCGCGTCTCTCCCGTTTGCGCTGGCTCGATTCGCAACTGGCCGTGGATGACGGCATCGTGCCGCCCTACACGCCCGTGGAAGTGGCGGGCAACACCATCGGCGTGCTGGGCCGGACCGTATCGCTCGGGTCCGATGGAATGCCGGCTTCGATCCGCAGCTACTTTGCGATCGAGATGACGCGCCTGACCGGCACTCCGCGCGAAATCCTATCGGCGCCCATCCGGCTAATCGTGGAAGACGGCAATGGACGGCCCATGCCCTGGTCGACGGGCGCGCCCCGATTCGTGAAACGCGCGGAAGGAGCGGCTGTCTGGGAAGCGCGGAATCGCGCCGGCTCGCTTGCCATGGAACTCAAGGGACAAATGGAATTCGACGGCAGCATGGAGTTTTCCGTAGCCCTGACCGCGCGGAACTCGATGGACGCTGGCGACATCCGCCTCGAGATTCCGGTGTCGTCCGCCGTGGCGCGCTATGCGATGGGACTGGGGATCAAGGGGGGCGTGCGGCCCGATAGCCTCGCATGGAAGTGGGACGTGAAGCGGAACCAGGACAGCGCCTGGGTCGGCGATGTGAACGCGGGGCTGCAATTCGGGTTGCACGACGACCACTATTCGCGCCCGCTGAACACCAACTTCTATCTCTCCAAGCCGCTCATTATGCCGGCCTCGTGGGACAACGGCGGGAAGGGCGGCTGCCGCCTCGGCGCACGCGGCACAGAGACCTATCTCATCTCCTGCTACGGCGGGCCGCGCCGGTTCGCCGCCGGCGAAACGCAGCACTACGATTTCCGTTTGCTGGTGACGCCGTTTCATCCCATCGATCCGCGGAAACAGTGGCGTACGCGCTACTATCACGCATTTGCCCCGCTCGACGAAATCGCCGCGACCAGCGCGAACACCGTCAACATCCATCACGCCACTCCGATCAATCCGTTCATCAACTACCCGTTCCTGCGCGCGAACGAGATGAAAGCCTACATCGACGACGCCCACCGGCGCGGGATGCAGGTGAAGATCTACGACACGGTGCGGGAGCTGACCAATCACGCTCCGGAGCTACCGGCGCTGCTGAGCCTGGGCGACGAAGTGATCGCGGACGGCCCGGGAGGCGGCCCCGCGTGGCTGCAGGAGCACGTAGCGGAGCACTACATTCCCGGATGGTACGTGCCCGCGTTGCACGACGCCGCGCTGGTGACAACCGGCACCTCCCGCTGGCACAACTTCTATGTGGAAGGGCTGCGCTGGCTGGCGGAGAACGTTGGCATCGACGGCATTTACCTGGATGACATCGCCTTCGACCGCACCACCATGAAACGGATTCGCAAGGTGCTCGCGCGCAACCGTCCCGGATCGATGATCGACGTGCATTCCGCCAACCAGTTCAACCCGCGCGACGGCTTTGCCAACAGCGCCAACCTTTACCTGGAGCACTTTCCATTCGTCGACCGCCTGTGGTTCGGCGAGTATTTCGACTACAACTCGCCGCCCGACTTCTGGCTGGTGGAAGTATCCGGAATTCCGTACGGGTTGATGGGAGAGATGCTCCAGGACGACGGCAACCCGTGGCGCGGTATGGTCTACGGCATGACCAACCGCCTCCCGCATTCCGGCGATCCGCGCCCGTTGTGGCGTTTCTGGGACGACTATGGCATTGCGGACACGGAGATGCTCGGCTACTGGGCGCCATCGAACCCGGTGAAGACGGGAAGAAGCGACGTCCTGGCGACCACCTATCGCGGGAAGCGCCGCGCGCTGGTGGCGATCGCCAGTTGGGCGAACGAACCCGTCGAGGCGCGTCTCGAAATCGACTGGAAAGCCCTGGGCATCAATCCCGCCAATGTCAGAATTCGAGCGCCCGCCATCGAGAACTTCCAGCAGGCAGCCAGTTTCACAGCCGGGCAGCCTGTACCGCTGGAAGTCGGCAAGGGGCGGTTGCTGGCGATCGACGAAGCCGGCAGCGGCCGGTGATCGCATTGCAGGCGCGCCTGGGGCGCTTCAACCGGCAGGCTTTTCGGGGCCGTAGTCGACGTCATCCGGCAACTCGTTGGTGTCGGTGGCGGCGGCGTAGGGGAAATGCTTGGCCAGGTCTTCGCCGACTTCCTCGATTCCGGCGACGAGGCCGCCCGTAAAATCGCCTTGCTTAAACTTCTCGGACACCGTGCGTACGATATGATGCCAGAACTCCTGGCCAACCTTCTCGTGGACGCCGCTGTCACCTAACACGACGAACTTACGGCGCGTCGGCACGACGAAGAATAACACGGCATTGCGATCCTTCGTCGCGGTCATACCCAGCCGCTCGAACGCCTTCTCGGCGGCTTTCCGAACATCGCCCCAGAACAGCGGTGACACCGAAACGCGGATCTCGCCGGAAGTCCGCCTCTCGGCTTTCTGAATGGCTTGCTTGATCCGATCCTTGTCGATGGTTACCATGATCCGCTCGCGCCTCCACCGCCGGAGCGTCCGCCGCCCCCGCCGAATCCGCCGCCGCCTCCGCCGCCACCCCCACTGCCGCCTGACACGATGCTGGCCAGGAGGTAGAAGGCTAGTGCCGGATGCGTGATCAGGAGGGCCAGGAAAAGTATCCCGCCGATTCCAATGGCGATCCATTGAAATACGGTCAAAGGCCTGGAGTGCTCCGGCGTCGGCGTAGGCGAAGGCGTACCGGCCTGCCCGCCGATGGTTCCGGTGAGCGAGTCGATGGCGGCCGTTACCGCGTCGTCGGGATGGCCGGCCTGAATCCGAGGCGCCATCACTTCGTCGATCACACGGTTCGCGATCGCATCGGGCACTACGGCCTCGAGTCCGTAACCGACTTCGATCCTCATCTTATGATCCTGGGACATGATGAAAAGGGCCAGCCCGTCATCGAGCCCCTTCCGGCCCACTTTCCATTTTGCGAAGGCGCGGACGGACCAGTCCTCGATCGGCGCATCGCCCGTCGTGGGGGCGATGTACACAATCAATTGGTGGCCTGTGGCCTGCTCGTAGGCGGCCAGGCGTGCGTTCAGCGAGCGCACCGTTTCCGGCGTCAAAAAATTCGCGGTGTCGGTGACCCACTCGGTGGGCGACGGAGGGATGGGCGTTTCAGCCGCGTATAGGAGCGCGGCCGAAACGAGGACGATAAAGACTAGCAAACTTCGGCGCACAAGCAACCTAGAACTTCACCTCGGGCGCCTTTTCGCTTCCGGGTTGCGCCTGGAAGTAAGGCTTGGTTGCGAATTTGTCGCCGAAGAAGCCGGCGATCAGTACAGTTGGAAAACTGCTGCGGCGGGTGTTGAAGGCTTGCGCCGCCTCGTTGAACCTCTGTCGCTCAACCGTAATGCGATTCTCGGTGCCCTCGAGTTGCGCTTGCAGGTCGCGGAAGTTGGCGGTCGCTTTGAGATTCGGATAATTTTCGGTGACGACCAGCAAGTGAGACAGCGCCGAAGACAACCCTTGCTGCGCCTGCTGATACCGTTGGAAGGCCGCCGGATCTTTGGTGATGTCCGCCATCGCGGCGGGTGTGACCTGGCCGACCTTGGCGCGCGCCTCCGTAACCGCTGTCATGGTGCTCTGCTCGAAGTTGGCAGCGCCTTTGACGGTGGCCACCAGGTTGGGCACCAGATCGGCGCGCCGTTGATATGCGTTTTGGACCTGTGCCCACTGCGCTTCGGTGGCCTGATCGAGTTGCACAAGCGAGTTGTAGATTCCGCTGATTGATACTCCCGCGATCAGCGCGAAGACGAGTACTGCACCGGCACAACCAATGGCTACCTTTTTACCCATTTACGCTCCATTCTTCGCTTCAATTATACTTGAATCCGGAGTTGCGACGGTTGTTTTCCGCTGCCGTCCCGCGCCGCGTGTACCTGGGGTCACCGAGGGAAGATGCGGTACTCCACGCTCAGCCGGTTGTGCCGCATCTCCGGACGTGCATAGGTCCGATGCAGGGTGCCGTTCAGGAACACCAGACCATCGCCTGATTCGAGGGCTGGCGCCCAGAATTCTTGCGGCGGGAAGCGCCGGCGCAGGGCCGCGTCGTCGAGTTCGGTAAAGTGCAGTAAGGCTGCTTGACGGCGGCGGATGAATTCCAAGCCAGGGCTGTCTCTGCCACAGGGGTTCAACGGAATCCAGCAGGTCAGCAACTGCGTCATGGGAATGACCGGCCCGGATTCCAAGGGAAAGCGGACTCCTAACGCGCCGTCCTGGTGCCAATTCTGGGGATGGTATTCGGGGCTCGGCGCCTGAAGCGGGGTAAACTTCTTCCGGACCCACGACTGTTCCATGTTGCAAGCCCACTCGCAGCCCATAGCTTCCGAGAACAATTGGTCGAGACCTGCAGCGGATAGAGGCGCCAGCAATTGTTCCGCGCCGCTACAGTCAAAATCCATCAGCGCAGTCAGAAGGACGGAATGGGAATATCGGTTGAAGTGGTAATGCTCGGGAGACGGTTTCCCGGCCGTGATCGCCTCAAAGCACCGGGCGGCTGCGTGTTTCAATCCGGTCAACGAATCCTTCGGGAAGACGTCCCGCAACAGAGCCAGACCCTGTTCCCGCAGTTGCGTTGCTGAATCATCGGCCGCCACATCGTTAGTGTTGCAGAAAACGCCCGTATGTGGGGGCGTCTGGTTAGGACGGCAGGCTGCGAGCGCGCTGGGGAAAGCTGGTGGGTTGTATTGGAAATAAAGGACTTAGATTGGCTCCTCAGGTAGGATTCGAACCTACAACCCTTCGGTTAACAGCCGAATGCTCTACCATTGAGCTACTGAGGAGCAACGCGAACTCCGACTCTTTCATTTAATCAGAGCGCGCTGGCGGGTGTCAAACCCGGGTGATGGCGGAGAGGATCGAGCTGCCGTGCGTAGCGCAGGAACAGCTCCATCCCCTGGCGTTCCGGCTCTCCCAACTCAAACACGATGTGGGAAGCCAGATACCGGCGCACCAACTCCGGTTCGAAACCGCGCGCCGCGGCCTCCTGGGCCACGATGCGCTCCAGATTGCGCAACCCGCACGCGCAGGAGTCCTGAAATGCAGCCATCACTTGCGGCGTGACGAATTCGCGCGGTCCCGCCCATACCGCAAAGACCATTGGCAGACCCGTCATGTCCGTCCATTCGCGGCCCAGATCGTAGACGTGAAGGGGCGTCGTTTCGGGATCGATATGCAGCGCCGGATCCCCTATGATCAATGCGCTGTCCGCTTCGCCCAGCATTCCGGGCAGATCCGGCGGACGGGTCGCCACCGCTGGTTCGACGCCGTAGCGCCGCGCCAGAATAATTCGCGCCAGGGCTACCGAGGTGCGGGAACTCGCATCCGCGGCCAGGGTGCGGATCTGGTTCGCGGGCCGGCTGGAAACCAGCAAGATGCTGCGCACTGCGCCGCGGCAGGCGATGCCCACCCCCGGGACAATCCCGTAGTCCCGCCCAAGCAGCTCGAACGACGGGATGATGCCCATGTCCGCCGCGCCGGAAGCGACCATATCCGCGCACTCCGCCGGAACCTGGAACCGCAGATCGAAAAGGCCCTTCTGTTCCCCGTGCAGCATGCCCCAAACCAGGGGAACCGTATTCAAATAACTGACCGCGCACACGCTGAGCCGCGGGATGGAATTGGTTGCGTTCAACTGCCCAGTGTAGCAGACGAACCGCCCTCGGAAACGGTACCACCGAGAGCGAGACCGGTCCCCCTCGCTCAGACGTAACCTTCAGGATTTAAGACAAGCGGGTGTGTATCTACTGAATGGTGCTGGAGAGTCCACAGATGGAGATCCAGGCCCGAAATCTCTCGACCCGAACGGCCCGATCATGGCGCGTTCTCGCCGAAATGGGATTGAAGGAGCAACCAGCATGGAAGGTACGAGCCTTTTATCGTTCGCGTGTGCGTTAGCGCTCATTACCATAGCGCCGGCGCAAGCGCCCGCTAGTGGTGGACCCCATGGTCGCGCCCCGCTGCGAGTAGCCGGGACAAAACTCTTGACTCTGACGTAACGTCAGGCCCGAACATAGGAGAGGAGGAATCGTGGCGGCCGACGTGGCAACCCGCAGGTATAAGGTGAAGGAGTTCGCCGCGTTGTCCGGCGTGACGGTCCGGGCGCTGCACCACTATGACCGCCTGGGCCTGTTGCGCCCCAAGCGCACGCACAACGGATACCGCGCATATAGCGAGCGGGATCTGGCGCGCCTGGAGCAGATCGTCGCGCTGAAGTTCGTGGGGCTGCCTTTGCGGCGGATCAAAGCGTTGCTGGACCGCGATGAGCGCAATCTTGCCGGCGCCCTGGGGATGCAGCGCAGAGTGCTGGAAGCCAAACGCGGCTTGCTGGATCAGGCAATCGAAGCGATTCGCCAGGCCGAAACGGCGGCCGGCGCCGGGAAGCGGCCAGACGCCGCGATTCTGACCAAAATCATCGAGGTGATGGAAATGCAAAACGATGCGGAATGGCCGATGAAGTACTACAACGACGCGGCGCGGGCGAAGCTCGCCGAACGCCGCCAGGAATGGTCGCCGGAGTTGCAGGAGCGGGTCAGCCGCCAGTGGATGGAACTGATCCGGGATCTGGAAGCCGCACTGGGCGACGATCCCGCCGGCGACAGAGGGCAAGCGCTGGCAGCGCGCTGGACAGAGCTGGTGGAGGAGTTCACGGGCGGCGATCCGGAGGTCGCCGGCGGACTGCAGAAGCTCTATGCGGACAGCGCCAACTGGCCGAGCCAGGCGCAGCAGCGGATGCAGCCATTCCGCATCAGCCCGCAGGTGTGGGGATTCATCAACCAGGCCATCGCGGCGCGCAAGCGGGGATAGCTATGCCGACGTTACCAGCGCCTGCGCCACGCGGCCGGCCAACTGGTCGAAGGTGAGGATCTCGTAAAGCGACGGGTCGGACATGATGCGCGCCACCAGCGCGGTGTGCATGGCGTGTCCGGCCCGCTCGGCGATGACGTGCCCCAACAGCGGCTTGCCCAGCAGCGCCAGGTCGCCGATCAGGTCCAACGCCTTGTGGCGGCAGCACTCGTCGGGGAAGCGTAGGCCACCCGGATTCATGACGCCGTCGCGGGTGAAGCAGACCGCGTTATCGAGCGACGCGCCGCGAATCAGGCCCATGTTGCGCATCTGGTCGAGCTCGTCGGCGAAGCCGAACGTGCGCGCGGGCGCGATCTCGGTGGCGTAGCGCTCCGGGGTGACCTCCATTTCGATGGAGCGGCGTCCAGCCAGCGGATGGCCGTAGTCGGTCTCGCAGGTGAGACAGAAGCTCTCCGCCGGCAGGATCGAGATGCGCTTGCCGCGCTCCTCGACGAAGATGGGGCGGCGGATGCGCAGATACTTGCGCTTGCGGCGGTACTGGCGGATGCCGGCCTGGCGGATCAGCTCCACGAAGGGCTGGCCGCTGCCATCCAGAATAGGCACTTCCAGGTTGTCGATCTCGACGAAAGCGTTGTCGATATTCATGCTGTAGAACACGCTCAGCAGGTGTTCGGTGGTCGAGATCAGCACGCCCTGGCGCATCAGGCTGGTGGCGTAGCTGACGCGCGCCACGTGCCGCCAGCTTGCCGGGATCGGGAAATTATCCAGATCGGTGCGCAGGAACACGATGCCGGTGGAAACTGGGGCGGGGAGGATGCGGATGGAAACTGCGACACCGCTATGCAGGCCCACGCCGGAAGCCTGGACGGGGCGTTGGACGGTCGTCTCAAAACACAAATTGGATCTCCGGATTATGCATCACGATCTAAGGACGCATCTTAGATAGCACGCGTAACACCATGGGGGAAGTTGTTTGGGGTCAGTTAGTTCGAGGTTTTGGACTGTGGCGAATTTGCCACAGTTTGGCGGTGGGTTGTGGCGGAAAGGCTTTGAATGCCAGGAAGATGGCGATGCGATCCCACCGGTCGCCCGCCCAGACGCCAGGGCCGATCTGGTATCCGCGCGCGCGGAGGAGGTCCTCGGGAGTGCGGCTCTGCCTCCAGGACTTGCGGTTGTATCCCACCCAGACACGGTCTCCCGAAATCTCATCCACGCCGGCAACATTAACCAGATTCCATTTCTGGTGGTAATGGGATTCCAGGTAGTAATTCATCGGGAACGCCAGATACGGGTCCAGAAACTCGACGGTCGGCGCGCCCGAGGGCGGGCCAGCGCGCGCATTCAGCTCGATCAACTGGCCGGTAAGCACGTCCAGGTTGTTCCTGAGTTCCGGGTACAGGGTGACGCGGTACACGCCGAAGGCTCCCCACGCCGCGGCAATCGATAGGACAATGAGTCGAAGCCACTTGGGCCGCAGCGCTACCAGCCCCATGGCCAGCAGCGCCAGATACGGGACGGCGGATACGATCAGGTGGCGGTTGCCCCAGATCGAATTGCGCAGAACGTTGCTCACCAGGTAAGCCGTAAACGGCGGCAGAAACGCCAGCAGCGCGGCGAAGCGCAGCCGGCTGGTTTCGAGCGGGGTGCGGGCGGCGCGAAAGACTCGCCAAAGCCCGGCGGCCATGGCGCCAAACAGGAAGAAGACCATGGCCGAAGCCACTGGAATCGGCCACAGCGGGCCATTGCAGCCCACGTAATACCACCAGACATCGCCGATTTTCGGATGTCTGATCCAGCCCAGGTTCGGCGCCAGGCCGCCTTTGGCGATGGCCGCCTGAGTCGCTGTGTAAGCCCACGGCGCAAACAGAAGCGCGATGACGGCCGTGCCCAGCAGGAAGGGTTTCAGCTTGCGGCGATCCATCCAGAGCAGGTGCAGTCCTTCGATCCCGATCACCATCCAGCCGAAGTACTGGGTGTAGACCAGCAGCAGATTGACCAGCGTAAGGGCGATGACTCGTTTTCTGGTGGCGCCCTCCAGCAGGAGGTTGTAGAGCGCCACCGAGGCCAGGCTCAGCAGGAAAAACAGCGCATACATGCGCACGTAGCGGGCGTGAAACACCTGGTAGTCGTTGATGGCCAGCAGCGCCAGCGCGATGATACGCGCGGGGGTACCGATCCGGAGCTGGCGGAAGACGATCCAGACGGGACCTAGCGCCAGGATCGAGATCAGGAACGGCAACAGCCGCAACCAGGGCATCGATTCGCCACCTATCTTCACCCATACCCACAGCAGCAGGTAGGAAAGCGGCGGATGCACTACGTCGGCGCGCACGGATTCGAGCAGATGCCCGAGGTGGTAGCGCGCGCAGAGCAGACTGAAGATTTCGTCGGAGTCGAGGCAGAATGCCGTCAGGTTCCAGAGGCGTATGCCGATGAATCCCGCCACCAGCACCAAGAGGGCAGCCACTTCCAGCCGGCGCAGACGCGCTTTCGCGGACGTGCTGTCGGGAGCGGACGCGGCGGCTATCGGGGCCATGCGCTCTCCGGGGCGGGCGCAGCCGGCTTCCAGCGGCGTAACCTGCGCTTGATGTGCGTGGGAAGGTTCAGGGTCGCGAGCGAGTACATCAGCGCGATCAGCAACACGCTGGACGCCGCGCATTCGCCGATGGTCAAGCGCTCCTTGGCGAACCAGAACCACCGGCCATAGACCAGTTCGACGTGGACCCAATAGATCAGCAGCGAATTGGTGCCGAGCCGCCGCATGAAGGCCAGCTTTTCGGGCTGCTGCCCGGCGGTCCACACGTAGCCGGCCGCCACCAGCACCAGCACGATGCCGAAGCGGATGAAAATCAAGCCGGGACTGTTCAGCCAGAAATCGGAGTTCGGGTAGATGGAGAAGGGCAGGTTGGAAAAATAATGGGCGGCGACCACCAGCGCCAGGCCGAAGCAGGCCGCCCATTGCATGATGCGGTCGCGGGCCGGCGCGGCCGTGCGGAGCAGCGCGCCAAAGCCGACGCCGAAGGCGATGTAGGCGGCGCCGGGAAAGAAGCTGAAGTAGGCCTTGTTGGGCACGAGGTAGTTGCGGATCAGCCAGGGGACGCCGGACCAATCCAGCATGTTGACCAGCGGCGCCGAGGCGGCGATGACCAGGCCGGCGGCGGCGCACCAAGTGATCCTCTTGGGCGGCGCCAGCAGAGCAACGGGGGAGAGCGCTGCCACGCCGAGCGCCATGCAGTTCAAGACGTCCACGCGGACGATTTCCGTCCAGGGATTGCCCCACGCGAAGATCCACAACTGCAGCCGGAAGGCGAAGGCGATGGCCGCGAGGAAGGCTGCGCGCTTGAGTGCGGACCTGAGCCGGGCGGCCGGCGGCAGCCCCTGGCGATCGCCGCGGTCCAGCCGGAACCCGAGCGTCACGCCCACCAGGAACAGAAAGATGGGCGCCGGCATGCCGCCGATGAACTGCGAAAGAACGTAGACCGGGTGATTGTGGAGATCGGCGCGGGCGAAGGAATTGAACAGGTGCCCTTGCAGCATGATCAGGACGCCCAAGCCCCTGAGCCAGTCCAGCGCGAGCACCCTGTCGGTAGGATCCATCCTCAGCAATGGTCGCACTGCGGGGGGCCGATTAGCAATCGGCCTGCGGGTGGCAACCTGCCCCACAGGGCAGCATTGCCGCAAGCAAAAGGGGCGGCCTGAGAGGCCGCCGCAGGCCGAGGGCCTGCCCCACGAGAGATTCCGACCAGTTGTGATACAGCGGACTTGTACAGGTGATCGAATAAGTCATTTGATTACAATTGTTTAAGTGTACAGGTGGGCTGTGTTTTCAATGTACTGCCAGTGAACTTCGATTACATTCGGAATATATTGCGGCGCTGCGGGGATCGCGTCACTATGGGCGTGGAGGTGAACAAAAACGATGCGTAACAGACATTCGTTCGGGGTGAACTTGCGGCGGCGAGTCCGCTGGGCTTTGCGGATGGCAGCCGTGCGGCGGTTGAGGCAACAGCAAGGCTAGCGCCGACCACGCTTCGGCTATCGGAAAGGAGACACTCGATGGAACTGATTCAGATGGAATCCAATCGCGGGGAGCGGTATCGGGACGCCCGCCTGGAAGTGGACTTCCGGAGGCAGTCCGTGTTTCTGGACGGCGCACCCGTACACCTGACGAGGCTGGAATTCGCGCTGCTGGCCCACCTGGCTCGGACCGCGGGTGAGATCGTGCCGCGCGATGTGCTGATGTTGCACGTGTGGGGCTATGGTCCGGAGATTCATACGCGCACCATGGACGTGCATCTGCGCCGCCTGCGGGTCAAGCTGGGATCATATAGCCGGCAGCACATCGAGACGGTTTTCGGGTTGGGCTACCGGCTGCAGCCCTGTAACGCACCGATGGGACTCACGTCGCGGGCCGGTTAGGCTCCGCCGGGCGCGCGCAGTAATCGAAAAGAAGCTGCCATTCGGTGCGCTGGATGGCCCGCGCGCGAGCCTCCAGATCCGAACCCGGCCGATGTCGCGCCTGCTCGCACATTTCGATGAACGCCAACGGATCCCAGGGACCATCCTGGCCCGCGGCGCACGCCAACGCGGGGAAGATCGGATGCGCGCCGACGCGCCGGAACCAATACGCCGCATTGCCGGCATCCGGCTCCTGCCGGTGCACGATGGCGTGCCAGTAGCTGCCCTCCGGCGTGGCGATGTCCTGGGCGATGGTGTGCGCCTCATCGAAGCAGGAGAAGTACACGTACAGCCCGCTCAGCGCCGCTTCCGGTGCGCGCGCTCCGGCGAACAACCGGGCGGAGGAAGCCGTGCGCAGCCGTTCGCGCGCCGTTTCGGACGAACACCGCTCCATTACCAGCGGCATCAACCGCTCGCCAGCGCCGTCCAGCGCCAGAATGGCGACCACTTCAGAGCTGTAGTCCAGGTTCATGCCAACTAGTTTAACCGGCCATTCCCGACACCTTCCGTCATATTCTTCTTGCTTGTCTTGCCGAGGAGCGTTCGCGCTGAGGAATCAGGCGAGTTTTTCATCGCGCTCATTGGCGTCGGCGGCGGCGAGGGGATCGTCCTTTTCGATGTTTTCGATTTTCGGGATGGGTGTTTGTTCGATGGATTTGATCATGTCGAGGAGATCGAGGTATTGCCGGTGTTGATTGCGGGCTTTGAGGACGCCGGGAGGCACGGGGCAGGAGCGCAGGCCCGGGTGGGGGGCGGGGGCGGATGCAACGTCATCGCAAATTTCGAAATCGTGTTGCATTTGGTT
>PMVV01000478.1 GCA_003166475.1 Bryobacterales bacterium | reverse complement strand
ATCAGCTTGCGAATCTGCTGTTGGGAGCGCGTCCAGGCGTCCTGGTAACTGGTCTGCGGATTGACCACGGCCGGCACCAGCAGAACCGTCTCGGCACCCCAGAAATGCGCGTTGCGAAGGCTGGTTTCCATGCCTTTGATACTCTCGGCAACCACGGCCGGATCCGCCGACGACAGCGGGTATTTCCAGTGCGCCATGTTCATGACGGAATGAATCGGCAGCCTGGCGGACTCCGATGCTTTCCTAATTTCATCCGCCGTGCTTTGGTCCGGCGTGGTGGGGCACTCGGTGGCTTCGAAGCCAGTATCGGTGGCTAGTTTGAACCGATCGGCAATGCTCAGCGACTTCGGGAGCATCTCGAACAGCACGGCTTTGCGGATGGGCAGGCGGTTGCTTGCCGCCAACGCCGGCAGTGCGGCGGCGGCTACGAAATCTCTTCTGGTCATGCCAGCGTCACTCCTATCTGGGCGGCCACTTTCTGAATGTGGCGCTTACCCTCTTCATACTCCTCGGCCGTCTTCAGGTGTTCGAGCATCAGCGGCGTTTCGATCGGCAACTGCGACAACTCGCTTAAGTATGTCCGGTAGTCGACCTCGCCGCGGCCCGGAATCACTTCCTGAAAATGTACGTTCAACTCCACGATCCACGCCAGATCCTTGGCATGGCAGGAAACGATCCACGGGCCCAGTTTGCGGAAGCAATCGGCGATCGTTTCGCTGTTGCGATAGAAGCGCTCCGGTGAGTTGATCACGTTGCAGACATCCAGGTGCACGCCAAAAGCCGGGCGGTCCACCGCCTTGATCAGCTTCAGGTAGGAATCCGGGCCGTCGGGCAGCGACCAGCCCATAGCTTCAATGGTGAACTTAGTTCGCTTCGGCTTAATCTCGTCGATAACATGCCGGCAGTTATCGACCGTGGCATCGAAAAACTGCTGCGAGAGGTTCTTCGGATTGGGTCCGTACCATACCGTGGGATTGTAAGAGCCGGCGATATCCACGCAGCAGCGCGCGCCGGCCGCTTCGGCGAGGGCCATGCGCTCCACCACGTATTGCAGATTGGCGCGGCGCTTCTCGGTATCCGGGTCCAGCATGTTGACCCAAGCGCCCACCTCGGCGATCACTACATTTTCTGCGGCGAAGGCCTTCTCGATGGCGCGCACGCGGACGGTGTCTTCGGCCTTGGCCGACGGGCAATAGGCGGCGCTATAGCCCAGGCGGCGGTGCTCGCGCGCCAGTTCAGCCGGATCTTCGCTCTTCAGGAATATCGGCCCGCCCAGGCGGACGGCGCGGCGTCCGCCCGCGTTCGCGGAGGCGGCCCAAGCGGCGGCGCCCGTCGCGGCTAGAAACGACCGGCGATCAGTTCGCATCATGCCCCGATTCTATCGCCTGGTGCCGGCGCGTGGCGGGTGCGTTGATTTCGCAGGTTACCGAGCCGCGACCGTCAGGGAGCGGTCTCTGTCAATCGGGAATCCCCAAAATGGTTAAGCACGCGCGCGTGTGGCGACCGGCAACCGGCACTACCCTCGGCGCGTACATAATAACGGATATGCTTTCTTTGCGAGCTTCACCAGCCGTAAAGAGTGCGATCGGCCTCACGCTTTGCGCTTCGCTTTTGGTTGCGCAGCAGCCGCCTGCCGCAACTCCCAACTCCCCGGCACCGCCCGAAGTGGTTTTCAGCGTGACGACGACGCTCGTTCAGGTGGACGCCGTGGTCACCGACTCCAAAGGCCATTACATAACGGATCTCACGGCGGACGACTTCGCCGTCTTCGACGACGGGAAGCCGCAGAAGATCACGAATTTTTCGTATGTCCGCGTGGGTGCGCCGACCCCGGCGGCGTCCAAGCCTGCTGGCAAGTCCTCGCCGAAATCCGCACCGGCGCTACCGCCCGCGCCTGCCGCGCCGCTGCACCGCGAGGAAGTCCGGCGAACCATCGTTCTGATGGTGGACGATCTGGGACTTTCGTTCGAGAGCATGGCATACGTGCAGGTGGCGCTGCGAAAGTTCGTGGAGCGGCAGATGCAGCCCGGGGACTTGGTAGCAGTCTGCCGGACGGGCGCCGGATCCGGAGCGCTGCAGCAGTTCACCGGCGACAAGCGGATTTTGCTGTCGGTAATCAATGGCCTGCACTATAACCTGAACGGACGCGCGGGGCTGAGTTTCTTCGAACCCTACGGCAAGGCCGGCGCTAAATCCGCGGCTCCCAACGGCGCCGTCGATGCGCTCAACACCTCCTACGACGTTGGGCGAAACACCATTTTTACCGTCGGCACGTTGGGCGCCATCAACTACATCGTCGGCGCCTTGCGCGAGATGCCCGGCCGCAAATCGATCGTGCTCTTCTCCGACGGCCTCCAGCTCTTCACGCCTGGGCAAGGCCCGAACCGGCACACCAGCATGGACAGTGTCGAAGCCATGGAGAGCAATAGCGAGATCGTGATGGCGATGCGCAAACTCGTGGACCGCGCCAACCGCGCTGGAACGGTGATTTACACGATGTACTCCGCTGGGCTGCAACCCCTGGCGCCCGACGCCGAGGATCGTGCCGACATGACCGGAATGAACGGACAGGCGGCGAACGGAACGCTGAGATCCCTCACCCACGTGGGTGCCATCGGAGGCAGAGACGTCAACTTGAACGCGGAGCTGCAGGGACTCGCGTATCTGGCCCTGGAGACGGGTGGCATTCCGTGCGAGCCTGGGAACGATCTCAACTGGGGGCTTGACCGGGTGCTGGAAGATCAGCAGGGCTACTACCTGATCGGATTCAAGCCCCCCAGCGACACTTTCGAGGTGAAACACGGGGCGCGTGGTTATCATCATGTCACCGTCAAGGCTACGCGCCCGGGATTGCATGTGAGGTCGCGGACCGGCTTCTTCGGCGCAACCGACGATGAGACCATGCCGAAATACGCGACGGATCTGGACCAGATGCGCGCCGCGATGCTTTCGCCGTTCCGGTCGTCTGGCGTGCGACTGCGCCTGACGGCGCTCTATGCGGAGGTCCCCAAGCGCGGGCCGGTGGTCCGCAACCTGTTGCACATCGACACGCGGGACTTGACCTTCCAGTCCATTCACGGTGAAAACCTCGCCACGCACGCGGCCGGCGAATCGTCGGCGGAGATAGAAGTCGTAGCCATGGCCACCAGCATGGGTGAGATACCGGTGGCCCGGGTCGCCCGGTTGTATAAGGTCCAGGCGCCGGCGGACCGGTTTCTGGAGGCGGTCAGGGAAGGGGCGCTGTATACGCTCGACGTTCCCGTCAAGAAGCGCGGCGCGTACCAGATCCAGGTGGCGGTGCGCGACATGGCCACCGGCAAGGTCGGATCGGCCAGCCAGTTCCTCGAGATCCCGGAGTTGAAGAAGGGCCGGGTGGCGCTCACCAGCATCGTTCTGCAGGACGGAGACCGGACCGACGGTACGCCGGCCTGGACTGGCATGTCGCCGGTGACGCGCCGGTTTCACTCTGGCAGCCAGGTGGAATACCTCTGCCTGGTGGAGAATACCGGGAACAAGGTGCTTGCCGCGAACCTGGATTCGCAGATCCGGATCGTGCGCGACGGCAAGAGCGTGTACACGGGTCCCGCCAAGCTGGTCTCCATGGATGGCGGCGGACTGGCGCTTACCGGGACGCTGAAGCTGGGCCAAAAAATGACGCCGGGCGATTACTATCTGGGGATCGTCACGGCGGATCGGACAGCACCCAAGAGCGGTGCAGCGACGCAGTGGACCGATTTCGAGATCACGCCTTAGGATGTTTCGGTGGGGCAGACGATCGTTTTATGTCGTCTGCCAGCGCTCCACGAAGGCGGCAGACCACGAAGTGCGATGGTCTGCCCCACGCGCCGGTATAATCAAACTACGTGGAACTGGAAAAGACACTGCTGCGCAAGGTGGGCGAGGCCATCCACCGCTTCAAGATGATCCGCGACGGCGACCGCGTGGCCGTGGCGCTCTCGGGCGGCAAGGATTCCGTGACGCTGTTGGAAGCGCTGCTCCTGCTGGCCGCGCGCGCGCCCATCGACTTCTCGGTCTGCGCCTTCACCGTCGAACAAGGCAAATTCCTGCGGCCCATCGAGCCGTTAGCCGAGTACCTGAAGCAGCGCGGCGTGGATTGGACCTATTATCGCGATAAGCCGTCCCTGCGTCTGCTCGAAGATCAGCCCCAGCATGGCTGCGACTTGTGCAGCCGCTATCGCCGGCGGGCCGTCTACGAGATCTGCTCAGGCCTGGGTGCCAACGTCATCGCCTTCGGGCACACCGCCGACGATTTTTGCGAGGCGCTGCTGCGCAATGCCCTTTTCACCGGACGCCTGAGCGCGCTGCCGCCCATCACCCACTCGCGCGACCGCCAATTCCGGTTGATCCGTCCGCTGGTCTTCGTCACCGAGGACATCACCCGCGCCTATGCCGAGGCGCGCGCCGTGCCTCTGACGCCCTGCGACTGTTCCCTGCGCACGGGCACCGTGCGGCGTTCGTTGCGCGGGCTTTTTGGCGAATTGGAGAAGGAGTATCCGCATATCAAGGAAAACATGCTCTCGGCCATGGGAAATGTGGATACCAAAAGGTTGCTCGACCCGCGGCTCCTGGAAATCGATAGACCGGAACCGTTTCCGATTTTGAGCGAGCGGGACTGAAGTCCGGGTAGTGGGTCCATTTGCGTAGCATCGCCTTGGAGGGCGGCCAATCTTGGCCGCGCGGACTAAAGTCCGCCTTCCAGCCGTGTTGTATCCTGACCTTATGATGCGCGCAGTTTTGTTCGCCCTGACATCTTTGTCTTTGTTCGCGCCGCTGCTGCCAGCCAGCGGCGTGACGGTGAGTTGGAATCCTCAGGACCCCACCATAGGCCCTTACCCTACCGACGCTCTGACCACGCCCGATAGCACCCAGAAGAACGGCATCCGCATCAACCTGCCGATGCCCGATTGCACCGCGGCCCCCAGCGATTGCCAGGATGTCCAACTGATCAATCAGCTCGATGGTTTCCAGACCGCGCCGCGCATCCGCGTGACTTTCTCCGGCCCCATCGACGTGAACTCCATCCACCACGCCATTTACTACGTGGTGCTCGGCAACCTGACCCAGGAAGAGCACGGCGTCGACGCCACCGGTCAGATGTTGTATCTCACGCAGATGATCTACGACCCTACTACCAATTCGCTCTACGGCAAGCCGGATGGCAACTTGGACCAGCATGGCCGGTACGCCATCGTGGTAACCGACGTGATCCGCGACATGGCGGGCGATCCGGTGGAGGCGGACCCAGCATATTCGGCATGCCTGAATCCGGACCCGTTACCGCAGACCTCCTATTGCCTCGAACTGTCGCAAGCGGTCGGCAGCGTGGCTGCGCGGCTCGCCCCGGCCAACATCGTGGGCGCCTCCGTATTTACCACCATGAACGTCACCACCTGGATGGAGAAGGCTTACGCGCAACTGCCCAACGTGGGGCGCCCTCCCACGCCGGTGCAGCCGCCGTCCCTCATCCAGTTTGCGAACATCGCGTCGCTGGTGTTGCACGACCAGATCGCCGTTAATCCCGCGCAGTTTGTGGACGTGACGCTGCCCATAAACAACCCGTTGATTCAGGGCATCGGCGCAATTGGGTTCGGATCGTTCGCCTCGCCGAACTTCCTCAACGACCAGCAGGTGATTCCGTCGACGCCGACGGGCCAGGATGTTACCCTGCCCAGCGCGATAAACCTGATCTCCTTCCACGTGTTTCTGCCGTCAACGCCCGAGCCCCCCGCGGGGTATCCGGTCGTCATTTTCGGGCACGGCCTCGGCGACAGCCAATGGGGCGGACCGACAGCCATGGCTCCCACGCTGGCGCAAGCCGGTTTCGCCACCATCGCCATCAACGCCGTAGGGCATGGGTTCGGGCCGCAGAGCCAGGTCATTATTACGGATACGTCGGGCAAAGTGACCACCCTGACCGCGGGCGGGCGCGGCGTGGACCTCAATGGCGACGGGCAGATCGCTCCCGATGAAGGCTGCCAGGCGGCCAACCCGGCGCAGGTGGCCTTGCGCGATTGTTTGCGGCAAACGGCGCTGGACCTCGGCGAGTTGGTTCGCACCATCCAGGGCGGTGTGTCGCTTACGGGCGTTGGGCATCCCGATCTGGACGCCACCAAGATCTACTACGTCGGCCAGTCGCTGGGATCGCTGTACGGCACCATCTTCTCGGCGCTGGAGCCGGCCGTGCCAGCCTCGGTATTGAATGTGGGCGGCGGCTCGGTGGAGGATATCGTGCGATGGAGCCAGTCGTACCATTATCTGGCGGCCGCGTTGCTGGGGGCGCGTACACCATCGTTGCTCAACGAAGGCACGGATTTCAACGACAATTACGTGTTCCCGTATCAGCCGGCATTCGTCAACGAGGTGCCGGGCGCCATCGCCATACAGAATGCGTTCGAGCTTTATGAATGGCTCCAATCGCCGGGCGATTCGGTGAACTACGCGCCGCACCTGTCGGCTTCCACTCTGCCGGGTGTGCCGTACAAGAACATCCTGTTCCAGTTGGCGCGCCTGGACACCACCATGCCGAACATGGCCACCACGCGCCTGATCAAAGCTGCAGACCACCCCACCACGTGGGAGTACCGGCACGATATCGCGCTGGCGGATGGGCTGCCGGTGCCGCAGGACCCGCACTCGTTCCTGGCGTTGTTCATCAGTTTCTTCGTCGCCAGTTCGGGCTACACGGTGGACATCCCGAGCCCGGATGCGATAGAGATCGGCCGGGCCGCGCAACAACAGGTGGCCGGCTTCTTCGCCTCCGGCGGGCTGACCGCGCCGGACCCCAACACGTTCCTGCCGACGTCCCTTCCGCAGGGCCTGTTTGAGATTCCGGCGCACCTGCCGGAAGACAACGGCTACTGAGTGGGGCAGTCCCAGGCCGCCTCTTTGCGGCTTGCCCGGCTTGCCGAACGTGCCGAACGTGCTTGACACGGCCGGAACAATCAAGTGATACTGGTTCACTTCTCGCTCTTCAGAAATTGCGTTACAGGGGAGCATACCTTTAATAAGGAGTACCGATGCAAACCGAAAGGATGTTGCTCGCGGTAGTCTTGTGTTTACTTGTATTTGGCGCGTGTCCGCTGGTTTATGGCCAAGCCACGGGAATCATTTCAGGCACGGTTTCCGACGCCACCGGATCCGCGGTTGCCGGGGCGAAAGTGGTGGTGGCCGCGCCAGCCCTGGGCGTCACCCGCGATTCCACGACCGATGAGTCGGGGCATTATCTGGTTCCGCTGCTGCCGGTCGCGAGTTTCACGGTCCACGTGGAATTCACCGGTTTTCAGCCCGCCGAAGAGAAGGACGTCCGCCTGCAAGTGGACGAACACCGCGAAGTGGACTTCAAGCTGTTTCCCGCATCGCTCAAGGAGACGGTGGAAGTGACCGCCACCGCCGTGGCTGTGGAGACCGCCAATCCAACGCTGGGCCAGGTGATCACTTCCCAGCAGGTCGCCGAACTGCCTTTGAACGGGCGCGACTTTGTCCAGTTGGCGAATCTCACGCCCGGCGCCACTAGCGAAACCAACCCGAGCAGCTTTTTTAACGGCGGCCCGAGCAGCGAGGTTTCGACGCGCGGTTCGTTTTCGCTCTCGGTGGGCGGGTCCCGCGCCAACTCCACCGATTGGCTGTACGACGGCAACGACAACAACGAGCTGACCGCGGGCGGCATTGCCATTCTGCCTTCGCTCGACGCCATCCAGGAATTCAAAGTCCTGACTTACAACTACTCCGCCGAATATGGCACGCGCGCGGGACCGACAGTCTTGGTAACAACCAAGAACGGGACCAATGATTTTCACGGCTCGGTGTTCGAATTCTTCCGCAACACGGACCTGGATGCGCGCAGTTTCTTCGCCACCTACACCGAGAAATTCAACCTGAACCAGTTCGGCGGCTCGCTGGGCGGACCGATTCAAAAAGACAAGACGTTCTTCTTTGCCGATTACCAGGCCAAGATGCAACGGCACGGGATTCCGTATGTGGGCTTGGTGCCCTCGGCTGCCATGCGCAGCGGCGATTTCACGAACGACGCCTTCGGCAATCCAAATCCCGGGGTCCTGAACAACCCTTATGCGACCACTCAGACTTCCACCGGGACACCGGTAAACCAACCCTTCATGTGCGACGGCTCCGGTAACGCGCTTCCCGCGGCAGCCAACGGCAGCCAGTCTCCAGGTACGCCGTGCAATAAGATTCCCGCGGGCCTGATCAACCCGATCGGCCAGGCGATGATCAACCTCTATCCGTTGCCGAACGCCAACAACCCAGGCCAAGGCTACAACTACGTCAATGAGCCGGTGAGGAAGCTCAACGAAGGCGAGTTCGACATCCGGCTGGACCACAATTTCTCATCGAAAGATCTGATGTTCGCGCGCTTCAGCTACGATCAGGCGTATTCGTTCGTTCCGGGCGGTTCGCCGGGATTCGCCGAGCAGGGCGCTTTTGCCAGTTCGGAAGTCATCGACAATCACGGGCGCAACGCGGCGCTTTCGGAGACGCACATTTTCTCCGAGCGGACCGTAAATCAATTCAGCATTGGTTTCAATCGAATCAGCAACTACTTCACATCCTTTGGCAGCGGCACTTGCGAAGCCGACAAGCTGGGGATTCCGGGCGCCAACCTGGGCGGCGCCAGTTGCGGCTTGACATCCACGGAATTGAGCGGTTATTGGTCGCTGGGGGACCGGGGATACTCGCCCTTTCAGGGCGCCAGCAACGTCTTCTCAATCTCCGACTCGTTCGACATGGTTCGCGGCAGCCACGATATCAAGATCGGCGGCAACATTCGCGCCAATGAGTTGAACACGCTGGCGATCGGTTTCCAGGACGGGTATTGGCTCCTCAACGGCGATTGGGGTGGCGACCCCGCCGCGCAGTTGTTGATGGGCTTCACCGATCTGGCCATCCACGATCAAACGTTCAACGGCGATGTCATCGGGCGCCGCTGGAAGATGTACCGCCCGTTTGTGCAGGACGATTGGCGGGTGAGCAAGAATCTGACATTGAATCTAGGATTGGCCTGGGCCATGGTCACACCGGAAAGCGAAGCCTTCAACCGCCAGGCAAATTTTCTTCTGGGACCCCAGACGTTCCTGATCGCGGGGCAAAACGCCAATAAATATGCGGGCGTCAATATGGATTGGACGGCGCTCGAGCCGCGCATTGGTTTGGCCTGGAAACCTTGGGGCAGTCAGACTACCGTGCTGCGCGGAGGTTACGCGATCTATCACGATTCCTCGTGGAACATGGGCGCCCAAGGCTTATGGCAAAACCCGCCCTATTACTACGAGTCCGATGCATTTGCGTTTGGCGGCGGATGTCCCTCCGCCACTTCAGCCTGCGCCACGACGTATGGACTAACACCATACCCAGCCATTAGTCTGTCGCAAGGTTTTCCGATTCAAAGCACGCCTCCCTCTCCTAATGCATTCACGGGCACGATCAATGTGATGAATCCCAACTTCAAGCAGGGCCAGGTACAGCAGTTCAACGTGAACGTGGAACACCAACTGCCCGGGCAGGTGCTGTTGACCGCCGGATACGCGGGGTCACGCGCTTCCCACATTTTGGTATATGGCAACAACTTGAATGTAGGCTCTCCCGCGGCTTGCGGCACGACCGCGGGATACACCCTGGGTTGCGGACCGGGCGGAGCGGCTTTCGGCGTTCCAGAGACAAACTTCCCCTACTCGACCGTAGACAACATGACCGACGACGGGAGGGCGCATTACAATTCGCTTCAAATCAAGGCTGAAACCAAGAGTGCCCGGCATGGTCTCTATGCATTGATTGGCTATACCTATGCCAGGAACTACGACTCAGGCTACACGGACGGCTTGGGCAGCAACCTGGGCGCGCCTTACTATCCGCTGCCTGGGTGGCAAAAGTTGGATTGGGGCCTATCTCAGATCAACCTCAATAACGATTTCACCGCCAGCGTGATCTATGAGCTGCCGTTCGGCAAAGGCAAGGCGTTCGGTAGTGACTGGAACGGTCCGGTCAACGCTATCTTGGGCAATTGGGAAGTGACCGGGATCCAGAAGGTGACCTCGGGATTTCCGGTTTTCGTGGTGGCGAACAATAACTCCGGCGTCAACTTCGAAAACAACGGGAACAGCTTGAACCGCCCGAACCAGGTTTGCAACCCGGTATTGAGCAATCCGACGATTAACGCGTGGTTCAACACCAGTTGTTTCGTGGCCCCGCAGAGCGGGGAACTGGGGAACGCTTCCCGCACTCCGCTCTCCGGCCCGGGCTTCGTGAATACGGACTTTTCGGCTATCAAGCACTTCCTGGTGCCAGGCCGCGAGGGAATGAAGGTCGATTTGCGTGCCGAGGTCTTCAATCTCTTTAACCATCCGCAATTCGGTACGCCTGGCAGCAGCATTTGCGCGGCCTGTCCGCTGGTCGGCGCCGCGGGATTCGGCTCGATCAACACGACGGTCAATAACCCGCGTCTATTTCAGTTTGCGCTGAAGTTCTTGTTCTAAGATCGTCGCGCTCGCGCTGCTGGCGATCGCCGCCGCGTGGCCCCAGCAGTTGTGGGGCGGGCAATTTTGCCCGCAGCAGGATTGGCCGCCCCACATCAGCACCGATGCAGAGGGGCACATTTTTGTCGCGAAAACTGTCACGGTATTACGCGAGACTCAATAAGCAATAGGAGGGAATGCCTTGGCACGGCATCTATATCCGTCTTCGTTTGAATGCGACTCCGGACACCAGTCGCATTTCTTCGAGAACACGGTTCGTGAGGTGGCGGCGGATAGTCTTCGCCGCCGGAAAACGAACAAACTGTGGGACTCAGAGCGCGAAGGTCACGCTGTCGAGTTCGCAGGCGGGCGGCCCGTCGCGATCGATTGCCCAAAGCTCGGGCGCTGCAAAATAGACGGCGTTCAGGAACCTATCGCGGCGGCGCAGCCGCGCACCCGGCAGCCCCGTGTTAGAAGATCACATCGAAATCGGCCGTAAATCGGCGGTGGCGGTCGCCGAAGAACAAGCCGTACGCCGGGTCGGCGATGTTGCCGTGGAAGGCCGCCGGGTTGAAATGATTGGTCAGGTTGAAGCCGCTGATGGACGGGCGAATAGTGTATTTCGGACTGACCTTGAAGTCTTTGGAGAATCGCGAGTCGAGCGAAACGAAGCTCGGGAACCTGTTGGCATAGGGCACTCCCACGTAGTTCTGATACGCGTCGGTGACGGCGTAGGGGAACCCGCTGCGATACTCGAAGACGGGCGCAATGCGAAACCCCGCCGGAAGCTGGATCAGCCCCCAAGCCAGGAAACGATTGGGCAGGTCCGCCGGCAGATTGCCGAACTGATTGGCGCGGACGATGGGTGCGGGAAAGCTGCCCAGGTAGCTGGCGAAATCGTTCAAATCGCCGCGCGCCTGGCTGCGCACGTAGGAGAGAACAACTCGCGCTTGTCGTTCAGCCGTACTCGGGTGGTCGCTTCAAACTGCCGGTAACGCGACTGTCCGGTGCCCGAGAGCAGGTAAGCGCCGGTATTCGTCCCGGGATTTGGCGCTACCGTGTTCATGATCACCAGTCCCGACGAAGCGCTCTGCATGTAGCCCACGCGCAGCTTCACGCGCTGTGTGAGCGGCTGCTCGATCTGCAGGCTGCCGGTCGCGCTGCGAGGGGAGAAGTTGCCGGCGTTCGATTCCTGAAAGACGAATGGATAACGCACATCCACGGTTCCCAAACCGTTTTGATAAAGAAACGGTCCGGCCGAAACCTGGCCGTCGGCGCCGAACATGGTGATGGCCTGGCTCGGATATTGATTGAATGCGTAAACGTTCAACGGGACCCGGTCGTAGAAGAGTCCGACTCCGGCGCGAATCAGCGTGCCGGCGCTGGGGAAGACGTTCCAGGCAACTCCCGCGCGCGGCGCCACGCGAAAGCTCTCCGATACCTGCTGCGACTCCGTGCGGACGCCTAAGTCGACGGACAGCCGCGGCGTCACAATCCAGTGATCCTGTCCGAAGAAGGCATACTCGGTATCCCAGCGGCGAAATGCCTGGCCGCCGGTAAAGGATATGCTCTCGATCAATTGACTGGCGGAGTTCAGAATGTCGATGGGGTGTTCGGTAACCTGGCCGTTATCGGTACTCTCAGCCAAGTAAGAGCCAACCTTGTAGTTATGCGTGCCGAGCCAGTTGACGGCGCCAAAGCTGAAGACCGGCGCGAGACTGAGGCGGGATGCGTTGCGGGCCTGCTGCGCAAAGTAGCTTCCGCTGTTGCCCGCCGGAGTCATGACCAGATCCTGGGATCCCTGGCCCCACACGCGGGCGTCGAAGCGCGTGGCGGAGAAGGTACTCTCGAGCAGGCCGGAGCCGATCGAAAGCCGGTCCGCGAGCGTGGCGGTGTAGTTGTGGGTGCTGGCATCCGGCGTGGTGGGCTGCGGATTGAAGAAGTCCATATTCACGAAATCCAGCCGCTGGGGAGCCACGTGAAAGGTGGCGGTTACCAGGTGTTTGCCGGATGCGATCCAGTCGAACTGCGCGAACGAATTGAACCCTTCCTGCTTCTTATTGTTGTAGGGGAACGGCAATTCGAAGACTTCCGTCTTGCGCATCTCGTATTCCAGACCTTCGGAGAAGTAGAGCTTGCCGGCAATCAGCGGACCTTCGACATTGACGCGCGGGGTCGCGTCCTTCAGGCCTTGCATGTGGTAACTGCGAATGCGGAAGTCCGGGAACGGATCGTTCAATTCCCATTTCCACTTGTCGCCGCCGCGCCGGGTCTCTACTGAGACCAGGCCCTCGCTGAATCGTCCGTACTCGGCCAGGAAGGGCGTCTGATAGAAGTTGAGAGTCTCTACGCTGTCGATGGGCACGGTCAAGCCGAACTGTCCGGTGGCGGGATCGGTGACGTCGGCGGAGTTCACGATCAATGCGCTGCGATGCTCGCCGGCCGCGGAAAGGAGCAGCCCGCCGTTGGGATCGCGGACCACTCCCGGCAGCAAAGGCAAAGCGTCGCTCACGGTTTCGGGCCGGCCGGGGAGTTCTTTGACAGTATGGACGTGCAGGTCGCTTGGCGCCGAACCGCCTTGATCCACGGGCGCGGCCGTGCCTTTGACTTCGATGCTGTCCTGCCTTGCGAGGGCGGGAACCAGCGTCAGCTCGATGGATGCGGAGACCGATTGCGAAAGGTCCAGATCGCTCTTCCGCGCGGTTTCGAAACCCTCCTTGGCGGCGGCGATTGCATAGATGGCGGGTTTGAGTTCGGTGAATCGAACATGCCCGTTGCGGTCGGTGACGGCCGACGAAACCGCGGCCTGGCCGGTCGTCAACTCGACCTGCACGCCGGGAACCGGCTGGTTCGACGAGTCGCCCACCGACACTTCTATAGATAAGTCCGCTGACGCCGCAGCGGCATGTGCCGCAGCCGGCCATAACAGCATGGCTGCGCACACGCATCCCCGTAAACGCATCCTTAGGATTGTCTACGTGGCGCGCGGGGATGTGGTTGCAATGAATGGCCTGCCGGCATGATTGCCCGCCCTCCAACGAGGACTAATGGCTGTCGCCATCGTGGTCGACGTCGCCCATAGCGGCCTTGGCCGTTCTGCTCAATTGAACGGTATCCTCGGGTGGATTCACCTTGTTGGCTTCCGCATGCCTGGTGGCGGCCGCCGAGGGCGGTTGGTTGGCGGCTTGTTGTACGTGAGTGTTAGTGGCGCTTATAGTCATGTTCACCTTATCGGCTGCCTGCACCGTAGTTTGCTCCGTTTTTCGGATACCATAAACGCTTGCGGTCCACGCGGCGTCAAATGTGTGGACAACCCGGAGGACTCATGAAACGCCTGGCCCTGTGGCTGCTCCCGATCGCGCTGTCCGCCGGGCAGGCGCGCTACGCCCGGGTAGGCGACTTCGACGGCGCCGTCCAAGTGCAACTCCAGGCAGCCGACGACTGGCAGCCCGCGCGGCGCAATCTGCCTCTGCGCGAGTCGTCCTGGGTGCGCACGGAAGGCGCGGCGCGCGTCGAGGTGGAACTGGACGACGGCAGCGTCTTGCGGCTGGGCCCCGATTCCCTGGCGGAGCTTTCCGATTACACGCGCCTTTCCACCGGTCAACGGATCACGCTGATCTCTTTGGACCACGGCCTGGCCTATTTCACGGGCGCTGCGGGAGGCAAGGATTCCCTGGTGGTGGCCGTGCCGGGAGCCCAGGTGAGCATCGGTCAAGGCGCCCACCTGCGGCTGGAAGCGCGCGATCCCTTGAGCCTGATCGCCGCGACGGACGGTGTGGCGCGCTTCTCCTCCCCCACCGCGGAGTTCGATTTGACCCCGGGCCAGATGGTCAAGCTGGACCCGGGCCATCCGGCCCGCTTCGTCCTCAATCGCGAGATCCCGCCGCTGGAAACCGACCGCTGGTCGGAGGAGCGCGACAAAGTGCTGCTTTCGACCACTTCGGCGGCGCACGTGCCAAGTCTCGGATACGGCCTCGCCGACCTGGATGCGTACGGGGTATGGGTCCAATCCGCCGATTTCGGCGCTGTCTGGAAACCCAAGGCGCCGGCCGGCTGGGCGCCTTTCCGCAACGGCGAATGGCGCTGGTACGACGGCCTCGGCTACACCTGGATCGGCGACGATCCATGGGGTTGGCTGCCGTATCATTACGGCCGCTGGATGCAACAAGAGGGCGCTGGCTGGACCTGGGCGCCGGGCGAAAGCACCGTGTTCAAGCCGGGCGAGGTGTACTGGCTGAAGAGCGCCAGACTGGTTGGCTGGGGCGCGCTGGCGCCGGGGGAAAACTGGAAGCCGCCCGATCAGCCGCGCCAGTATTTGAACGCCAATACGACCTACGCCGGCTACACGCCGGAATCGCTCGAAATCGACCCGGCGGGCTTTGCCGCGCGCCCGCGGGCGCCGCTGGCGGCGGCTGTGTTCGTGCAAGCGCTGCCGTCTCCGCCGTTTCCGGCGGCGCGCCTGGATGCATTCCGCCCGCCGTTGCGGGCCGGCGGCACGGGCGCGGTCTCCGTGTCGACCGACACGGCGTTCGAGGTTCCGCCGGCTTCCCAGGCCGACGCGCAGCCGGCCCCCGCACCCGACCCGGCGTATACCAACGGACCGCCCGAAGCGCCTCCGGTGGTCATCGTGCAGGCGCCGCCGGAGGAGGTTCAGGTTCCGGTGGAAGTCGACGTTCCCGTGCCAGTCTACACGGGCATCATCGTGGTGTACCCGCCGGGTTATAAAGCGCCTGTCCCCGTGTCTGCGCCTGCGCCGAAGACCCCGCCGAAACCGGTTGCGCCGCCGCCTCCGCCCAAGCCGAAACTGCCGGAACCCGATAGGCCGGTGAAGTAGGGAGCTATGCGCACATTCTTCACATTATCGATCCTGTTGCTCGCGGCCGCGGCTGCCCGCGCCGAAGATCCGTTGGTGGTGCTGGCGGCCGCGCGTACCGGCCACATCGAGTTCTTTGACGCGAACCTGTCGCCGCTGGGCGCAATCGGCGTCAACCAGCTCGTGGAAAGCGTCACCGCCAGCCCGGATGGCCGCCGGCTCTATGTTGCGCAGGAGAGCCAAAGGGCGGCGGGCGCCTGTTGCGGTCTGTTTTCCCTCGAGCTGGATTCGCTGAAAATGTGCCTTCTGACCGCGCCCGCATTGTTCGGAGCGCCTTCGCCGGACGGCCGCTTTCTCTTCACCCAAGGCGATCGGGGAGTCGATATCTTCAACGCCAGAACGTTGCGCCGCCTTCCCACCATGACCGCGCCCGGCACCTACAACCTGCAACCTTCGCCTAACGGGCGGTGGCTCCTGGGCGTCACGAACTCTCCCGCACCGTCGGTGGATATCTTCGATCTGCAGGCCAAAGCGATGGTCCGCAGGCTTCCGATTCCGGCCGGACCGGCCACCGGCGCCTGGGCTGGCGACCGCTTTTGCATTTTCAGCTATGGCCCCGGAAAGAGCCAACTGTGGAGCGTGAAGCCGGAAGACACCGAGCTTTCGCCGGCCAAGCCGATTGTTTTGCCGGACCTGCATGGCGCTTGCAACGAACCAGTCCTGCTCACGATGGTGGGCGCGGCGGACCGGCTCTATCTTGCGGAAGCTTTCGGATTCAAGCTGGATCGCCGCAGCGCTTGCCCGGACACGCCGCGGGGCGGTATCTATGCGATCAATCTGTCCACAGGCAGGGTAGACCAAATCGCCGTGGGGGTGCGTGTCAATCGCATGGCCGTCACGCCGGACGGCGACGGCTTGTACGTGCTCGAGTCCATCGGGCGGAGTCCGCAACGCGGTGTCAGTCTGATGCGCATCGATCCGGCGAAGAGAAACGGCGTATTCAACAGCGCTGACCGCATTCTGGAACCTGGCGATTGGAACCTTACGTTGGCCCACATCCCGCCCGCGCTCATCCCGCGCGGAAACTTGCATGCCGCCAGTTCGTGTTCCCGCTGACGTGGAATTGCTGTGGTTGTACGAAGGCTACCAGCAGCCGCACGCGAAAGAGCGCCTGCTGCCGGACGCTGCGCGGGCCGGTGATGGTGGGCGCGCACTCGGAATTCTTCGTGATCGATACCGCCGAGCAGCATTCCGTGGCCGGTGTGCACTTCAAGCCGGGGGCGCTTTCCCGTTTCTTGGTCCGCCCGCCGGCGAGTTGCACAACACGCATCTAATGCGGGTTTTCGACCGCGAGGCCCTTCCAGTTGAGCGAGCGAAACTGGGCAGCCGAAATCTGCACTTCTCCATCCACCGAGAACCACAACCGGCCTTCCGCGCCGCTCACGAACCGCGCACCCCGGAGCGTGGCTGCGGCCGCGACCGCCGGCGGCAGCGTGGACTTGAGATCCAGTCCCTTGCGAATCGACGACTCAACGCCGCTTGCGATCTTCTCCTTCACGGTCGCGCCCAGGGAGCCGGACCGCAATAGCTCGCCCAGCGATCCATCGGCGTCGATCTTCAGCACCTCCGGCGCCATCGAAATGCCGTCCGCTCCAGCCGACGGCGTCAATTTCACCGTAACGGCAGCGTTGCCGCCCACCAGCCTCCTGACTATCTCCCGGCCGAACGCCTTGGCGCAAGCGAAGCGCTCGTAGTGTACGTGAGCGGTCAAAACCGCCGCCGGAGAGGCCGGGGCCAGCGTGGCGCTCTCCACCGAGAGCCGCTCGCCGCAGCGTTCCGAGCGGTTCAGTTGGGAGGCGAGCAGCGCGCCGATGTTGTCCCGCACATCGCTCAGATCCGCCGTCAATGCCAGCTTGAATTGCCCCTGCGGCCCGCCGGAAACGGCACCCCACACCGTGATTCCGGCCGCCCGACCCTTGACGTCAAGCGAGCTCTTGACCGGCGGGATCTTGAGGACGAGATCTTCCGCGCGAGTTTGCGCGGCGAATATCGGCGCGACGCACAACAGCAAATGAAACCGCATGAAATCGAGTGGACGCGCCGCGCGGCTGCCCAGTTACGGTCTGTGCTACTACATCGTACAGATAGTCCCTCATAGAATAATGGCAGTTCGGTTGCACCGTGGGGCGGCCAATCATGGCCGCAGCCGCCTTTCAGGCGGCTCCTGCTTTCACGGCGCCTCGTCACGGTCGCAGAGGCCGGCTAAAAGCCGGCTGCGGGCAGGATTGCCGGCAGGATTGCCCACAAACGTCCTGTACGGCGGCTATAATGGCCTCAAGCCGCCCAAAGCATGCGTCAACGAAACTGGAGCCGCCTGATCCTCCGCACCGCGATCCTGGGTGCGGGCCTGATGGCCGTGTCGCTCCTGTATCACTACACCATTCGCGCCAACAGCACCACCGCGGCGCTCACCTATTTGCTGGTGGTCCTGGGATCCGCCACGTTTTGGGGTTTGCCCGAAGCTGCCGTGGCTTCCGTCTTCAGCATTTTGTGCCTCGACTACTACTTCCTGCCGCCGGTGCCCGCGCTGGGAATCGACGATCCGCAGAACTGGGTCGCGTGGGGCACTTTCCTCATTACATCGTTCGTGGTCAGCGAGCTGTCTGCAAGACTCAAGAAGCGTGCCCAGGAGGCCACCCAACGGCAGAGCGAAATCCAGCGCATGTACGCCCTGAGCTGTAGCCTGATGCAGGCCAGCGCGGCCACCGCCTTGGCCCAGGACATTCCCGCACAGGTGGTGAAGATTTTTGGCTGTCCCGGCGTGGCCTTCTTCGATGCGCTTTCCGGCCAAATTCATCGCGCGGGCATCCCCGCGGGAATTTCGGACGCCGCGCTCATGGAGGCGGCCGGCTCCGCCGATTTGCCGCGCGCGGCCCCCGGGAATCCAGCCCTGGTTCCGGTTAACCTGGGCGCTGGCGCCGTCGGCAGTCTTGCATTCTGCGAAGCCTCGATTTCAGCGCCCGCCATGCAGTCGATCGCCAATCTGATAGCCTTAGCCATGGATCGCGTCCGTAAACAGGAGGCCGCCGCGCAGGCCGAGGGGGCGCGCCGCCATCTTGAGTTGAAGGCCACGCTGCTGGATGCCTTGGCGCATGACTTTCAGACGCCGCTTACCTCCATCCGTGCCGGCATCGACGCCATGCTGGCCGAATCTCCGGGACGCGATCAGCGGGAATGGCTTGAGATTATGGACCAGGAGAGCGGACGCCTCAGCGCCATGATGACCCAGGCCATCCAAATGGCGCGCATCGAGGCGGGCCACGTGGACCTCGATAGACAGACGCACACGGTGGAAGACCTGGTTTACTCGGCCCTGGAGAAACAGATGGCGGCGGGTTCCCCAATCGAAGTCGATTTGCCGCAGGGTCTGCCGCCGGTTTCCGCCGACGCCGGGCTGATCCGCCTGGTCATTCGGGAAATCGCCGCGAATGCCCTGAAGTATTCCCAACAGGGCGCGCCCATCGGCGTGCATGCGCACGTCGCGGATACCGGCGTGGTCATCAGCGTCACCGACCGCGGGCCCGGCATTCCGGCGGACGAGCAGCGTCTGATCTTCGAAAAGTATTACCGGGGGAAGCAGCGGCACGGTAATCTGGCCGGAATGGGAATGGGCCTCCCCATCGCGCGTCAGGTCGTGGAAGCGCACCATGGCCGGGTCTGGGTTGAGAGCCAGCCCGGCCAAGGCGCCACATTTTCGTTTACTCTGCCTTTGGCGTTTGAGGAGGCCAGCGTGTGAGCGGAGCCAAAATCCTGGTGGTCGACGACGATTTGCAAATCCGGCGAGTGATGCGCAAAATGCTGGTTGCCCAGGGCTATGCGGTGAGCGACGCCCGCAGCGGGGAAGAGGCTTTGGACGTGCTGCGCCGCGCCCGGCACGACCTGGTGTTGCTGGATCTGGCGATGCCCGGCATGGGCGGCCTGGAAGCCTGCCGCGAGATTCGCGCCAATTGGGACCTGGCTATCGTCGTCCTCTCGGTACGGGAGCAGGAAAAGGACAAGATCGGCGCCCTGGACGCCGGCGCCGACGATTACGTGACCAAGCCGTTCAGCATGCAGGAACTCCTGGCGCGCATCCGTGCCGGGTTGCGCCGCTCGCCACTGGCCCCGGAAGCCGCGCCTCCCATGCTCGAAACCGATGGCCTGGAGATCCACTTCGCCGAGCGCCGCGTCGTTGCGGGTGGCCAGGAAGTCCGTCTGACGCGCAAGGAGTTCGACCTCTTGCAATATCTCGCAACCAACCCCAATACTCCCATTCCGCATCGCCGCCTCCTGCAGGCGGTGTGGGGACCGGACTACGGCAACGAGGTCGTCTATTTGCGGGTGTTTATCAATCAGCTCCGCAAGAAAATCGAACCGGAGCCCGCCAAGCCGCGCTACATCCTGACCGCACCATGCGTCGGCTATCAGTTCCACCTGCCGTAGCGATTCCTGTATTAGTGGGGCAGGCTCTCAGCCTGCGGCGGCCTCTCAGGCCGCCTCTTTTCATCTCTCTGCGCGCTACCGCACACTGAAGCGCGCGTGCGTGGTGACCGTCCCTCCCGGCGTGGTCACCGTAATCGGTCCGCTGGCCGCCCCTGCCGGAACCGTCGCCACCAAATAGTTGGACCCGCTGTTGGAAACCGCCGTCGCGGCAACCCCATTGAATCGCACCGACGCCGACAGCAGGTGGGAACCCCAGATCGTAACCTTACTGCCCACCCCACCCGATCGCGGGTTAAAAGCGAGCGGCCGCGGCGCAGGCTTGGGCTGCCCCGCATCCAAGGCGAAGTACAGGCCGCCGCCGTAGATGCCGCCGCCTACGGCCGACCCATAGATGATGCCATCGCTGCCCTGTACCAGCGAACACTGGCAGGCGCCGTCGCGGCGCACATCCTTCATGTCGTACAACACGGAATACTGGCCGCCCTTGCCGATCTGGAACAACTGGCTGTAGCCCTCATGCCTGACGGCTCCCAGCGTGGCGCCATACAGGTTCCCATCGCTGCCCTCGATTAACGCCGTCGGACCGCCCAGGTTGCCCTTCGGAAACGAGTAGAGCAGCGTGTACTGGCCGCCTAACGTGAGCTTGTAAATAGCCCCCGTCCCGTTAGCGCCGCCATTGGGCGTGGCGCCATACAGATTGCCATCGCTGCCTTCGAGCAGCGGCAGGGCGAAATATCCCGAGAAAGTGCCGGCCGGAAAACGGTACAGCTTGGTCAAAACGCCGGACGGTGTCACCCGGTAAACGTAACCGGTGGACGCGTTCGTCGCCTGGGAAACGCCGTAGTAATTGCCATCGCTCGCATAGATCGCGGCGCCCGGCCGCTCCGCCGCCGGAAACTGGTAGAAAGATGTGACGTTGCCCTTCAGGTCGACCTTGGCCAGGGACCAAAGAGCCTCCGTGGGGGCCACCGCCATAGCCAGCAGTTCGCCGTCCGGCAGGTTTTGAGTCAGAATGGGATGCAGGCTCTGTCCTGCATAAATCTCTTGACTGCCCGGCGCCGAGGTCACTGAGAAGACATGCGCGGGGTGCGCCCCTTGCTCGATCGTGGAATAGAACCGGCCGTTAGCCGCGCTCACTAATAACGACGGAATCTGGTCGGGACTCTGCACGCTGGCCAGAGTCGTTCTCTCTCCCGCGGCCGTAATCGAGAGAACCGCGTGCGGGCCGGATTGTCCTGCCTCCGAGTAAAAAACGCCCGCGGCCCCTTGCAGTATTCCCGCGGGCTGATCCAGTTCGTTCATATACGAAACGACGCGAAAGGCCGGTGGCCCGGCGGCGGCCGTCAGGCTCGCGGCGGCCATGCACAATGCGAGTGACAAGCAGTTATGGAAACAACGGATAGACATGTTGGTGTTCTTCAGGCAAATCTCCTGTTACCGAGCCGCGACCGTCAGGGAGCGGACGGGTTATGGATGTACACAATCACGCCGTTGCATTGGGCCGACGATGTGCAGCTTGCGTTGCCCGCCTGGGTGATTCCGCCAAAGGTGGGGACATAGACATTCCCGTTCACGATCGTGGGCCGCGCGAAGGTCGCGGGTACGAAAGCCGTGCTATTGTCGCAATAAGCCAGCGAATTCGTACACCAAAGCAAGTTCAGCGTAGCCGCATCGAAAGCAAACAGCGTACCGGAGCAATCCGGGGGGCATGGCTTGGCGACTTCCACGTTGGCCACTGCCCACACCACCCCGTCGCTCCCACTGTTCGAAGTGACCTCGACGGTCCCGCCGGGGTATTGAGTGGCAACGCCGTTCTTCGGGTATGCGCTTTGTATCGGATCGACGAAGTAGCCACTGTATTCCCAACCCGTGATGCCGCTGAGCGCCGATGTGAAACCCGGAGACACTGTTAACTGCGTGCTCCCCATGTTCACCGACGTGACGGTCTGCTCCGGCTGGCCGGCGATGTTGCCGATATGGTCCCCCACCAACACCTGATTGGCTTCGCTCAGAGTCGCGCTGCTCAGAGACGTACCCGTGGCGAGTGTCCCCTGCCCGTGACGCCGCTCGTTATTCGATAGTTGAAAAGCCGTCAACGTCTCCTGGTAGGGCCAAAAGTACAGGCGTTGCGTGGAACCGTCCGGATAGAATGCCAGGCTCGTAATCCGATGACAGTTGTCGGGGCTGGTCTTATCCTGGCATAAACTGGAGCTCGCTCCAAACGGAAAGGTGTCCCCGGGATCGCCCATGGCGCCTCCGGCTTGTCCGCCGTTTGCGGTGGAATAGCCGGGAAAGCACTTGGATGTAGGTGATCCACACAGGTTGCCCTGCGTCAACAGATAGCCGTAGCCGGCTTTGTCGCACGTCAAAGCGCGCGGCGTAGCGGGGGTAGTGTTTGGATCGTTGAATAGCAGAATTCCGCATGTCGCCATGTCGAAATCGTTCAGGTTCATCCCTTCGAAAGTGTAGGGCACCCCCGCGGCCGCATCTTGCACTGTACCCCCCCCGTACGGCGTGAAGTACTGCGAAGGATTGGAATCGAATCCGCTGCCCGAAAACGTGAAATCGAGAATGCTTTGTCCCGCGTTGGCCATCGTGCTCACCGAGGTGATGCCGTCGGACTCGTACTGCTGAAAGGGGCCGTTCCCCGTGCCGAAATAGGCGTGCGAAACGCCGCTTAGGGTGTTCGCCGCCGGTCCCTCGCCGGACATCCAGGATCCTCCGCCCTGGCCGCACCAGTTCGTGGCCGATCCATAACCCTTGGGCACGCAACTGGTGCTGCAACAGCACGGCGGATTGGAGCCAGGCACGCAGGAGGGACTGGAGTTGCACTGGATCGGGTCGCTTGGGGGCGTCACGCTGCAGAGGTAGCAGTCCTTGCTGCAGGCCGGTAGATTTGTGTTGGTCGGCGAGGCTGAGGTGTTGAACGCGAACTCTTGCGTCAGCGCGCTGGGCGTGCCGTTAAAGCCGAAAATCCAACCGTGGTACGGGCTGTTCATCTCGCCTTGCCCCGTTGCGAAGGGAACGTAGATCAAGTTGCTTAGCCCGCCCGTGCCCGGGTTGGGAACCTCCAGCAAGGCTGCCCGCTGAATCTGCTGCCAGGCCTTGAAGGGGATGACGCTCTCGCCGGAGGTGGGCGGGTAAACAACCTGCGTATGCAGTTCGCTTCCGGAACACACACCCTTCGACCAGGTGCCCCCCGCGCATATGTCCCGCCCCGTCCTCAGGTCGATCTCGTGAATCCACCACTGTGTGCCCGCCATCCCCCCGGCGGCCGTCTGACAGAGGCTGGTTGCATACATCACCGGCGTCGCGCCGCTCAAATCGATCACCGGCGTCGCAACCAAACCAGCGAAGGGCAGGCCTCCCGATTTGCCTCCCAGTCCGTACTGCGTGGAGACGCTTCCACTCGCGCCGCAGTCGTAGACCCACGGCGGAGCGCTTGTGCAACCCGTGCCCTCGCAGTCGCTCCACAGGGCCGCCCCCGCATCGGCGTTCCAGGCGTAAATGCTGCCGCTGAGCGTCACCGAAACCAGCATGTTGCACTTCCCGGTGCCCTTGTCGTTGCAGTGCGAGGCGTCCGCCGGCTTGATCACGGAAATCCCCGGCACATAGAGCGGCTGCGCCAGTATCCCGTTGCTCACTCCGCCTGGCCCGGATTCAACCGCCAGCGGCGACCATGTGGGTTGACAAAGGGCTACCGTGCCGCCGCTGAGCGCGGTGGAAGTCAGCACGGCCTCCTTGGGGTTGTACCCGTCCCGTGCGTTGTCGTACTGAGACGTCAAAACGGCGGGCGGCGTGCCGGCCGGCGTGGTCGTCGGGCAGGTCGCGGCACTTAACGGCGCAAGGCCCAGTCCGGCGACGGCCAGGCTAAACAGCATTCGCGGAAGATTCGAGTACATGGAAGTGGCGGAGTTCGCACCATTATAGCGAATGGCCGATCAATATCAAGTTATGATGGTAATGGAACTGCCGGAATCTTTCTTCGTGCGGCGGGCCCTCGGCCTGCGGCGGCCTCTCAGGCCGCCTCCTTGGGGCATTCCCAGTTACGGGTTGTGAATGTACACAATCACGCCGTTGCACTTGGCCGACGATGTGCAGTTTGCATTGCCCGCCTGGGTGATTCCGCCGAAAGTAGGAACATAAACATTCCCGTTCACGATCGTGGGCCGCGCGAAGGTCGCCGGTACAAAAGCCGTGCTATTGTCGCAATAACCGAGCGAATTCGTACACCAAAGCAAGTTCAGCGTAGCCGCGTCGAAGGCAAATAGCGTACCGGAGCAATCCGGAGGGCACGGTTTGGCGATTTCCACGTTGGCCACTGCCCACACCACCCCGTCGCTCCCGCTGTTCGAAGTTACCTCCACCGCGCCGCCAGGGTACTGAGTGGCAACGCCGTTCTTCGGGTATGTGCTTTGTATCGGATTGATGAAGTAGCCATTGTATTCCCAGCCCGTGATGCCGCTCAGCGCCGAGGTGAAACCCGGAGACACGGTTAATTGCGTGCTCCCCATGTTCACCGACGTGACGGTCTGTGCCTGCTGGCCGGCGATATTACCGATGTGGTCCCCTGCCACGACTTGGTTGGCTCCGCTCAGCGTCACGCTGGTAAGGGACGCACCCGTCGAGAGTGTTCCGTGGCCGTGGCGCGGCGCGTTATTGGATAGTTGAAAGGAAGTCATCACCTCCTGGTAGGGCCAGAAGTACAGGCGTTGCGGGGAACCGTCCGGATAGAATGCCAGGCCCGTAATCCGATGACATGTGTCGGGGTTGCTCTTGTCCGGGCATAAAGTGTTGCTCGCTCCGAACGGAAACCTGTCCCCGGGGTCGCCCATCGCGCCCCCCGGTTGCCCGCCGTTTGCGGTGGAATAGCCGGGAAAGCACTTGGATGTGGGGGACCCACACAGGTTGCCCTGCGTCAACAGATAGCCGTAGCCGGCTTTGTCGCACGTCACCGCGCGCGGCGTAGCGGGGGTAGTGTTTGGATCGTTGAACAGCAGAATTCCGCATGTCGCCATGTCGAAATCGTTCAGGTTCATGCCTTCGAAAGTGTAGGGCGTCCCCCCGGCCGGCGCATGTACCGGGACCCCGCCGTAAGGCGTGAAGTACTGGGAGGGATTGGGATCGAATCCGCTGCCCGAAAACGTGAAATCGAGAATGCTTTGCCCCGCGTTGGCCATCGTGCTCACCGACGTTACCCCGTCCGACTGATACTGCTGAAAGGGACCGTTCCCCGTCCCGAAATAGGCGTGCGAGACGCCGCTTAGCGTATTCGCCGCCCCTCCCTCGCCGGACATCCAGGATCCCCCGCCCTGGCCGCACCAGTTCGCCGCCGATCCATAACCCTTGGGCACGCAACTGGTGGCGCAACAGCACGGCGGATTGGAGCCAGGCACGCAGGAGGGACTGGAGTTGCATTGGACAGGATCGCTTGGGGGCGTCACGCTGCAGAAGTAGCAGTTCTTGCCGCAGGCCGGTAGATTAGTGTTGCTCGGCGAAGCCGAGGTGTTGAACGCGAACTCTTGCGTCAGCGCGCTGGGCGTGCCGTTAAAGCCGAAAATCCAACCGTGGTAGGGGCTGTCCATCTCGCCCTGAGCGGACGCGAAGGGTGTGTAAATCAGGTTGCTCGGCCCGCTCGTGCCCGGGTTGGGAACCTCCAGCAAGGCCACCCGCTGAATCTCTTGCCAAGCCTTGAAGGGTAAGACTTCCTCGCCGGAGTTAGGCGGGTAAACGATCTGTGTATGCAGTTCGGTTCCGGAACACACGCCCTTCGACCAGGTGCCCCCGGCGCATACGTCCAGCCCCGTCGTCAGGTCGATCTCGTGAATCCACCACTGTGTGCCCGACATCCCCCCGGCGGCTGTTTGGCAGAGGCTGGTTGCATACATCACCGGCGTCGCGCCGCTCAAATCGATCACCGGCGTCGAAATAATGCCCGCGAAAGGCAGACCCCCTAGTCCGAACTGAGTGGAAACGCTCCCGGTCGCGCCGCAATCGTTGGCCCACGGCGGATTGCTTGTGCAGTCGTCGCCCTGACAGTCGCTCCAAAGGGCCACTCCCGCATCGGCATTCCAGGCGTAAATGCTGCCGCTGAGCGTCACCGAAACCAGCATGTTGCACTTCCCGCTGCCCTGGTAGTTGCAGTGCGCGGCGTTGGCAGGCTTGACCACGGAAATCCCCGGCACATAGAGCGGTTGGGCCAGGATCCCGCTGCCCGCTCCGCCTGGCCCGGATTCAATCGCCAGCGGGGACCACCTGGGTTGACAAAGGGCTACCGTGCCGCCGCTGAGCGCACTCGAAGTCAGCACGGCCTCATTGGGGTTGTACCCGTCCCGTGCGTTGTCGTACTGCGAGGTCAAAACGGCGGGCGGCGTGCCGGCCGGCGTGGTCGTCGGGCACGTCGCGGCGCTCGCCAGGCCAAGGCCAGCCACCAGCAGGCTAAACAGCAGTCGAGGTATATGGGCGAGCATTCGATGCGGGTACATTTGAACAAATTGTAGCGAACATCCGGAGCACGTGAAGCTCTAGTACTATCGGTACTTCTGGGGGCGGGCAATCCTGCCCTCCAATTTTCAATAACTTACGGTAGGTTTTCGACCGTGCGCACTACGGGTTGTGTATATACACAATCACCCCGTTACACGGTTCCGCCGCGTTACAGTCCGCATTACCCGCCCTGGTGATTCCGCCGAAGGTGGGAACGTAGATATTCCCATTCACGATCGCCGGCCGCGCGAATGTCGCGGGTACGAAAGCCGTGCTATTGTCACAATAACTCAGCGAATTCGTACACCAAAGTAAATTCAGCGTGTTCGCGTCATAGGCATATAGCGTACCGGTGCAATTGGGGGGGCAGGGCTTGGCGGTCGCCACGTTGGCTACCGCCCACACAACCCCGCCGCTCCCGCTGTTCGAAGTCACCTCCACGGTGCCGCCGGGGTACTGCGTGGCAACGCCGTTCTTGGGGTAGCTGCCTTGTATCGGATTGATGAAGTAGCCATTGTATTGCCATCCCGTGACGCCGCTGAGCGCCGAGGCAAAACCTGGAGACACGGTTAATTGCGTGCTCCCGATGTTCACCGACGTGACTGTCTGCACCGGCTGGCCGGGAATGTTCGCGATCTGGTCCCCCACCACCACCTGATTCGCCACACTGAGATCCACTTTGGTAAGAGTCGTGTCCGTGGAAAGCGTGCCGCTGCCGGTTTGTGGCGTGTTATTGGATAGTTGAAAGGCCGTCATGACCTCCTGGTAGGGCCAGAAGTACAAGCGCTGCGGCGAGCCATCCGGATAGAATGCCAGGCTGGTAATGCGATGACACGTGTCGGGGATGGTCTTATCTTTGCATAAGGTGTAGCTCGCTCCGAACGGAAAGGTGTCCCCGGGGTCGCCCAATACCCCCCCGGCTTGCCCGCCGTTTGTCGTGGAATAAGCCGGAGCGCACTGGGATGTGGGGGATCCACATAGGTTGCCCTGCGTCAGCAGATAGCCGTAACCGGCCTTGTCGCAGGTCACCGCGCGCGGCGTAGCGGGCGTTGTATTTGGATCGTTGAACAGCAGGATTCCGCACACCGCCATATCGAAGTCGTTCAGGTTCATGCCTTCGAAAGTGTAGGGCGCCCCCGCGGCCGCATCTTGCACCGGAACCCCGCCGTAAGGCGTGAAGTACTGGGAAGGACTGGAATCGAATCCGTTGCCCGAAAACGTGAAATCGAGAATGCTCTGCCCCGCGTTGCTGATGGTGGCCAGAGACGTGACGCCGTCCGACTGGAACTGCTGGAATGGGCCGTTTCCCGTGCCGAAATAAGCGTGCGAAACGCCGCTTAACGTGTTCGCCGCCCCTCCCTCGCCGGACATCCACGCCCCCCCTCCCTGGCCGCACCAGTTCGCGGATGCTCCATAACCCTTAGGCACGCAACTGGTGCTGCAACAGCACGGCGGACTCGAGCCGGGAACGCAGGAAGGGCTGGAGTTGCACTGGTTGGGCTTCTTGGCGTTGTAGATAGTGCATAAGTAGCAGTCCTGGCTACAGGCCGGCAGGCTTGTATTCTTCAGTGACCCCGAAGTGTTGAAGGCGAACTCTTGCGTCAGCGCGCTGGGCGTGCCGTTAAAGCCAAAAACCCAACCATGGTAGGGGCTTTCCATCTCGTTCTGCGCGGATGCGAAGGCCGCGTAGATCAAGTTGTTCGGCCCGCCTGCACCCGGGTTGGGAACCTCAAGCAAGGCCGCCCGCTGAATCTGCTGCCATGCCTTAAAAGGATAGGCTGCGGCTCCCACGTCAGGGTCGTCGGAATTGCCGGGGCTAGGCGGGTAAAGGATCTGAGTATGCAGGTCGGTTCCCGAACACACGCCGTTCGACCAGGTCCCCCCGGCGCATACGTCCAGCCCCGTCGTCAGGTCGATCTCGTGAATCCACCACTGTGTGCCCGACATCCCCCCGGCGGCGGTCTGGCAGAGGCTGGTTGCGTACATCACCGGCGTCGCACCGCTCAAATCGATCGCGGGCGTCGAAATAATACCCGAGAAAGGCAGTCCCCCTAGTCCGAACCGCGTGGAGATGCTCCCGCTCGCACCGCAATCGTTGACCCACGGCGGATTGTTCGTGCAGCCCGCGCCCTGACAGTCGCTCCAAAGGGTCGCCCCTGTATCGGCATTCCAGGCGTACACGCTGCCGCTGAGCGTCACGGAAACCAGCATGTTGCACGTCCCGCTGCCCCCGTCGTTGCACTGCGCGGCGGTCGCGGGGCTCACCACCGAAATCCCCGGGACATAGAGAGGCTGGGCCAGTATCCCGTTGCCCGCGCCGGCCGGCCCGGACTCGATCGCCAGCGGGGACCACGAGGGTTGACAAAGGCTCACCGTGCCGCCGCTTAGCGCAGTCGAGGTGAGCACGCTTTCATTGGGGTTGTAACCGTCCCGTGCATTGTCGTACTGGGACGTCAAAACGGCGGGCGGCGTGCCGGCCGGCGTGGAAGATGGGCAGGGCGTCGCGGCACTTAGCGACCCTAAACTTGCAAGACCAAGGCCAGTCACGAACAGACTAAACAGGAGTCGGGGAAAGGGGGTGTGAGCTCGATAATTGTACATGTGGCGGCACTGTAATTTGAACCAGTATAGCCAATTCCCTATCGGCGTCAAGTACCGGTACCGCCAGTCACCCTCCCCGCTGGTGCCGGAGGCGGCTGGGCGTGTACAATTGATGCTAGCCACGCCGGCAAAACGGAAAGTCCGGCTTGAGACGAGTGCCTAAAGTGGCCATGCTGTCTCGTGCCCAAGTCTTCCGATACCTGGGTTGCCGGCCGGGAGGGACGAGAAATGAAAGGTCTCAGAACGATCGTTTCGCTTGTGGCTCTGGCCGTTCGCGCGTGGGGGCACACGTGTTCGGCGCCGGCGCCGGTCTTTAATCCCGCCGTCATCCCGGCGGGAGAAACGCAGCCATTGGAGCTGAACGGCTATCAGCTTACACCGCTGCCGTTGCAAACACTCGCGATAGCCTCTAGCATCTATGGGGCAAGCGGTTTTCCATGGATCGATTGCCAGTTTCAGACCGTGACACGAATCACGGGAGCCAGGACGTTTCTCGGTATCGCTCCGAGTGGCAGCGACTATTTGGTACTTGAAACCGGGCTAACCGCCGGCCAGGTTCCCACTGTCGTGAACCATTGGTCGATGCAAGCCGCCAACCTGCAGCCGCCACTTGCCGGCCAGCAGCCGCTGCTCGATTGGGATCATGAGGCCATCCGCCTTCCCAACGGATGGACCGCCGTAATCGGTCACGAAGAAATGATGGTCACCAGCGCGGCGCAGTGCCCCACGGCGCAGTTTCCAACCAACTACTGCGACGTCCTGGGCAATAAGATCGTCGTCATGGACCCGGCAGGCAACGTGCAGTGGGTCTGGGACAGTTTTGATGCGGCTCAGTTTCCATGCCTCGATCGGCGCGCCATTCTGGGTGAAACTTGCACGCCCGGTACCGACGTGTGCCCGATCACCCTGGCCCCCGTCGCGCAGGATTGGTTGCATGCGAACTCGCTATGGTACGATCCGGCCGACGGGAACCTGGTAATCAGCCTGCGCAACCAGGACTGGATCGTGAAGGTCGCTTACCAGAACGGCGCCGGCAACGGCAGCGTCGTCTGGCGGCTGGGCAACCAGGGAGATTTCACCATGAGGAAAACGACTCTGGCGGACCCCTGGGAGGATCATCAACACGACGTGACTAGCCCAGCCCCTGGCACATACGGTATGTTCGACAACGGGAATGGCAGGAACGCCGCGTCTCACGGCCAGAGCCGCGGCCTTGTCTATGAAATCGATGAGGCGGCGCTCGAAGTAACCGAATTCCAGGTGTACCCACTCCACGTCTATTCCTCGTCGTCTGGGAGTGCACAGTTGCTCACCAACGGCAACTGGATGTTCCTCGCCGGCCGTGCCGGGAACGCCACGGGTTTCTATTCGGAGCAATTCGAGTTCGCTCCGAATGCCTCGGTCCCCATATGGACTGAGACATTGCCCGAGCGGTACAGGGTAATCCGCTTAAGTAGCCTTTTCAGTTATTGACTCGGAGTCGGGTCTTCATGGACTGTCTTTAATATAAGGAGCGAAAAAAAATGAAGGGTATAAAGACGATTGTTTCGTTTATGACATTGGCCGCCTGCTCGTGGGGGCAGACGTGTTCGGCGCCGACGCCGGTTTTCACCCCCCCCACTATTCCAACGGGAGAAACGCAGCCACTGGAGCTTAACGGCTTTGTGCGCACGGCGTTGACCATACCGTCGGTCGCCATGGTCACTGACATCTATGGCGCCACCGGATACCCATGGAAGGATTGTAAGGAGCTGGTCTTTACACGAATAACGGAAACGGACACCTTTCTCGCCATCTCTACTCCTACCGGGGGCGACTATCTGATATATGAGACCGGACTGACTGCTAAGCAGACTCCAACTATCGTCAACCAGTGGTCCATGAAGGCCGCCAATTTGCAGACGCCAATCACCGGCCAGCAGCCTCTGCTCGATTGGGACCACGAGGCCATCCGCCTTCCCAACGGATGGACCGCCATCATCGGTCACGAGGAAATGATGGTCACCAGCACGACGCAGTGCCCCACCGCGCAATTTCCAACCAACTACTGCGACGTCATGGGCGCCAAGGTCGTCGTCATGGACGCGACAGGAAACGTGAAGTGGGTCTGGGACAGTTACAATGCGGCTCAGTTTCCATACCTCAGCCGGCGCGCCGTTCTGGGGGAAACCTGCACGCCCGAGCCGGACGCCTGCCCCATCACCCTGGCCCCCATCGCACAGGATTGGTTGCATGCCAACTCGCTCTGGTACGATCCCGTGGACGGGAACCTGGTAATCAGCATGCGCAACCAGGACTGGATCGTGAAGGTCGCCTACCAGAACGGCGCCGGCAACGGAAGCGTCGTCTGGCGGCTTGGTAACCAGGGGGATTTCACCATGGAGGTAACCGTTGTGCCGGAACCGTGGAATGACCATCAACATGACGTGACCAGTTCAAGCCACGGCATATACAGTATGTTCGACAACGGCAATGGACGTCACGCCGCGAATGGCGGGCAAAGCCGCGGCTTGGTCTATGTGATCAATGAGGCCAAGCTGGAAGTGGTGGGAATCCAGGTGTATCCGCTCCACTTATTTTCCCCGGGAAACGGGAGCGCACAGTTGCTCACCAACGGAAACTGGATGTTCATGGCTGGTTATCCCTCGAACGCCGCGGGGCACGTATACTCGGAGGAATTCGAGTTCGTTCCGAATACCACCACCCCGGTATGGATGGAGCAGTTGCCCCAGCAGTATAGGATGACCCGTTTGAGCAGCCTTTTTCATTATTAAGGGCGCCTCCGCGGCGTCCTCTCCTCCGCCGGCACCGGCGCAAGCATCGGCACCACGCCGAGGAGCTTGGCCCACGAGAGATCCACCCGGAAGTAGGCGGGGAAGCCGAGGTGGGTGAACTCCCCCGCCACCTGCGGCAGGCGCAGTTGCGCGTAGGCGGTGAAGCTCATCTGCAGGCAGAAGAGCGCGGCGACGAGGGCCGGCTTCTGCAAGAGTCGATTCCATGGGGTTCTTCCTCCCACGCTTCAACGCTTCGGGGCGTTGGGCGGCCAACCGGGGGTCTCAACGCCGAACTGCTTGGCGTACTCGGCGTTCAATCGCTGCCAACCGCCGAACTTCAGCGCCTCACCGGCAACCATGCGGCCGATGGGAGTTCCGCTGAGAAGGCGATCCAGAACATCGAAACAAATGTGCCATCCGGCGGCGCCCATTGAGATGAAGCGGCGGCCGATGTTGGTCCACAGCGTCAGGCGCGTGCCGCCATCTAAGGCTTCGAGTTCCCACCGCATATCGTGGCCGCCCCAGTTGTACTCAAGCACCTCGGGAGCCTCGGCTCGCGTCACTCTTGTTTCGGAAACGTGCGGCGCGGGCGCTCCCACCGTGGTGAGCTTCACCGTGGTTCCAACCGTACCCAGGCTCCCATCGGCGTCAAAGGGCGCCCACTCGCGCAGATGCGCCGGGTCGGTGAGCGCCTGCCAGACTTTTTCTGGCGAGTGGCGCAGTTCTCTGACGAGAATGAGCGTCCACTTCTCTCCGTCCTTTCGTACCTGCGCCCCGCGGGCCGGACCCGGTGTGTACCGCTCGCGATCGGTCATGTTCTTCTCCTTGTCTTCCTTTTCGTTGGTGTGGATCGATCCATGCGGTCGAGGCGGCGTTCGAGAGCGTCTACGTGAGCGAACCATGACCGGCGGAAACGGAGCCAGCCAGGCATCCACCTCCTGAAGTCTCCGCAACGATTTCGAACACAGATTCCACTCTCTTGATATACTCCACAGAGCATATGCGTGTCAAGGTATATACAGCCAGGCGGCCAGACAACGGTTTCAGTCGGCGGGGATGCACCGTCCGATAGTTTTTGGCGGCTGCAACTCAGAGATCTGGGCGCTCCGGCCGCTTCGGCGTTGGGGCGGAGACAAGGGCCGCCGCCCCTTTCCGAACCCCTTTCTCGGCTAGCGGTTCCGCTGCGCTCCGGACAGGTTTCACTTGACGAAGCCGAACACTTTGCCGCCGCTGAAGACCCGATCCGCCGCTGCCGCCGCTGGACCGCATCCTGAGTTCGCGCCCGCTGCTACATGCCGCCGAAGGGCATCTGTCGCGTCGCGCATCGGCCGGGCTGCTGGCGCGCCCTGGGCGGCCGATCGGCGCCATGCTGCCGCCGCGGCCCTGGTCGCCCTGGGCAGTCACCCTGGCGAGCTCGGACCGTTCGACTAACCTGAACCGCCTTCGCCGCCTGCTCGCCTTGGCGCTGTCAGTCCACCTGCGCCGGTATAAGCCCAACTTCCTGGTGTTGCACTACCGCCCGGGCGACGCGTTGGGCGATCAAGCCGATACCGATGACTGCCAGCCCGGCGGCGACCTGCTGCAAGATCGTCCACGGCGAGCGAGTGAATCGCGGAATGGCCAAGCGACGGCGGCGCACCGCGAGCGCCGAGGTACACCGCCGTCCAAGCCGCGGCCGCCGGCGCACACCGGGCTGCCATCCTGCTGAACGGCGGCCCTTACCAGCGTGCCAGTTGGGTAAGCTGAATGAGGTTGCCGCAGGTGTCGTTCAGCATCGCAATGGTCGAGCCGGTCACGCCGGTGGGCGGCATCGTAAACTCGGCGCCGCGGGCCTTGATCCGCTCGTAGTCGCCCTTGACGTCGTCTGTGAAGAACATGGCCGCGGGCTGGCCCTGCTGAAAGATCGCCTGCTGATACGCCTGGGCCGCGGGGTTGCCGTTCAGCGCCAACTGCAGCTCAGTGCCGTCCGGCTCCTCGGGCGAGGCCACGGTCAGCCAGCGAAATGTGCCCTGACTGAAATCGACTTTCTTGGCAAAGCCCAGTACCTCCGTATAAAAACGCAGGGCCTTGTCCTGGTCGTCCACGTATATGCTGGTCACTTTGATTTTCATTTCGTTTCTCCTTTGTCGCGTTCGCGGTTTGGGCCGCGTCGTCTTCTCCTTGTCTTCCTTTCGTTGGTGTTAATCGATCCATGCGGTCGAGGCGGCGTTCGAGAGCATCTACGTGAGCGGACCAGAACCGGCGGAACGGAGCCTCTCGGGGACCGGCTCGCCGGCGCGCAGACGGCGCGCCCTCATCTCGCGACCTTGCGCACGATGGCGGAGAGCTTGGCCTCGGCCGCGTCGTCCAGCGCGGTGAAGTACCACGCGAATTCTATGAGCTGGTGCGGCGCGCCCTCCTCGGCGGTGAGGTTCGCCTCCTGGGTGAAGCCGAACGTCATGTATTTCTTGTCCTCGCGGAAGAAGCAGACGGTCTTGCCGTCCTTCGCGTAGCCCGGCATGCCATACCCGGTGGCCGGCTGGAGCGCCGGCGCGCTACGCAAGATGACCGCGTGGAGGCGCTCGCCCATGGCGCGGTAGGGCGCCGGCATCGCGGCGATCTTCGCGAGCACCGCCGCCTCGCCATCGGCCTTCGTCGCAGCCGGGTTCGCGCTCTTCGCCGCCTTCTTGGCAGCCTTCTTCTCGGCCATAGAGGCTCCTTACGCCGGCGAACCGTTTAAACATGTCGCGGTCCAGGAGGACGTGCGTCGCGGGCGCCCAGTGGCGCAATTCTCCGCCGAGGATGAGCGTCCACTTCTCTCCGTCCTTCCGCACCTCCGCCCCGCGGGCCGCACCCGGTGCGTACCGCTCGCGATCGGTCATCTTCTCCTCCTTGTCTTACTTCTCGCTGGCGTCGATCGATCCATACGGTCGAGGTGGCGTTCGAGAGCGTCTACATGAGCGGACCAGAACCGGCGGAACGGAGCCAGCCAGGCATCGACCTCCTGAAGCGGTTCCGGTTTCAGTCGATAGAGACGGCGTTGTGCGTCCACCGTGGATTCCACGAAACCGGCGTCGCGCAGCACTCGCAGGTGCTTGGACACGGCCGGCTGGGGCATACGAAGCTGACGCTCGATCTCTCCAACCGACTGTTGCGACGAGACCAGGAGGCTCAATATGGCGCGCCGGTTCGGCTCCGCAATGATTTCGAACACAGATTCCACTCGCTTAATATACTCCACAGAGCATATGCGTGTCAAGGTAATTACAAGCAGGGGGCCCAGGCAACGGTTTCAGCCGGCGTGCGGAAACGCACCGTGCGCTTTTTGGCGCTCGCGGCGGACCGCGCTTTTGTTATGATGCGCGTTCATGCCGGAATACGCCATCGGCCTAGATCTGGGCGGCACCAACCTGCGGGCGGCGGCCATCGACCGCGCCGGCCAGGTCCTCGACCGGCGAGCCACAGCCGCCAACCCCGCCGCCGGGCGCGAAGCCATGCTGGGTCACATGGTGAACGCCGTTTCGGAGTTGCGCGATTCGTGCGGCGCGGCCGGCCTGGCGGGTATCGGCATCGGCGTCCCCGGATTCATCCTGCTGAAGGAAGGCATCATCCGCAACTCCAATAACCTGGCCTGCCTGGAGGACTTCCCCATCCGCGCCGAGATCGAACGCCGGCTGGGCGCGCGCGTCATTCTGGAAAACGATGCCAACGCCGCCGCGCTGGGCGAGAAGTGGATGGGCGCCGGCCGCGGCGTCGACGACCTGGTTCTGCTGACGCTCGGCACCGGCATCGGGGGCGGCATCATTTCCGGCGGCAGAGTGCTGCAAGGCTATCTGGGGATGGCGGGCGAATTGGGCCACACCACGGTGGTTCCCGACGGCAATCCCTGCGGCTGCGGGAATCGAGGCTGCCTGGAGAAACACGCATCCGCCACCGCCATCGCCGCCATGGCCAGCATGCTGCACCTGGGCGAGGGCCTCAGCGCCCGCGAGGTATACGATCTGGCCATGAGCGGCAACGAGAAGGCTAGCCAGATCTTCCTCGCCATGGGGCAGGCTTTGGGTGTGGCGCTGGCCACCCTGGTGAATACGTTTAATTTTCCGCTGTATCTGCTGAGCGGCGGCGTGCTGGCTGCGTGGGATCTGTTTGCGCCGCCCATGTTGGAGGAGGTGCGGCGGCGCTCGTTCACCTTCCGCACCACGGATACGAGAATCGAGAAAGCCACCCTGGGCAGCGAAGCTGGGCTGTTCGGCGCCGCATGCCTGCCGTGGGTAGAGGTTAAGCTGAAAGCTGATAGCTGAAAGCTGAAGGCTGGTAATCATGTGGATGGGAATTGACGTAGGCACGGGCGGCACGCGCGCGCTGGTGGTAGACGCGCAGGGCCGCGTCGCCGCGGGTTTCACGGCGGCGCACGAAGAGATCCTGATGGAGCGCCCGCTGTGGGCCGAGCAGCGTCCCGAGAACTGGTGGGACGCCGCCCGCGTGGCCATTCGCGGCGCGCTGGCCGAAGCCGGTATTTCCGGCGCGGAGGTGCGCGGCATCGGCCTTTCCGGCCAGATGCACGGCCTGGTGATCCTGGACCAGGCGAGCGCCGTAATCCGGCCCGCGCTGATCTGGTGCGATCAACGCAGCCAGCCGCAAGTGGATGCTATCAACCAAACGGTGGGACGCGAAAATGTTCTGAAGTATACCGCCAATCCCGTGCTGACGGGCTTCACGCTGCCCAAGTTGCTGTGGGTGCGGGATAACGAACCGCGCGCCTTCGAACGCGTCCGCCACCTGCTGTTGCCCAAGGACTACCTGCGCTTCCAGCTTACCGGCGAGTACGCCAGCGAAGTTTCGGACGCTTCCGGCACGTCGCTGTTCGACGTCGTCGCGCGGCGCTGGTCGTTCGAGATGATGGATGCGCTGGGCCTCGACCGCGCCATTCTGCCCACCTGCCACGAATCGAGCGATGTGACCGGCCGCATCACGCGCGCCGCGGCCGAGGCAACGGGACTCGCCGAAGGCACGCCCGTTGTCGGTGGCGGTGGCGACCAGGCATCCAGCGCCGTCGGCAATGGCATCGTCGAGCCCGGCATCGTCTCCTGCACGCTGGGCACTTCCGGCGTGGTCTTCGCCCACATGGAGAAGGTGGCTTACGATCCGGCCGGCCGGGTCCACACCTTTTGCCATGCGGTGCGCGACAAGTGGCACGTGATGGGAGTGACGCAGGGCGCGGGGCTGAGCCTGCAATGGTTCCGCAACCAATTGGCGCCCGGGGCCGATTACGATGCGCTGACCGCCGAAGCCGCCACCGCTCCCGCAGGCGCGCAAGGCCTCTTCTGGCTGCCTTACCTGATGGGCGAGCGCACGCCCCACCTGGACGCCACCGCGCGCGGCGGATGGGTCGGCCTCACCGCCAGGCACCAGCGCGCCGACCTGATCCGAGCGGTCATCGAAGGGGTCTCCTACAGCCAGCGCGATTGCCTGGATATCATCGAGGAACTGGGCGTGGCGGTGGAGTCGGTGCGCGCTTCCGGAGGCGGCGCACGCAGTCCGTTCTGGCGTCAGTTGCTGGCGGACATTCTCGATAAGAAAGTGGTGACACTGGAAACGCAGGAGGGATCGGCCTACGGCGCGGCGCTGCTGGCGCTGGCCGGGACTGGCGAGTACGGATCGGTTCCGGAAGTCTGCCGGGCCACCATCCGCGAGGTGGATTCGCTCTCGCCGCGCCCGGCGGAGGCCGCGTTTTATGCGCGGGGCCACCAGGTGTATCGGGCGATTTATCCGGCGCTTAAGCCGGTGTTCGGCGAGATTGCTGGGCTGGATTCGCGGTAATTGGAGGGCGGGCAATCTTGCCCGCAGCCGGCTTTCAGCCGGCTTCTGGCAGTCCTCCAATTTTCAATAACTTACGGTGGGTTTTCGACCGTGCACGGGTCCTCCAGGACCCGCTCCAGAAGGGCCGACGTGGACGTCGGCCGCAGGCCTGGAGTCCTGCCCCACGAAGAGCTACTTCACACAGGCCTGGCCGCAGCCTTGCCGTTCGGGCCAGAGCGAGCAGGATTTCACCCGGCGGTCCGTCTCCCCCAGGGCATGCCTGGCCACGGCGTGGCGCGCGTCCAGTTCAATAGTTGCGAAATGGTTGGCTTCCGGGCAAGTGATCTCCCGTACCCCGTGGGAGCGCCGGTAAACCTTCGCCAGCGCCCAAGCGGCCGGCGCCACCAGCGCGACCGCGAAGAATAGCGGGATCAGACTCAAGGGCGACACCGTTAGCACCTCCAAGTTCCGGATCTGGAACTCCGATTGAAGGATACTGCAAGCGTGCGCCGAACGCAATGGCCTTAGAATAGACGATTCGTCCCATGCTCTTCACCCCAGATTCGATCGTCAAGGCGCGGCGCGCGCTGTTCGTACAAATGGAGGCCGGAACGCTGACGCGCGAACGGGCCTTTCAGCAGGCGCTGGAACTCGATCCGTTCGACGTTGTGGCGCTTATCGTGCTCGGCCAGGAACGCTACGCCGCGGGCGACCTGGCGGGCGCCGCGGAGTACTCCTGGCGCGCTGCCAGCGCCGATCCGTGCCGTCACGAACCTTGGTTCAAGTTGTGCGGCTGTCTTCCCGGCGAAAGCCAGGAGTTCCGCAACGGGCTCATGGAACTGGGCGCTCTCAAGGCGCTACGCGATCCCGAAGGTCTCGAGCAGTTCAAAGAGACCTTCAAGGATAAGCCGATGGCTGCGGAATTCGCCGACGGTGAGGAATTCCTCGAAACCACGGCCGATGTCTTCCATGCGAGCCGCCGGGATGAGCCGGAAGATGTCAGCGAGCGGCTGCGGCCCTATCGCCTGATAGACGACTTGTTGGAGACCGCGGAAGACGGGTTGAACGGGGATCTGGTGGACGGGATTCTGGAGGATGGCGCGCGCTGCGGTCCGCTGCTGATCGGGGTTCTGCGGGCCATGGCCACCGGAACCCTGCCCGTAGGCCATCCCGCGCCCATCGTGTGCAGCCTGGCGCTGCTCGGCGAGATAGGCGATCCTGCCGTATTGCCGGAACTGATCGAATGTTACCCGGTGGAGGAACAAGTGATTCAGGCGGCCGCTCATTGGGCATTGAAGCGCGTCGCGTCGCGTCGGCCGGGGGAATCGTTCGAGGCCATTCGCAAGTTGGCGCCCGGCGCCGATGCCGAGGGAAGATACGACTTGGCCCTGGCCGTCAGCTTTGTTCCAGATCAATCGGGGAAGCGGGATTTCCTGCTGAGCCTTTTGGACGGCCTTGCGGGCTTTCCAAAATCCCACCGCCACGAACTGTTCATGAGCGTGGCGCTGGCGCTGGAGTACTCGGAGGGAGCCAAAGGCCGGGAGCTTGCTTGGTCGCTGCTCAGCCGCCATTCGGCGGTGCTGCCTAAACGGACGCGCGCGGCATTGCGGGACGCCTTCAAGGTCCACCACGAGATGGATCTCGCAGCGTCCGACGGCAAACCTCCCGAGGCTACTGTTTACGATCTCTGCGGCCGGGCTTGGGACGAGGACGAAGAGGATGAAGAGGACCAAGACGACGATGACAATTCGTTCGACGATGACGAGGACGCTGACGAGGAAGACGACCAGGACGACGACTTCATACCGGAGCCTATGCACCGCGGTGTGACTCTGGGCCGCAACGATCCTTGCTGGTGCGGCAGCGGCAAGAAATACAAGAAGTGCCATTTAGAGTCCGACGAGAAATCGCGCCCGGGGCCGCCATCTCCGGACGAAACTCCGAAGGAAGGGGCGCATTTGGGATCGAACGCCGAGGAGTCCGAACTTCGCAAGCGCTTGATCGAGTTCGCCACCAGCGCGCTGCGCAAGCGCGAGTTGGAGGAGGCCCTGCGGACGTTCGTCGGGTCGGAACCTCCCGCGGGGGCAGACGATGAGACGTTTTCGATGGAGACCGTCGACTGGCTGATTCACGACTGCGTTCCGCCGCGGCTGGAGCATCCCATCATTCAGGAGTTTCTGAAGCGCAGTCCGGGCGGCCTTACCATGCGCCAGCGCCAGACCCTGGAGGCGTGGAGCCGCGCCCGCTACAGCATCTTCGAGGTGCAGGAGGTGCGTCAGGGGTCGGGCGTCCGGTTGAAGGATCTGCTGGTGGGCGGCGAATTATTCGTGTACGACCGGAACACTGCAAAACGGGCCGCGCTGTGGGATTGCTATCTCGCGCGGGTGGAGGAGTTCGACAACCGCCACGTATTCACCGCCGCGGTGATGACTATCCCTCAACCCTTGGTTGCGCCACTCAAGGAGTGGGCCATCGGCGCGCAGCAGCGCAGCGGCTTGAGCTGGGATGACTTTCTGCGGGCCAACAGCCACAAGATGCGGCAGGAGGCCTCGCGGCTCATCAACCGGGGCGCGGATTCCACGCGGGTGGTCAGCTTCGAAGGCGACGAACTGGTCTTCAGCCGGGCGCGATATGCGGTCCAGGACGAAGACGCCGTCCGCCATGCGCTCGACCAATCCAAGTCGTTCGAGCCCGACGAGGACCGCGCCGGGTACGGCTGGCTGAATGAAACCGAAGACGCCACGGGAGGGCGGCGCGCATTCGGACACGTTCACATTGCCGGCGGCGAGTTGACGCTGGAATGCTCCACGCGGCAACGGCTGGAGCGCGGCAAGGCGTTGCTGCAATTTCTTGCCGGCGACCAGCTTCGGCACCTGGACGACGACTTCACCAGTTGGCAATCCGCCATGCGCGACCGGACCCCTTCAACGGACCCCCCAAAGGGTTCCCGTCTGCCGCCGGAAGTGGAACGGGAGTTGGTACAGAAGGTGCTCGAAGAGCATTACCGCAAATGGCCCGACACGCCGCTTATGGCGTTGGATGGCAGGACTCCGCGCGAGGCGATGGCCACGCCCGAGGGCCGCGCGCAGGTGGTGGACTTGTTAAAGTCGCTGCAGAACGGCGAAGAACACAAGCGCGGCGACGGCCTCGCATGGTACGACGTGTCGAAGCTGAAGGCGGCGCTGGGAATCGGGTCTTGAGCCGGGCGGAATAGTGCTTAACCGTTTTGGGGAAACCGCTTCCTGACGGTCGCGGCTCGGTAACAGTCAGGTTGATCTCGCAAGGTTTACCGAGCCGCGACCGTAAGGGAGCGGTTTCTGTCAATCAGAATCCCCAGAACGGTTAAGCACCCCATGGGCGAGCTGCCGGATGTGGCGGAGGCGCGGCGCGCTATCGATCGCCACGAGCCAATTCAATTCTGGTAGGTCTAGTAAGTCGCGGCTAAGAAGGGTTCATAAGAAAAGCCTCAAATCCCGATTAGCTATGCTAATCTTAAAAGCCAAGCACCAACAAACGAGGGGACCGCTACATGTTCAACTTTCGCTGCGCGATGGAGGCTGCGCTGAGCGCAATTCTATTGCTCGCCATGCCATCCTTTGCGCAAACGCCTAATGGCTGGCCCTTCGCCGGCAACGATTTGAATAACAGCCGTTGGGCTTCCGCGGAAACAATACTAAACAATCAAAACGTGAGCGGCCTCGCCGTAAAGTGGAAGTTCACCACGCAAAACGACGTTTCCGCGACCCCGTCGGTGGATGCTACGGGAGGCTATGTCTACTTTCCCGATTGGTCCGGAAACCTATACAAATTGAACGCGGCTACCGGAGCCACCGTCTGGCAGCACCAGATGACGGATTATGGTTTGAGCTCGGCGGTGATGTCGCGCACCACGCCAACGCTGTGGGGCACGATGGTAATCATCGGCGCGAGCTCGTCGCTTGCGACTCCAGGCCCGTACGGGTCGTATCTTCTGGGGTTGAATGCGAGCGACGGCAGTCTGGTGTGGATGACGGAACTCGATCCCGACCTGAATTCTCTCGCCACCACGTCCCCCATTATTTACAATGGAATCGCTTACATGGGGGTGTCCTCCACGGAAGAAAAGCTGACCAATCCGACCTTCCGCGGAAGCCTCGTCGCGATTTCGCTAACCAACGGGCAGATCCTTTGGCAGACGTACTTTGTGCCGAATGGATACAGTGGCGCGCCGGTGTGGTCCAGCACACCGGTGATCGATGTCGCGCGCAGCCAGATCTACGTGACGACGGGCAACAATTATCTGGTTCCTCTGTCTGTTCAGTTGTGTGAGCAGGCAGCTACCGGAAACCCGCAGGCGATTCTGGCGTGCCAGGCGGCGAACAATTACGAAGATTCGATTGTGGCGCTGGATCTGGCCACTGGAAACTTGAATTGGGGAAGCCGGTTCTCGCCGGACGACGCGTGGATCACCGCTTGCACGCAGGGGGGAAGCGCTTGTCCCGATCCCGCTGGGCCGGATTACGATTTCGGCGCCGGCGCGAACCTGTTCACGGCGAGTATTAATGGAGTTCCCACGCAGTTGGCCGGGGCCGGTCAAAAGAGCGGCGTCTATTGGGCTCTCTCGCCGGCTACCGGAGCAACGCTGTGGTCCACCACGGTCGGGCCGGGCGGGAAAGTCGGCGGGATGCAGTGGGGTACGGCATCCGACAACCAGCGCATCTACGTCGCGATCGGCAATGCGGCCCAGCAGCCCTACACACTTCAGCCGTCGGGGGTCCCTTGGAATGGAGGTTCCTGGGCCGCTCTGAACCCTGCCACGGGAGCGATTATCTGGCAAGTGCCGGATCCGGGCTTCAGCACCGTCCATCCGACTAACCATTCCATGGCGTTGGCTCCTGTCACGGTAGCGAATGGAGTGGTGTACGTCGCATCCATGTCGGGCTACATGTATGCGTTGGACGCCGCAACGGGCGCGACATTGTGGTCGTTCCTGGCGCCCGGTTCGGTTAACGCAGCGCCGGCGATTGTAAACGGCACGCTGTACTGGGGTACCGGGTATCATAACTTCCCCTCCCAGGCTCCGCTCGGAACCGCCAGCAACACGTTCTACGCGTTCTCTTTGCCGGTAAGTAACCAGCCCGTGACACTGGCTTGCGCAGCCAATGGCGGCCAGGCGGGTGCGCCGTACTCTTCCGTGGTGGCCGCCGCGGGCGGAGTACCGCCTTACGCTTTCTCAATCACCGGAGGTTCGCTGCCGCCGGGGCTGACCTTGACTAGCTCCACTGGCGCCATCGGCGGCACGCCCACCACACCCGGGAGCTTCCCTTACACGGCTCAGGTGGTGGACTCGACGGGCACCCCGGCCGGCACGGCCACTAGCGCCTGCGGCATCGCCATTGCACCGGCCCCGGTTACCCTGGCTTGCCCGGCCAATGCGGGCCAGGTGGGCGCGCCGTACTCTTCCGCGCTGGCCGCCACCGGGGGAGTACCGCCCTACACGTTCTCCTTCACCGCGGGATCGTTGCCGCCGGGGTTGACCTTGAATGGCTCTACCGGCGCCATCGGCGGGGCGCCCACTGCGGCCGGGAATTTCACCTTCACTGCCCAGGCAGTGGATTCGACCGGCACCCCGGCCGGCAGGGCCACGGGCAACTGCGGCATCGCGATTCCAACAATCGCGACTTCCACGACGTTGTCTGTCACGCCTAATCCGGCCGGGCTGGGCCAGCCAGCGACTTTGACGGCGCAGGTTTCTCCGGCGCCCGGCGTGGGCAAGGTGACTTTTTACGATGGGACCGCCGTGCTCGGCTCGGCAGCGGTTGCGGGCGGCTCCGCTAGCCTGACTACCAGCCTTCTGACTGCCGCCGTCCACACGCTGGGCGCCGAGTATGGCGGCAGTCAGTCGTACACCAGCAGCGCCTCCCCCGCCACCACTCTGACGGTCGCGGCGGTCCCCAGCGGCACCTTGCTGCCAGCCACTCCCTATCTGGCCAATGGCGCTGGCACGTGGGTGGCGGTAGGCGATTTCAACGGCGATGGCAAAGCGGATTTCGTGGTGGCCAACAGTGGTGTCAGCGTGTGGCTAGGGAACGGAGACGGGACCTTCCAGGCGCCGGTCAACTCGGCTGCCGGCGCGAGCCCGGTCGCTCTGGCCGTTGGCGATTTCAATGAGGACGGCGTGCTCGATGTGGCGGCGGTGTATGCCACCGGCGGCGTGGCCATCCTGCTGGGGAACGGCGACGGCACGTTCCAGGCGCCGGTGAATTACGCGGCCGGCAACGGCCCCAGTGGCGTGGCGGTGGCCGATTTCAACGGCGATGGCGCGCCGGACTTGGCGGTGGCGAACGCGGATGGCGTGAGTGTGTTGCTGGGCAACGGCGACGGCAC
>PMVV01000244.1 GCA_003166475.1 Bryobacterales bacterium | reverse complement strand
GTAAGCGGCATTGGGTTGCCAACAGTCGCCAACCTGCAGGCCGATTGTCAATCGGCCTTCGCGAGCGAAGCTCGCGTTTAGCGCGGCCTGAGAGGCCGCGGCAGGCTGAGAGCCCGCCCCACACGGGCGCTACACTAAAGTGATGAAGCAGAGCATCGTTCTGGCACTGGCCGTCATGGCCGCGCCGGCACTTCGCGCGGACGTCACCATCCGCTATCAATCCGAATTCAAACCGACGGCGGCGTTGCAGCCCCTAATGGGACAGTTCATGAAGGCGGCGCAGGCCGGGTCTGAGCAATCGGTCCGCATGAAAGGCAGCAAGGCGTACACCACCGCCGGCAACTGGATCCAGATCTTCGATTTTGTGAAGGAGGAGGTCACGCTGATCGATCCGGCGCACAAGACTTTCGCAACCTTGCCCGTCTCGCAACTCGCCGACAAAATGGCGGGCGCCTTGCCGGCGACCGCGCAAACGCCCGACGTCCAGCAAGTCTTGGCCTCGATCAAGAGCCACGTCGACTCCAAGGCGACTGGCAAGACCGCCGAGATTCAGGGGGTTCAGGCCGAAGAGCGAGAGGTGACCATCACCATGGATCTTCCTATGCCGGCGTCGATGAATCAAACCGGCCCCAGCGTGAGACTGGTGATGCACATTTGGACGCCGAAAAAAGAGGAAGCCTTGCGCGTTCCGGCGATACGGGAGTTGACCGGCTACCAGGCCTGGCAGAAGTATGTCATGAACCCCGCGGGCATGCTGGACAAGATATTCGGCAAGATGCCCGGCATGTCCAACACCGTGGGTCCCATGTTCGACGAGCTATACAAGAGCCCATCGGTGATTCTGCGCATGCACATGGAAATATACATGCCTTTGTTGGCGGCATTGGCCAGGCAGAAGGCGGGGCAGGGCCAGGCGGCCCCGGCGATCGACCCGGACGCTCCTTTCATGGAGATGAACCAGGAAGTGGCGGAGCTTTCCAGCGCTCCCGTGGACGCATCTCTGTTCGAGATACCGAAAGACTACGCGGCTGTCGCAGCCGACGATATGATCCGGGAAATGGTCAAAGTGCAGAGTGCGGCCATGGCAGGCGCTCCGAAGCCGGCCGAACCGAAGTGAGAGGCGGCCTGAGAGGCCGCCGCAGGCCGAGGGCCTGCCCCACTTTGAGCCAGGTCATTGGTTCTGAAACCACACGATGGCGTCCGCGCGGATGACCAGGATATCGGGGTGCCCATCGCCGTTCACGTCCACTGCCCGCGCGAAAAGGATCGGCCGCCCCTGCGCGACGATCACCGGCCGAAACCGGCCAGCGCCTTCGTTGTACAGCACCAACAGGCGGCCTCGACCGGCTTTCTCGGCGATCAGGATATCGGGACGCCCGTCGCCGTCGAAGTCGGCTGTTTCCAGGCTGTTCACTTCGGCCAGATCCGGCACGCCTTCGATGCGGCGCTCGATCCATAACTGGCGCGGATCGGCGGGCGGTTCGAAGCGCGCCAGGCGCGCCGGCTGCATTGCGCGCTGCGCGGCCACCAGTTCCGGCGCCGCGCCCGAGAGGGGACCGTAGCTCGACCGCAGCATGGCCGAATCCGGCGTGTCATTCCACAGTACGATCGCAAACAAATGCCACGGCAGTTCGAAGCTCTCCGGCGACCGGATCCAGTACATGCCCGCCAGAACGTCCGGCCGCCCGTCGCCATCGATATCCGCCATGCGGAGGCCGCCCTGGTGCGACGGCGAATAGAACGAATAAACATCCTGCGAGGGCCAGCGCGCCGCGGGATCGGCGGGGATTTCGTAGAAGCGCACCTGTGCGCGCTTATGGATCAGCAGGACCCCGCGATGGCCGAGCAGGGTGGCGGGCAGCATATCCGGCGCGTCGACGCCGGTATCGATGACGTGGCGCGTCCACTGGGCGCCAGACTGCGGCGCGCGATACCAGACCAGATCGGATTCCGGGCCGCCTTCGTTGACGACAATGTCCAGTTTGCCGTCGCCATCCACGTCGAGGAGGCAGCCGCCTTCGGCAAACGCACGCCCGCGACCGCGGACGACCTGATTATTGCCTTGCGGCAATCTCCTCCACAGAAGCCGGTCGCCCCAGGTAACGAGCGTGCGCTCCTTTAGAGCGTATCCTGTTACCGCTTCGTTACGCAACTTCCGCAGTGTGCGCTCGGAAAACCGCGGCGGCTGGCCAGCCAGGACGCCGCTCGACAGGGTGGCGAGAAGCGCGCAGCAGAGCGTTCGGTGCATGGTGCTATTTTAGACTGCCATGCAGCGTTTGATCGATTTGCTCACGGGCCGCAGCGAGGAAACCGGCTTGGATCGGGCGGCTCTTGAAGTCGCCCGCATCGAGTATCCCAGCCTGGACCCAGAGCCGTTCGTCGGCATTCTGGACTCCCACGCCAGCGAACTGTCCGTGCGTCTGGCCGGTCACGCCAGCGGGTCCGGCTACGTGCAGATGGCGAACCGATACCTTTTCGAGGAACTGGGATTCACTGGCAACGCCGCCGACTATTACGACCCGCGCAACAGTTGCCTGAACGAGGTGCTTACCGCGCGCACCGGCATACCGATCACGCTGGCAGTGGTGTATCTGGAGATCGGGCGACGGCTGGCCCGGCCGGTTTACGGCATCGGTCTGCCGGGTCATTTTCTGGTCGAATACCGGGACGCGGATTTCGCGGCGTTCATCGATGTGTTCCACGGCGGCCGGTTGCTGACAAAGCCGGAATGCTTCGATTTGGCCCGGGAAGCGGCGGGCGTCCCGTTGAGCGACGACCCGCGCATGCTTGGGCCCGCCAGCCAGCGGCAGATCCTGATGCGAATGCTTAACAATCTGCGCGGCGTTTACCTCCAGCGGCGGGCGTACGGAAAGGCGTTGCAGACGTTGAACCTGCTGGTGACGGCCGACCCGGCCTCCGCGGAGGAATACAAGCAGCGTGGACTGGTTCACCTGCAACTGCAAAATCCGGCTGCGGCGCGCAGCGACCTGGAAACCTACTTGCGCCTGGCGCCCGAGGCGGCCGGCCGGGCCGAAATCGAGGAACGCTTGCGCGCGCTGCGGCGTCACCAGGCGGGGCTAAACTGAGGCGCATGGGGCACTACCCGTTCACTTTGTTCAATGGCATTACGCTCCTGGTGCTGGCGTTGACCCTGGCGCTGGCGTGGCGGCGCTGGCGAGGATCCCTGGCCTCCAACTGGCCGCTGGCTGGTTACGCGCTCATCGCGGGGTACGCGCTGGGCTTTTCCGGCGGGCTGAATCCTTACTGGGTGACGGCTGGGGTGGCTTGTGCGGTGGCGATCCGCTCTGGGTTTTTTCCCAGGCAGGTGCGGTGGGTGGAGGCGATCCCACTGGGGTATGTGGCTTGGCGGTGCGTGGGGTTGCTGTCGATGTGGTGATTCAGCCCGGATGCACCTTCTCGTGGCGCTCCAGCATCTCGACGAACTGCCGGATGCGCCGCACGCGGGTCTCGGACTTCTTGACAGTCTGGATGCGCCAGAGAATGGCATAGCGATTAGCGCGGTCCAAAGTGCGGAAGAAGGCGTTGGCCCGCGCGTTGCGATCGAGGGCGGTCTGCAGATCGTCCGGCACTTCGGCGTTACCGGGCGAATCGTAGGCCGCATCCAAGCGGCCATCCTGTTTGGCGCGCTCGACCTGTTCCAGCCCAGGGGGCTGCATGCGGCCCGCTTCGATGAGCGCGGTGGCCTTTTCGCGATTTACCTTGGACCAGATGCTTTTGGGGCGGCGCGGAGTGAAGCGCTGCAGCCAGGCGTGTTCGCTCTCGGGCTTCTTCTGGGCGTCGATCCAGCCGTAACAGAGGGCTTCTTCGAGGGCTTCGCCGTAGGACAGCGACTTGATGGGAGATCCCTTCTTGGCGAGGCGCAGCCAGACGCCGGGCGATATGGCGTGGTTGGCGGCTAGCCACGCGGTCCAGTCGTTCTGGTGGGGAAAGAGGAGGATGGCGTCCAGTTCATTTCTCCACGGGCAAGCCGGCATGTTGCCAGGCTTTCCATCCGCCATCGAGAGAAATGGCATCGGTATAAGCCATTTTCTGCAAGTTGTCGGCGGCCAGTGCGGAGCGGAATCCGCCGCCGCAGTACAGCACCAGGCGGGTGCTCTTGTCCGGCACCTGGACCTCGATATCGCGCTCGATGATTCCCTTCCCCAGGTGCAGTGCGCCGGCCGCGTGGCCGGCGGCCCATTCGTGGTCCTCGCGGACGTCAATCAGCAGGTGCGGTTCGCCCGCGGCCTGCATCTTGCGGTAGCCTTCGATATCGATTTCCTTCACGCGCGATTTCGCGTCATTGACTATCGCCAGGAACCCCGCACTATGAACCATGTTTACTCCACCCTTCGGATTTGGCCGCCTACGCGGGCCAGTTTCGCCTCGATTTTCTCATAGCCGCGGTCGATGTGGTAGACGCGGTCGATGACGGTCTCGCCGCGCGCGGCCAGCGCCGCCAGGACCAGCGACGCGCTGGCGCGCAGATCGGAAGCGATCACGCCCGCGCCGGTCAGCTCGGATGGTCCGGCCACGATGGCCTGGCGGCCTTCCAGCCGAATGTTCGCGCCCATGCGGGCCAACTCCTGGGCGTGCATGAAGCGGTTTTCGAAAATGGTCTCGACCACGATGGCGATGCCCTGCGCCTGGGTCATGAGGGCCATGTATTGCGCCTGCAGATCGGTGGCAAATCCGGGGTATTCTTCGGTGGTCACGTCCACGGATCTGAGGCGCTTGGGCGCGCAGATCTGCACGCTGGTGGCGCCGGTCTGGGTGACTTCGGCGCCGGCCTGCAGCAGCTTGGCCACCAGCGCGCCCACGTGTTCGGGCACGCAATCGGCGATCGTCACATCGCCGCCGGTGATGGCTCCGGCGATAAGGAAGGTGCCCGCCTCAATGCGGTCGGCGATGATGGTGTGATCCGCGCCGTGCAGTTTTTCGACGCCGCGGATGTGAATGGTGGAAGTGCCGGCGCCCTCGATTTGCGCGCCCATTTTCACCAGCAGCGCACACAGATCGGCGACCTCGGGCTCGCGCGCGGCGTTGCGCAGGATGGTCTCGCCGCGGGCCAGCACGGCGGCCATGACGAGGTCTTCGGTGCCGGTGACAGTGATGCGGTCGAAGTGGATGGTTGCGCCGCGCAGACCCTCGGGAGCTTCCGCTTCGATGTAGCCGTGGGACTGGTGAATGCGCGCGCCCAACTGTTCCAGACCGTGCAGGTGCAAGTTGATGGGACGAGCGCCGATGGCGCACCCGCCGGGCAGCGAGACGCGCGCGCGCCCCGTGCGGGCCACCAGCGGGCCCAGCACCAGGCTGGAGGCGCGCATGGTTTTCACCAGCTCATAGGGGGCCTCCGACGAGACGATGCGTGGCGTGTCGAGGCGGATGGTCTCGCCGTCGACTTCCGCATGGCTGCCGATATCGACCAGCAGACGCTGCATGGTACGGATGTCGCGGACACGGGGGATGCGCCGGAGGGTGACCGGTTCATCGGTAAGTAGCGCTGCCGCCAGGGCCGGCAACGCCGAGTTCTTCGATCCACCGATGGGGATCTCGCCCTGCAAACGAGGGCCGCCTTTGATTACGAATTTATCCATAATTTCCGATCGACACAATGGAACCACAGATGGACACAGATGCACACAGATAAAAGCGAAGACATTGTAAGTGGCGGGCTCCTAGTTTGGTTTTGTTTTTATCTGTGTTCATCTGTGTTCATCTGTGGTTCCGAGCGCTTGTGAAATGCGCCCGTTGGCGGCGGCTAGACGGCGCTCGGCGGCTTCGCAGTTTACTCCTGTTTTGGCCATGACTATGGCCGTCGGGACTTTGTTTCCTGCGGCTTCGAGCGTGACTTCGGCAACCTCGTTGGTTACGCCTGCGGCTTTGCCGACGATGCGGATGGCACGGTCGCGCAGCTTTACGTTCTTGGGTTGCACGTTTACCATCAGGTTGCCGTAGACATATCCGAGCCGGATGAATGTTGCCGTAGTGAGCATGTTCAGGACCAGCTTGGTGGCGGTGCCCGCTTTCATGCGCGTGGAGCCGGCCACGATTTCCGGGCCGGTCAGCGGCGTGATGGCTATGTGCACGGCGCGTGCCAATTCCGAGTCGGGCGTGCAGCTTATGCCCGCAGTGACCGCGCCCAAGCGGCGGGCTTCGGCGACGGCTCCGAGGACATAGGGCGTGCGGCCGCTGGCGGCGATCCCGACCAGCACGTCGCGCGCGGTGAAGCCGCGCTCGCGCAGGTCGCGCGCGCCGATGGCCGGATCGTCCTCGGTGGTTTCGGTGGCGTGCGCCAAGGCCTGCTCGCCACCCGCCATGATGCCCTGCACCAATTCGGCATCGGCGCTGAAGGTGGGCGGGCACTCGGCGGCATCCAGGACACCCAGGCGTCCGCTGGTGCCGGCGCCGATGTAGAACAGGCGTCCGCCGCGCTGGATGGCCGCGACTATGGCGTCGACGGCGCGGGTAATGGATGGAAGCTCGCGCGTGACGGCACCAGCCACACTGTGGTCCTCGGCGTTGATGATTTCGAGGACACGCGCGGTGGGCAGCGCATCGATGCCATCGGAGGCGGGGTTGATCTGCTCGGTCAGCAGATTCGCTAGCGGCTGCTCAGGCAACGCCGGCCTTCCGCATCACGGCGCGGGATGTTTCGAGACCCAGCCGCGCGGCCTCTTCGGGCGTCATATCCTTGAGGTGGCGGCCGAAGACTTCCACGCTGAGGGCGTCCTGGTAGCCGATTTCGTGGAGCGCCATCAGGAATGAGTTCAGGTCGATGACTCCCTCGCCGGGCATGAGCCGCTCGTTGTCGCGGATCTGATCGGGCGGCAGTTTGGGCGCGTCGCTGAAGTGCACGTGGACGATGCCGTCCTTGCCGGCTTTGACGATATCGGCGGTGGTCGCGCCGGCGTGGTACCAGTGCCACACGTCTAAAAGAAGACCCACATTGGAACCGCATTCGCGCGCGAAGGCCAGCATTTCGGGCATGCGCCAGATGAACTCGTGAGGCTCCATCTGGCGAAGGTGCAGCGGCCCGAGAAACTCCAGGCCCAGCCGGACGTGGGAGCGCGCCAGCACGTCGGCGCAGGCGCGGAAGCGCTTCAGATAGAGGGCGCGCAACTCGGCTTTGGGCGTTTTGCTGGAGGGCATGATCCAGGTGATCATGCGGGGGCAGCCGATGGCGGCGGAGAACGACGCGGCGTCGCCCAGCTTTTCCAGGTCTTGGCGGAAGGCGCCGTCGTCCTTGCGGAATTCCACGGGGAAATTCACGGCGGCCGGCTTGATCTTCAAATCGTCCAGGAGGTTGTTGGTGGCTGGCAGGCCGGCTTTCATGGCGGCGGCGAGATCTACGTCCACGCCAGGATAACCGACCTTGGCGGCAAGGCGGGCGAACTCGGGCCAGGGGACGCGGCCGGCGACCACGGTTGGGTTAAGAGAGAGGTACACGATTCATTGTGGGGGGAATTCGGGGCGGTTGGCAAGGGGCGCTTTGCGC